>JBEAXP010000149.1:0-8651 GCA_041159745.1 Actinomycetota bacterium | reverse complement strand
AGACGGTTCCGATGCGCGCGCCGTTCGAGTAGACGCTCACCACGAACGCCGTGATCGGCGAGCCGCCGTTGGAGCCGGGAGTCCAGGAGACCGAAGCCGACCGCTTGCCGCCGGTGGCGTTGACGTTGGTCGGTGCCGAGGGGGCCGTGATGGGTGTGGGATCGGCGACGTACTCGGCGAACAGGAGGCGGTTCGGCGATCCGGTGCCGGCGTTCTTCACGACCCCTTGGGTCGCCGAGTTGAGAAGACGTGAGGCCAGGTCGGCGGGAGTCGTGGTCGGAGTCGACGAAAGAAGCAGGGCGGCCGCACCGGCCACGTGGGGTGAGGCCATCGAGGTGCCCGAAATCGTGTTGGTCGCTCCGTTCGACCAGGCCGAGGTGATCGCGACTCCCGGAGCGAAGATGTCGACGCACGTTCCGAAGTTCGAGAACGAGGCGCGGGTGTCGGCCGAGTCGGAAGCCGCCACGGTGATGGCACCCGGGACGCGAGCCGGCGAAGTACCGCACGCGTCGACGTTGCTGTTGCCAGCGGCCACGACCACGGTGACGCCGTCGTTGATGACCGATTGAACGGCGGCATCGACGCTCGAACTCGCGCCACCTCCGAGACTCATGTTGGCCACCGCCGGCACGCCCGCGGGGTGGTGAGCCACGATCCAGTCGAGTCCGGCGATCACGCCCGACCAGGTGCCCGAACCCGCGCAGTCGAGGACGCGCACCGGAACGATGGACGCCGTCTTGGCGACTCCGTAGGTGTTGCCTCCGATGGTGCCGGCGACGTGGGTTCCGTGGCCGTTGCAGTCGGACGTGCCGTTGGCATCGCTGATGCTCGTGAATCCGGCGGCGACGCGTCCCGCGAAGTCCGAGTGCGACGCGAGAACGCCCGTGTCGATCACGTAGGCGGTCACCGACGACGAGCCGACCGTGTAGTTGAACGATCCCGACAGAGGCAGGCCCCGCTGATCGATTCGATCGAGGCCCCAGGGGGCTCCGCTCTGGCTGGCTTCGAGAGCGACGCGTGAATCGGGTTCGATGACCGCGACGCGGGGGTTCTTGCGAAGTGCGTCGACCTGCTTCTCGTTGGCCTGGACGACCGCGCCGGGGAACACGTTCTCGAAGACGCGACTGACGCCGATTCCGGCGCTCTTCAGCGTGGCGACCTCGTTGCGCGCATCGGAGGCCGGGGTGAATCGAATGATGTACGACGAGGCGGCGACCGGTGCTCCGGCCTCGGTTGCGGCGGAGGCCGCGGAGGCGCCGAGACCGAGAAGGGTGCTGGCGGCGATGGCGAAGGGGAGGAGGCGCATGGTTCGGTTCACGACGTGGTGATCGGGCCGAGCCGGGACGTTGTTACCGAAATTGAGAAGAATTTCTGGAAATCGTCAAGCAAGCTCAGGCCTCCCCAACCCGTTCTCGGTGCTGGCCTTTCACCCCGGCCCTTCCTAGAATCGAACTCAGTTTGAAGGGTCGTCTGGCCCGAGCGGGAGGTTCATCGTGAAGAAGGTTCGAGTCAGTATCGTTCGTCGGGCCGTGGCCGTGGCGACGATCGCGGCGTCGTCTTGGGGATTGATGGCGTGCGGCGGGGACGACTCGGGTGCCACGGAGATTTCCGAGGAGCAGCTCGCGGAATTGATCACCCAATTGCAGGCGAGTATTCAGGCCGGCGATGTCGAGGCGGTGACCGAGCTCCTGACCGGGAATCCGGGTCTGGAGGGTCTCGTCACACCCGAGCAGTGGGAAGAACTCGGGGTCGATCCGATCATCGTTCCGACCACAGATGGCGCCGACGGGGGAACTGACGAGACGGAGGCCACCACCGCTGGTGCCGCGGCGCCCGCTCCGGCCACTGAAGCGCCGTCGGCCGCACCGCAGGGCAGCGGTTCGGGTGGAGCGGCGCCGAGTGCGCCCACGTTCACCATCGCTCCCGGTGTGTCGATTCCGTCGTCGTCCCTGGGCCCGAACGCATCGATCTCCATTCCCACTCTTCCAAAGTCGATTCCGACTCTGGTCATCCCCACCGTCGTGGTCGGATCGCCGGTCCCGACGATCGGCAATGCCGGTGGCGGGTCACCGTCCATCACGTCGATCGTCACCAAGACGTTGCCCGGTTCGATCGAGGCCACGGTGCGCGTCAAGGAAGCCGGTCTCGGCGGACAGGACATCGTCAAGGTCGAGTGCGTGTTCACCAGTCCGGTCAACAAGTCGACTGTTCAGGCAACTCGAATCAGCGATCAGTCGACCATCGAGTCGACCTGGGTCTGCAAGTCGTCGGTCCTGCTCTCGAGCAAGGTGTCGGCGACGGTGACCGACAATGCCGGCAAGACCGGCACGAAGAGTCAGTGACGATCGCTCCACACTGATTTCGTTCGGGTCGATCGATGCCGTCGGCCCGGAACGTAGTTTGAGATCATGCGCCGCCGGATCGCGTCGATCGTGTTCGTTGTCGGGGCGTCGACGATGTCGACGACTCCGGCGCTGGCGGCGGCGACCGGACCGACGCCAATGCAGGTTCTCGACACTCTCGTTGTCGCTCCCGAGGACGGCTCGGGGTACAACCGCTCGGCGTTCAAGCACTGGATCGACGAAGACCGCGACGGCTGCGACACGCGGCGTGAGGTGCTCATCGCCGAGTCGTTGCGACCGGTGCGGGTGGGAAGTCGCTGTTCGATCTCGGGCGGCCAGTGGTATTCGGTCTACGACGGCCGCACCACCACCAACGCGTCATCGTTCGACATCGATCACGTGGTTGCGCTCAAGGAAGCCTGGGACTCTGGCGCCAAGGCGTGGACCGCCGAGCGCCGACAGGCTTTCGCCAACGACCTGAACACGGCCTTCTCACTCATTGCCGTGAGCGCGTCGAGCAATCGCTCGAAAGGTGATCGCGACCCCGCCGAATGGCTCCCGAGTCGCCGCGAGTACTGGTGTCAGTACGCCATCGAGTGGGTGGGCGTGAAGGCCACGTGGGCGCTGTCGGTCGATCCGGCGGAGAAAGCGTCGTTGGCTCGTGTGCTGAGCGACTGCTGACCCCCGCTGCATTGACTAGCGTCTCCCACGTGGTGGGGCGCTGGTCACTCGTGCTGGCGGCATGCGTGGGCATCGCGGCGTGCACCGAGCCGAAGCCCGGCTACGAAGCCGTCGCCGAGACGACGACACCGACCTCGATTTCCTCGAGTAGTTCGATCGCCCCGGCGTCCACGGTGCCGGCCCCGTCGGGTGAACCCTTCGTGATCGGGGTCGTGAACAGTGAGGGCAACCCGGGCGTCGACTTCCCCGACTTTTCGATCGCCTTTCGGGCCGCGGCGAACTACATCAACTCCGAACTCGGTGGCTTCGGGGGTCGACCGCTCGAACTGATCGTGTGCGCCACCCAAGCCAGTCCGGAATCGTCGCAGGCCTGCGCCCAGGACCTCGCCGCACGGGGCGTCGACATGGCCATGATCGGCCTCGATCTGTTCGTCGCGTACGGCACGTTCGAGTCGGCCGGTGTTCCCGTGATCGGAGCCGTTCCGGTGTTCGCCGGCGACTACTCGGCCAACGCGGTGTACATCACGGCGGGCAATCTGGTCGTTCAGGCGGCCACCGCCAATGCGATCGTGAGCGAGAGGTACCTGGGTCTGAAGAGAGTCGCGATCATCGCCGCCGACAGTGCGGCGACCGCCGACGCTCTCACGTACCTCGAGCCGGCTTTGCGGGCCGGAGGCGCGGAGTTCACGACGATCAAGGGCGGCGAGACCGAGTCGGACGCCGGGTATCGCTCACTCATGCAGCAAGCGGCGGCATTCGATCCGACCGCGATCATCGTGTTCTACAGCCAGGCCGGATGCGTGGGATTGATGCGCGCCCGCGCCGACCTTGGCATCGACGTTCCGAGTTTCGCCTCGACCGCGTGTCTTGGTGACGCCGTCATCGATGCCGTGGGCGACGCCGCGGTCGGTTGGTACTTCGCCGGGGCGTCGGGCGGAGCCGAGTCGGACGACTCGCGAACGATGCGGAGGTATGTGGCCGACGTGACCGGGAAGCGACCCGAGCAGATCGACCGCTACGGCTTCACCTCGTTGGGCTGGGACCAGTTGCTCACGATCTGGAAGGTGGCCGCGAACCTCGATGCCCCGCTGAGCGGCGACGCGATCAACGAGGCCTTTCGGACGGGACGCGGTCGATTCTGGGCCAGTGACGCTCCACTGAAGTGCGGTTCGGTGCCCGCATTGCCCAGCGTGTGTCTGTTCGAGATTCCCTTCGCGCGCTACACCGAGAACGGAATCGAACCGGCTTTCGGGGGCGCGCAGGTGTCGGCGCTCGATGTGCTGGAATTCTGAGCGACATGACCGCCTACCTCGCAGCGATCCTGGCCGGCCTCGGTGCCGGCGCGGTGTACGCGCTGATGGGACTCGGACTGGTCGTCACGGCGCGCGGGTCGGGGCTCGTGAACTTCAGTTTCGGCGCGATCTGCGCCTGGTCGGCCTACGTGTATTACGACCTTCGGACCAACGCGCGGTATCCGATCTTCATTCCCGGACCCTGGCAGGCCCACCGATTCGGAGGCGATGACGTTCGTGTCACGGTCGCGTCGGCCGTGGTCATCACCATCGCGACCGCGGCGGTCGTCAGCGCTTTGGCGTACGTGCTCATCTTCCGCGCGTTGCGGTCATCGCCGCTGCTCGCCAAGTTGGTCGCCAGCATCGGCGTTCTCCTCGCTCTGCAGGGCATGATCGGGGTTCGGTTCGAGGGATCGAGCAGCATCAATCTCCCGTCCACGCTTCCCGGCGGAGTTCTTCGCCTCAGCGACGATCTGGTCATCGATGTCGATGCGTTGTGGCTCGTCGGCATCGCCCTCGTCCTGGCGGCGGCGTTCTGGGCACTTTTCCGGTTCACTCGGCAGGGTCTGGCGATTCGCGCCTCGGCTGAATCCGAGAAGGGCGCCGTCCTCCTGGGTTTCGCGGCCGATCGTCTGGCCATTTTCACGTGGGTCGCCGCATCGATGATCGCGTCGATCATCGGCATCCTGGCCGCTCCGATCTTCCAGTTGTCACCGTTGCTCTTCACCCAGTTGATGGTTCCCGCTCTCGGTGCCGCACTGGTCGGTCGCTTCATGTCGTTCGGCTGGACGGTTGCGGCCGGACTGCTCATCGGCATCGTTCAATCGTTGGCGCCCGCGTTGCAGTCCGACTTCTCGTGGCTGCCCACGCTCGGTCTGCGCGATGGCTTGGTGTTCTTCGCCGTGATCGCCGCGCTCGTGATCATGGGCAAGCGAATTCCCGAACGAGGGGCACTCGAGACGGGTCGACTCGCCGAAGTGGGCGACGGCGAGTTGCGTCCTCGCCAAGCTCTCTTGGCGGTGGCGACGGTGATCATCGCCTTCGTCACCATTCCCGACACGTGGGGGCTGGCCCTGCTCACGTCGGTGACCTTTTGTGGTCTCGCGCTGTCCCTGGTGGTCGTCACGGGCTATCTCGGGCAGATCTCACTGGCCCAGATGACGATCGCGGGAGTGGCCGGATTCGCCCTGTCACGCTTCACCGAGCGGCTGGGTCTGCCCTTTCCCATCGCACCCCTCGCCGCCGCACTCGTCGCCACCGGATTCGGAGTGTTGGTCGGAGTTCCGGCATTGCGAGTGCGCGGGGTCAACTTGGCGATCGTCACCCTGGCCGGAAGCATCGCCGTCCAGGAGTTCATCTTCAAGAACTCGGTGTTCGTGGGCGACTTGTCGAGCGGCGGCGCACCGGTGAGCCGTCCCGAGTTGTTCGGCATCAATCTGGGACTGCGCAGCGAAGACGATCCCTATCGGCCGGTCTTCGGTGTGATGGTCACCGTCGTGGTCGCCCTGATCGCGGTGCTTGTCGCCAATGTTCGACGGAGCGACACCGGTCGGAAGTTCCTCTCGGTTCGCTCGAATGAACGGGCCGCCGAATCGATCGCCATCGACGCGGCCCGCACCAAGTTGCTCGGTTTCGCGGTGTCGTCCTTCATCGCGGGCCTCATGGGCACGTTGATCGCCTATCGCTTCGGTTCGGTCTCGGCCAACTCGTACACGTTCTTCTCGTCGCTCGTGTTGTTGGCCTTCGCCTACCTCGGCGGCATCGCGTCGATTTCCGGAGCGGTCCTCGCGGGCATCTTCGCGTCCGATGGCATCGGCTTCAAGGCGCTCGATTCGGGCTGGGCCAGACTCGGTGTCGAGTTCGGTCGATGGGAGATCATCGTCGGGGCCATCGGCCTCATCCTGATGGCGGTGAAGAACCCCGAGGGTCTGGCCGGAACGGTCCATCGTTGGGGCCATCGAATGAGCGATCGCCGCGCTTCCAGAAGGAGTGAACTTCCATGATCCGGTTGTTCCAGCACGCTTACTTCGTCGCCGACATCGAGGAGTCCATCGCGCGGTGGCACGCCTTGTTCGGTGCCGGGCCCTTCGCGATCGCGCCGCATCATCGAACCGATTCGTTCACCTACCGCGGAACTCCGGTGGAGGCCGACGTGTCGTACGCGTTCGGATATCTCGGAGATCTCATGATCCAGTTCATCCAGCAGCACGACGACCAGCCGTCGATCTACCGCGACATGTACGGGCCGGGGGAGTCGGGTTTCCACCACGTCGCCTATCTGGTGTCCGATTTCGGGGCCGAGCGTCAGCGACTCCTCGACCTGGGTTTCGAGCCGGCCTGCGAGCTCTACGCCGATGGCGTGAATGCTTCGTATTTCGACACCCGGTCGGTCACGGGTGGTTTCACCGAGATCCACGGCGATCCGCCGCACATCGTGAAGGTGTTCGAGCGCTGGCGGCGAGCGCACGCCGAATGGAAGCCGGGCGATTCGATCGTGATGGGTCGCTGATCAGTCGCCGAACACCTGTCGGGTGTAGTCGTTGGCGAACACGCGATTCGGATCGAGTTCGTTTCGTGCTTCGATGAACGAGTTCCACTTCGGGTATAGCGGAGCGAGATCGGCTGCCGAGCGGAAGTGGAGCTTGCCCCAGTGCGGGCGGCCCGAGTAACTCGTCATGATCTCTTCGACGTCGCGGAAGTAACGCTCGGCCACGGGCCACGGAGTGCCCTTGTACATGTGCACCGCGATGTACGCCGATTCGCGGCCATGGGCCGTCGACAGGGTGACGTCGTCGGCCGCGGTGAACCGGACTTCCACCGGGAAGCTCACGAGGTGTCCGCGTTCGTCGATCACCGAACGGATTCGGGTCAGAGCCTCGGCGCAGTGCTGGCGCGGTATCGAATACTCCATCTCCAGGAATTTCACGATCCGCTTCGACGCGTAGATCCGGAAACTGTCGTTCACGTACGTCGACTGACCACTGGAAGGCAGGGCCGTCGCCAATCGGGGGATGAGCGAGGGTTTGCGCCGCCCGATCTCGCAGAGCGCACCGAAGCCGATGTTCTCGATGAAGGTTTTCGACCACCAGTGGCGGGCCCGATCACGCGCTGTGCTCGGAGGAATGGGTTCGTCGGTGCGGTTGTTGCGCTTGGTGAGAGCCCACGGAGTGTGGGGCAGCCAGAAGAATTCGAAATGGTCGTTGCCGTCGACGAGCGCGTCGAGGTTCTCGAGAAGGTCGTCGAGCTTGCGGGCACCTTCCTGCGCGCGGAGTCGAAAGGCTGGCACTACGCCGAGCGTGTACTCGCTCACGACTCCGAGTGCGCCCACGTTCACTCTCGCCGCCTGGAAGAGATCACCGTGTTCGGGGCCGAGATCATGGCTGCGGCCCGTTCCGTCGATCAGGCGCAGTCGTTTCACCTGGCCGGCCAAACCGGTGAGGTGGCGCCCCGTTCCGTGGGTGGACGTCGCGATGGCGCCGCTGATGGTCTGATACGCGATGTCGCCCAGATTGGGCAGGGCCAGGCCGAGGCCGTGCAGAACGTTGTTGAGCACGTCGATCGTGATGCCGGCACCCACCGTGATCGTGCCGGCGGCGCGATCGACGTTCGAGAGGTTGGCCATGTCATCGAGTCGAACCAGATGCCCATTCGTGGTGGCGGTCGCGGTGAAACTGTGCCCGGTGCCGACCGGCTTCACGGTCCGGCCCTCGGCGGCGGCTGTTCGCACGATGTCGCCGAGTTGTTCCTCGTCGTTCGGACGGTGGATGCGGTACGGGTGGGACGTCTGATTGCCGGCCCAATTGGTCCACTGGCCTCTCGAGAAGCGCGCCACGAGACAACAGTAGTGGGCGAGGCTCACGGTGCCATCGGCAACTACTGTCGCGGCATGAGCGATTCCTCATTTCCGGCCTTCGTGTTCACCAACGATGGTGAGAGCGCGACGAGAGGCGTCCGGACCGTCGGACTCGGCGACATTGCGCCCGATGGCGTCCTCATCGAAGTCGAGTGGTCGAGCGTGAATTACAAGGACGGCTTGGCGTCCACGACCGCCGGCAAGGTGGCGCGCATTTCGCCGATCATCCCCGGCATCGACCTGGCGGGGCGCGTGGTCGATCCGGCCGGCTCGACATTCGCTGTCGGCGCACCGGTGATCGCTCACGGCTACGACATCGGAACGGCGCGCCACGGCGCCTACGCGCGCTTCTGCCGTGTTCCGGCCGAGTGGTTGGTGCCGATGCCGGCCGGGCTCACCGCTCGCGAGGCGATGGTGATCGGTACGGGTGGATTCACGGCGGCGTTGTCGGTCATCGCACTCGAACGTCATGGGCTGCGTCCC
>JBEAXP010000104.1:0-8705 GCA_041159745.1 Actinomycetota bacterium | reverse complement strand
CCAGGCGACTCACGGTGTGCTTCTCCATGTACTCGGACATGTCGAGGGTGATGAGGGCCGACTCGTCACCGAACAAGAACTCGCTCAGGGTCTTGGCGAGTTCGGTCTTGCCCACACCGGTTGGCCCGAGGAAGATGAACGAACCACTCGGACGCTTCGGGTCTTTGAGGCCGGCGCGTGTGCGGCGGATGCTCTGCGACACGGCTTTGATGGCGTTCTCCTGGCCGATGATGCGCTTGTGGAGTTCGGCCTCCATGTTGAGGAGCTTCTGCGTCTCTTCTTCGGTGAGTTTGTACACCGGGATGCCGGTCCAGATGGACAGGACTTCGGCGATGCACTCTTCGTCGACTTCGTCGAACAGATCGACGCCGCCTGCCTTGATTTCGGCTTCTTTGGCGGCCTTTTCGGTCTGGAGCTGCTTCTCCTGGTCGCGCAGACGGCTGGCCTCTTCGTAGTTCTGGTCTTCGACGGCCTTCTTCTTGGCTTCCTGCAACTGGGTGAGACGCGTCTCCATGTCCTTCAGGTCGGGCGGCGTCTGCATGCGCTTGATGCGCAGACGGCTGCCGGCCTCGTCGATCAGGTCGATGGCCTTGTCGGGAAGATGACGATCGGAGATGTAGCGGTCGGCGAGATTGGCGGCCGCGACGAGAGCCTGATCGGTGATCGTGACACGGTGATGCGATTCGTACTTGTCGCGAACACCCTTCAGGATTTCGATGGTGTGAGCCACGGTCGGCTCTTCCACCTTCACCGGCTGGAAGCGACGCTCGAGAGCGGCGTCCTTCTCGAGGTGCTTGCGGTACTCGTCGAGAGTGGTGGCGCCGATGGTCTGGAGTTCGCCGCGCGCGAGCATGGGCTTCAGGATGCTGGCGGCATCGATGGCACCTTCGGCCGCACCGGCGCCGACGAGCGTATGGATCTCGTCGATGAACAAGATGATGTCGCCGCGGGTGCGGATTTCCTTGAGCACCTTCTTGAGACGCTCTTCGAAATCGCCGCGGTAGCGACTGCCGGCGACGAGCGCACCGAGGTCGAGCGTGTAGAGCTGCTTGTTGCGCAGAGTGTCGGGAACATCGTTGGAAACGATCTTCTGTGCGAGACCTTCCACGATGGCGGTCTTGCCGACACCCGGCTCGCCGATGAGAACGGGGTTGTTCTTGGTGCGACGCGAGAGGATCTGCATGACGCGCTCCATCTCGCGGGCGCGACCAATGACCGGATCGAGCTTCTTCTCGCGCGCGATCTGGGTGAGGTTGCGTCCGAACTGGTCGAGGATCTGGCTGCCGCCCTTGTCGCCCTCTTCCTTGCCGCCGCTGCGCTCGGAGGTGGACTCCTTGGACTGGCCGCCTTCGGTCTTGCCCTGCGGGCCTTGGTAGCCCGAGAGCAATTGGATGACCTGCTGGCGCACACGGCTCAGGTCGGCACCCAACTTGACCAGCACCTGTGCGGCCACACCTTCGCCCTCGCGGATGAGGCCGAGGAGGATGTGCTCGGTGCCGATGTAGTTGTGGCCGAGTTGCAGAGCCTCGCGCAGCGAGAGCTCGAGAACCTTCTTGGCCCGCGGTGTGAAGGGGATGTGACCCGACGGCGACGAACCGCCCTGGCCGATGATCTCTTCGACCTGAGCGCGGACGGCTTCGAGGGAGATGCCGAGAGTTTCGAGAGCCTTGGCGGCGACCCCTTCGCCTTCGTGGATGAGGCCGAGGAGGATGTGTTCGGTGCCGATGTAGCTGTGGTTGAGCAGGCGCGCTTCTTCTTGGGCCAGCACCACGACTCGACGGGCCCGGTCTGTGAAGCGTTCGAACATGCTCACCCTTTCGCCACGGCCCGAAGGCGCGTTTGGCTCATGTTACAGGTGGGGTGGGCGGGTTCAGAGAAGCGATCGGGACGCCTGTTTGCGTGTCGAACGTCTCGTTTTCGCAGGACACGCCCACTCGCCGGTGGGAGTGAAAACCGACATAGCCTGCCGCTGTGAGCGCTTCTCCGCTGTTCGACCTGCCCGGGTCAGACGCCGACCGTCGGCGTGTCGACGAGGCGCTCGTTCGCTCCGTTCGCACTCCCGACGCGTACCTCACTGAAATCGCTTCTCATTTGCTTCTCGCCGGCGGCAAGCGGCTGCGCCCCATGTTCTCCGTGGTGGCGGCGCAGGTGGCCGGCGGCCCCACCACCGAGGCATCGATTCAGGGCGGGATCGCCTGCGAACTGGTGCACCTCGGTTCGCTGTATCACGACGACGTGATGGACGAATCCACCACGCGTCGCAGTGTCGAGACCGTCAACGCCAAATGGGGCAACCTGCAGGCCATCCTGGCCGGCGACTTCTTGTTGGCTCGGGCTTCGGAAATTGCCGCGTCGCTCGGCACCGAGGTCGCGGCGCTTCTCGCGCGCACCATCGGCCGCTTGTGCGAGGGCCAGATCGAAGAGCTGCGCCACACCTACAACATCGCGCGCCCCGTCGAGAGCTATTTGTCGTCCATCGGCGGCAAGACGGCTTCTTTGTATTCCACGTCGGCTCGCATCGGCGGTCTGGTGAGCGGGTTCACCACGCCGGTGGTCGACGCCCTCACCGAATTCGGCGACGCCTACGGCATGGTCTTCCAGATCGTCGACGACCTGCTCGACATTTCGTCCACCGATGCCGAGCTCGGAAAGCCGGCCGGCCACGACATGGTCGAAGGTGTGTACACCTATCCCGTTCTGCACACCTTGGCGTCGGGAGGAGTCCCGGCCCGCGAGTTGGCCGACCTTCTCGGCAAGCCGCTGTCCTCCATCGAGAAGGACAAGGCACTGTCGATCGTTCGAACCAACGGCGGTGTCGAAGCCGCGATCGCACTCGCCGAGACGTACGTGACCAAGGCCGAGCAGGCGTGCGACCGACTTCCGAACTCAGCGGCCTCCGTCGCGTTGCGCCGCGCTTCGGGCGCACTGCTCGATTCAGTGCGCCGCTAGTTCGGCCCGCACTCGTGTTGCCGCAGCGGCTCCGCTGAGGGCGGCACCTTCAACCTTCGGTCCGGCGAACGCGTCACCCGCCAACGCGATGATGCCGACGCCGTGCGCCGAGTCGACGGCGATCACATGACATGGTTCCGGCCAGATCGATCGCGGTGTCGCGAAACGCCACCGCTTGAATTCGGACGCGACGATCGTGCACCCGTCGATGAACTCGGCGGCGGCTCGTGCGAGCGTTGACGTGGCGACCTCGTGATCGTCGTCCCAATGGTCGAGGCTCCATTGCGGTGATGCGTGGAAGGTCACTGCGGGAACCGGCGAGATCCCTTTCGCGTGGTTGTCGCCGATCCACGAGAAGGTGGCGTTCGGGTTCTGCCGACCGCCGTGCGGTCCGATGGTGGCCGGTCGATCGAGCACCGTCAGTAGCGCGAGAGTGCGGTCGTAGTCGGTCGACAGCAGTTGCGGTGGAAGCTCGAGTTCGGCCGAGACGAGTAGCGAGTACGTCTGGGGGAGGGGACAGGTGACGACGACGGCGTGCGCCGGCAGAACCGTCGCATCGTCGAGAACGACGTCCCACGGCGACGATTCGCCTCGTCGGATCGCGAAGACGAGGGTGTTGGTGCGGACATCGAGACCGCGAGCGAGATGCTTGGCGATCGACGTCATTCCGTCGACACCCACGTAACGCGGATGTCCATCGTCGTCGCCGAAACCCCGACACCACTCGCGCGCAACACCGGCTTGCGTCCACCCGCGCACTTCGCGCTCGAACTCGGGAGAGCGAACGGTGAAGAACTGGGCTCCGTGGTCGAGTACGGCCGACGTCGGTGCGCCGATCCGACGCGTGGCCAGGCGACCCCCGACTCCGCGACCTTTGTCGACCACGATGACCTCGAGGCCGCGAGCCGCCAGATCACGCGCGGCGATGAGTCCGCTCAGACCGGCGCCGACGACGATGACGCGTTGCGCGTGGTTCATGAAGCGACGGAGCGCAATGTCGGTGCGGCGACCGAAGCCCGGGACTTCCAGGCTCGTTCGGCGCGACCGATGAAATCACCGAGTACTCGGTTGACGGTGGTGGCGTGTTCGATCATCAAGCCATGCGCGGCTCCGGAGAGAACGATGAGCTCGGCCGTGGGAATGCGTTCGGCGATCTCCTCGCTGTCGGCGCGCGGCGTGAGGATGTCCTGATTCCCGACGATCACTGCGGTGGGCACCGCGATGCTCGACAACATGTCGACCAGCGTCTCGTCGACCGCGAGCAGAGCCTGAACCTGGCCGTTGAAGCCGTGCGATGCGCGCGAGGTGCCGATGGGACCGAGCCAGCTCACGGCCGGCCAGAGGCGACGTAACGAACGTGGACCGATCACCCATCGTGCTGCTTCGGTGGTCATCGCCCCCATGCCGCGGGTGGTGGCGGTGTCGGCCCAGGAGCGCAGGAGATCGCGACGCCATTCGTGGTTGCGGCACGCGGTGCAGAGCAGAGTGAGCGAACGCACTCGATCGGGATACTTCACGGCGAGGATCTGGGAGATGGCACCGCCCATCGATGCTCCGACGACGTGAGCCGTCTCGACGCCTTCGTGATCGAGAACCGCGATGGCATCGTCGACCATCTGTTCGAGTGTGTAGGCACCGAACGGCTTGTCGCTGCGGCCCGCACCTCGGTTGTCGTGCGCGATCACCCGGTACTTGGCCGCCAACACGAAGCGTTGGAAGTTCCAGAGGTTCTTGTCGGCCCCGAGCCCCTGAATCATCAGGACCGGTGGGCTCGACTTGCGGCCGATCGCGTCGTAATGAAGGCGAATGCCGTCGGTCGCGGTGGCGTAACTCACGACGCGATGTCCCAGGCGAGGCGAGGAGGAGTGCGCACGATGCCTTCCCACGAGTAGAGCGCGTCGAGGACGTCGCCGGTGGACATCTCGGGTTCCCACGCCAGGTGTTCGCGACACGCCGATGACGAGGCGAGACGACCGTGGTGCAGCACTTCCATCACGTGCTCGGGAACGGGTGCGCCGAAGAGGTGAGTGATGCGACGAGTGATCGCCCACTCGGGTCCGAGCAACGGAACCGGCACCCGGCGACCGCGCAAGATGGCCGAGAAACCGCTCACGGCGCCGGATCCGACGATGTTGATGGGTGTGCCGGGGCGACGTTGCGCCGCCAGAACGAAGGCGCGAGCCGCGTCCATCTCGTGGAGGAGATTGAAACTCGGACCCCGCAGCGCGTTGAACGGAACCATCGGAAGACGAAGGAGTCGGCCAAGCGGGCTCGGAATGTGCGGGCCGACCACGGGGGCGAGCCGGAGGGAGGTGATGCCGATGCGAGTTCCGTTGAACGCCCGGTCGGCGGCGTGCTCGAGATACATGAGCATGCGGCCGTATTGACTGGTGGGTCGCATCTTGGTCGTTTCGTCGGGTGTCTTCGGCCGATCGCCGCCCCGTCCGTACACCTCCACGCCCGAGCGAACGACGATGTGCTCGAGGGCGGTCGCACGCTTGGCGACGGTGAAGAGAGATTCGGCCGACTGCTGTGTGAGGAGTTCAGCCTGCTTGGGGTTGGCTCGGGCGTCGGGTTCCCACACACCCAGGTGGACGATGACGTGCGGGTTGAACTCTTTGACCACCGAGGCGCGGCTCACCACGTCGGTGGGGTGGATCATGTGGAACCGCGAGCGATCGAGTCGGCGTCGCGGAGGATCGATGTCGAATCCGGCGATCTCGGCGACCCAACTCTCGTTTTCGAGTTCGGAGGCGACGAGGGAGCCCAATTGGCTTCCCATGCCGGTCACGAGGACGCGCTTCCCACTCGTGGTGGTCATGTAGCGACCCTACCGGACGGGGTCGTTGGGGATGAGTTCTCAGCGCAATTCGTGGGCGCGCAGGATGAGGGCCCGCGCCGACGAGTCGAGCTGGTGTCCGGCCAGTTTCTCGGCGACCATGATCGCTTCGGTGGGGTCGTCGACGAGACCCGACCAGCGGATGAACGCTCCCATCGCACCCATGATGCGATCGCCGACTTCTTCGCCGTGCACGATCACTTTGGTCTTCTTGGCCAGATGACTCTTGAGTTCGACGAATAGCGACTTGGCCCATTCGTCAACTGCGTCGTTGGAGAACGGTCGATGGCTGTGCGACACGTTCATCTCGACGTAGTTGTGGAGATTGTGCGGCGCCGTGATGATCGAGACCACGTGGCCGAAGCCGTTCTCGCGAATCCAGATGATCTCTTCTTGACGGCGAACACGGCGGTGGTTGTCGCCGTAACCGCCCGGGCGCTCGCAGACCGCGAGTCGATCTTTCAGGATCCAGGTGAAGTTGCGCGGGGTGATTCCCAACGCCCATTTTCCACGCAACTTCGGAGGCACGGGGATCGAATCTAGTCGTGTTCGCCGAACCGTGTGAGAGAAAGGACCTGATTCCGGCGGCTGACCCGATGCCCTCCCGGGATTTCGCACGCGACCGCCTCTCCGCGCGCCACGGCCAGAACTCGATCGATGGTTGCGGCATCGGGCGGGTGGGTCGCGGTGAGCCAACGCCGTACGGCCCGCCGCGCCAAGGCGGGTGGTGAGGAGGCGAGAACTCGCGCATCGGTGGGGTCGATGTGCTCGGACAACGAGTCGAGCAGGTCGTTGTCATCGGCGATCAACTTGGATTGACGAGCGAGAATCGGAACCAGATCACGACCCGACACCTCGTTCAGGTATGGAATCACCTCGCGTCGAACCCGATTCCTGAGCAAGGTCGTGTCGGTGTTGGACGGGTCGGTGAACGGCGTCCAGTTCATGGCGCGGCACACCGATTCTGTGTCGGATCGACGGAGCTCGAGCAGCGGATGTCCGACCTGACCGGACGGACCGCCGGTGGGTCGAACTCCGACGAGTCCGGGGAGGCCGGCTCCGCGGAGGAGATTGACGACGACGGTCTCGGCGAGATCGTCGGCGGTGTGCCCCGTCAACACGTCGGCCGGAAGACTCCCGTACCGCAGTTCGCGGGCTCGTGCTTCGAGATTGGGCCCGGGTTCGACGTCGATGCTCACTGCTCGAAAGTCGGCGCCAACGTCGCGAGCGGCTGAGGCGACTCGGTGGGCTTCATCGGAAGAGCCGGGGCGTAGTCCGTGATCGACGTGAATCGCCAGGACCGACAAGTGGGCAGCGCGGGCCAGGACGAGAAGGGCCAGTGAGTCGGCCCCGCCCGACACGGCACACGTAACCGATGAGCCTGGTTCAGGAAATGAGCACAGTTCGATGCACCGACGGATGTCGGGGTGACTCTGCCACTCGGTGTCGAGCGGAGAGCCGATGGTCAGCCTTCGGAGTGACCGCGCTGTTGGCGCTTGCCCGGGAAACGCGTGGCGCTCACCTGCTTGATGTAGCCGGCACCCATCGCTGCGACCGTGGCGACGCCGACGACCGAGAGAACCACACCGATCCACCAATGCCAGACGTACGCAGCGAGCATGGGTTCAGCGTAGCGAGGACGGGGGTGTTCGGGCCACTCGCCCCGCCGGCCGTGGATCACACCGAGGTCAGTCCTCGTCGAGGTCGACGTTCAGGCAGTCGCGGAGACGCTGTTCGAGGTCGGCTGGAATCGGCTCGGTGGCCGCTCGTGAACGGATCCGGGCCTTGAGCGAGAACTCGAACTCCACGCGGCCCTGACAGTCGGGGCAGTCGCCGAGGTGCTGATCGATGTCCCGACGCAACTCGTCGTCGAGCATTTGATCGAGGTACGCGTACAACTGGACGATGGTGTCGCGGCAATCAGCCATGGCTTGCTCCTACCAACATGTTGACATCACTTCGAAGCGGCATCGATCAACCCTCGTTCCTCGGCGAATTTGACCAATGCCTTCTGCAGCGCTTTGCGCCCGCGGTGCAGGCGGCTCATCACGGTTCCGATGGGAACGTCGAGCATGGTGGCGATCTCCTGATACGAGAAGTCCTGCACGTCGGCGAGAAGTACCGGAAGAAGGAATGACTCGGGAAGATCTTCGAGCGCTCGCTTCACCTCGTCGTCGGTGAAGAGATCGAAGATCTCGTCCTCGGCGCTCTGCGTTCGAGTGCGCTGAGCCAGTTCGGGGAGCCGCTTGTAGAGATAGAGGTCTTCGAGGTCGCCCAACTCGGATTCGAGGGGCCGTGATTGCTTGGCCCGGTACGAGTTGATGAAAGTGTTGGTGAGAATTCGAAAGAGCCAGGCCCGCAGGTTGGTCCCGGCTTCGAATGAGTCGTACGAACGGAACGCCTTCAGCAGAGTCTCTTGAACCAGGTCCTCGGCATCGGCCCGGTTGCGCGTCATGCGCAGGGCGGAACCGAAGAGTTGCGGGGCGAATTGCATCGCCTCGTCGGCGAAACGAGAGGCGTCAGCCAATTCGTTCGGCCCGGGACTCGTCGATCTCGGTGACGAACTCGTCGAGGGCATGGACGAACTTCTCGAAGCACACGGCCAGTTGTTCACGTTCGTTGGGGTCGAACGAGTTCATGATGAAGCGCATGGCGTCCTGCCGACGAGCCAGGGCCTCGGAATGGCGGGTGCGTCCGGCATCGGTTGCGCTGACGATGACGACTCTCTTATCGTCGCGGCTCGGCGTGCGATGCGCCAAACCGATTCGCTCGAGCCGTTGCACCGCGCGCGTGGCGGTGGATGGGTCGACACGGAGTGCTTCGGCGAGATCGCCCATGCGCCAGCCGTCATGCTGAACCAACACGTCGAGTGTGTCCATTTGTCCACTCTCGAGCGCATCGTCGCCCACACCGAAGA
>JBEAXP010000017.1:0-12235 GCA_041159745.1 Actinomycetota bacterium | reverse complement strand
CACACCACGGCCGCGCCATTCTCAACTCGGCCAACCTCGAGGACGGCGAAGCGCCCGGAAGCCGGCTCGATCGCGTGTTCTCACTCGCTCGCGAATACGGCGCGGCCGTGGTTTGCCTCCTCATCGACGAGCGCGGTCAAGCACGTGATGTCGAATGGAAGATGGAGATCGCCCACCGGCTGCATCGCATCGCGGTCGATCGCTACGGACTGAACGCGAACGACCTCATCTTCGACGCGCTCACCTTCCCGCTCTCCACCGGAGACGACGACCTCCGTCTCGACGCCAAGCACACCATCGACGCGATTCGCCGCATCAAGTCCGAGATTCCGGGCGCGTTCACCACGCTCGGTGTGTCGAACGTGAGCTTCGGCCTCAAGCCGGCCGCTCGGCAGGCCCTCAACAGCGTGTTCCTGCACGAGTGCGTGGCCGCCGGTCTCGACTCGGCGATCGTGCACGCCGGCAAGATCGTGCCCCTGGCCCGCATGCCCGAAGAACACAAGCAGGTGTGCCTCGATCTCGTCTACGACCGTCGCCGGCCCGACTACGACCCGTTGAAGAAGCTGCTCGAGACGTTCGAGGACGTCGCTTCGGTGGGAACCCAGAAGGAAGACCGTTCGGACTGGCCGATCGACGAGCGTCTCAAGCACCGCATCATCGACGGTGATCGCGACGGCCTCACCGACGATCTCGACGCCGCACTGGCCGCGGGCCATGCTCCGCTCTCGATCGTCAACGACATCCTGCTCGACGGCATGAAAGTGGTCGGCGAGTTGTTCGGCTCGGGTCAGATGCAATTGCCGTTCGTTCTCCAGTCGGCCGAGACCATGAAGACCGCGGTCGCGCATCTCGAGCCGCACATGGAAAAGATCGGCGGATCGTCCTCGAAGGGCAAGTTGGTCCTGGCCACGGTCAAGGGGGATGTCCACGACATCGGCAAGAACCTGGTCGACATCATCTGCACCAACAACGGCTACGAAGTGCACAACCTCGGCATCAAGATTCCGATCTCGGAGATGCTCACCAAGGTCAAGGAAGTCGGCGCCGATGCGCTGGGCATGAGCGGGCTCCTGGTGAAGTCCACCCTCATCATGCGCGAGAACCTCGTCGAGATGAACGACCTCGGCCTCGACGAGGTGCCTGTTCTGCTCGGCGGCGCGGCTCTCACCCGCAGCTACGTCGAGAACGATCTGCGCGAGGTCTACAACGGTCGGGTCTTCTACGGTCGCGACGCGTTCGAGGGCCTGCGCACTCTCGACCGCATCATGGAGATCAAGCGCACCGGCGTCGACGATCCCAACTTCGGCCGCGTGCCGACCGGTCGCAACATTCCGAAGCGCTCGGATCGCGTCGAAGCGCCGGTCGATCTCCCCGCCCGCTCACCCGAGGTCGCGACCGACAATCCGGTCTTCACTCCCCCGTTCCTCGGGTCTCGCATCGTGAAGGGCATCTCGCTCGACGAGATCGCCGAGTACGTCAACGAAACCGCGCTCTATCGAAATCAGTGGCAGTTCCGGCCGGAGGGCTCCGAATCCGACGACGAGTTCAAGGAGCGCATTCGCGCCGTGTTCCGCAGCGAACTCGCCGCCGCCAAGGCCGGCGACTACCTGGTGCCGCAGGTGGTGTACGGGTACTACTGCGTGAACGCCGATGGCGACGACCTCGTGGTCTTCACCGATGAATCGCGCACCACCGAAGCCTGTCGGTTCCGCTATCCGCGCCAGAACCAGGCCCCGTTCATGTGCATCGCCGATTTCTTCCGACCCGTCGGATCCGAGCCCGACTACGCCGCGTTCCACATCGTCACGATGGGCGCCGCGGTGAGCGAGCGTGCGGCCGAATTGTTCGCCGCGAACGAGTACCAGAAGTACATGCTGGTCCATGGTCTCGGCGTCGAGATGGCCGAGGCTCTCGCCGAACTGTGGCATCGCCGCATTCGCACCGAGTGGGGTTTCGTCGACGAGGACGGCCCGTCGATCGGCGGATTGTTCCGTCAGCAGTACCGCGGCGGCCGCTACTCGTGGGGATACCCGGCCTGCCCCGATCTCGAGGACAACGCCACCGTGGCCCGACTCCTCGAAGCCGGCCGTCTCGGAATCCAGGTGAACGAGGAGACCGGTTGGCAGTACCAGCCCGAGCAGACGACCTCGGCGATCATCTGCCACCATCCTCAGGCGAAGTACTTCGTCGCCCGCTGAGATCCGGAGAACTCGATGAAGAAGTTGATCGTTCGGCTCGTCCTTCTCGCCGTGGTCGCCATCGCGGTCGTGTACGGCGCGATCCTGCTCTGGACGAAAGTCATCAACAAGCCGGAAGACGAGTTGTCGACCGACGATCTGTCGGCCGCTCTCGTCGTCACGACCACCGCCTCCGATTCGGCGCCGCCGGCAACGACCGAACCGGCACCCGCTTCGGACGGCGTCACCGGTGTATGGGTCGCCACCTCCGAGTCGACACTCGGCTATCGAGTGAAGGAGGTCCTTGGTGGAGTCGACACCGAGGGCGTGGGTCGCACGAGTGCCGTCGACGGCTCGATCACGATCGACGGCACCGTGGTCGTCGAAGGTGGTTTCTCGGTGGAGGTCGGCTCGATCAAGAGTGACAGCTCACGTCGCGACGGCCAGTTCACCGGTCGCATCATGGACGCGGCCAACTTCCCGACGGCCTCGTTCGTCATCACGCAGCCGATCGACTTCGGGGCGATTCCGACCGACGGTCAGCAGGTCACGGTCGAAGCGACCGGAGACCTCACTCTTCGCGGCACCACGAGAGCGGTCACGTTCCCGTTGACCGCCGAGTACTCCAACGGACGTGTCGGAGTGTTCGGGAACATTCCGATCGTGTTCGCCGATTACGGGATCCCCAATCCGTCGAATCAGTTCGTGACGACCGGCGACGACGGACTGCTCGAATTCGTGCTCGTCTTCGAGCGCGGCTGACCCTCTCCGCAAGCACGGCGTCAGACGGTCGGCTGGCTTCGCTCCCACGCCGCGGCGAGTGCCGCGTATCGGCCGCCCAAAGCAACCAGTTCGTCGTGCGTTCCGAGTTCGGCCAATCGGCCTTGATCGACCACGGCGATGCGATCGGCACGACGAACGGTGGAGAGTCGGTGCGCGACCACTACGACGGTGCGGCCGCGCATGAGCCGCTCGAGGGCGGCCTCGACCTCGGCCTCGGTGCCGGGGTCGAGATTGGACGTCGCTTCGTCGAGCACCAGAACGGCCGGATCGACGAGCGCGGCCCGCGCGAGAGCCACCAGTTGACGCTCGCCCGCCGACAGACGTGAACCGCGCTCGCGGACATCGGTGTCGAGTCCTTCGGGAAACTGCACGAATCGATCGAGAGCACCGATGGAGGCCAACGCGCTCTCCACTTCGGCATCGGTCGCGTCGGCCCGGGCGATGCGCACGTTGTCGCGAATCGAACCGCTGAAGCAGAAGCCCTCCTGGGGCACCACCACGATGCGCTCGCGCAGCTCCTTCAGCGACGCCTCGCGCAGGTCGACTCCGCCGAACCGCACGACCCCGGTGAGACCGGACGTGGGCGAACGAGTCGGGTCGTACAAGCGGGCCATCAACTTGGCCAGCGTCGACTTGCCCGCACCCGTGGGGCCAACCAGAGCGAGTCGCTCGCCATCGGCCACCGACATCGTGACCGACTCGAGGGCTGGCCGCTCGGCTCCTTGATATGCGAAGGTCACCTCGCGCACATCGATCGCGCCGCGTCGGGGCAACGGACTGGGCGAATCGACTTCGCTCACGTCGGGTGTGGCGTCGATGATCGCGAACAACTTGTTGAGCGCCGCGGTGGACGATTGCACCGTGTTGTAGAGCTGGCTCAACTGCTGCACCGGATCGAACAAGTTGGCGAGCAGGAGGATGAAGGCGGTGACGGTGCCGAGAGTGACCTCATCGCGATGAACGAGCCAGCCGCCGATTCCGATGATCGCGCCGGTCGCCGCGATTCCCGCGAACTCCACCAAGCCGAAGTACCACGTGCTCACTCGCACGCTCCGCATGTGCGAACCGAACAGCGCGCGATTGGTCGTGCGGAACTTTGCGCTGTACGCGGCCTCCTGGCCGTAGGCCTGGATGACCCGCACTCCCGTGATGCCCTCTTGCAGAGTCGACAGGTTGTTGCCCACGCGCTCGCGGACCTCGAGATAGGCCTGATTGGAGAGGCGCTGGAATCTGATCGACGCGACGACGATGAACGGGAACACCGCGAAGGCCACCAGGGCCAGCTCCCACGACATCGCGAAGAGGAGAACGGTCGACATCAACAACAGGAGGAACGACGAGACGAACTGCAACAGGCCGAATTGGATGAGTTCGCTCATCGACTCGATGTCGGCCGTCATGCGCGACACCAGAACGCCGGCCTTCTCGCGATCGAAGAAGGCCATCGACTGCCGCTGGAGGCGGCGGAACACCAACAGACGAAGATCGCGCAGGAATCCTTCGCCGGCGCGATTGATGGCGACGTACTGCAGTCGGCCCACCACGTAGCCCACGATCACGACCGCCACGTACAGCGCGACCACGACGTTGAGCGTGGTTCCGTTGCGATCCTTGATGCCGTGGTCGATACCGAAGCGCACGAGAACCGGCCCGGCCAGCGACACCAGAGTGCTGACAACCACCAGACCGAAGGCGACCAGGATGAGTCGGCGTTGCTCGCGGGCCAGCGAGTAGGTACGACGAAGGACTCCCACCGTCTCGGTTCGATCGAGGCGGTCCTCGTCGCTGATGGCCGACATGCCCCACATCTAGACCTGCCCCTCATCGGGCGACGACGCCCGTGAGCGAACGATCTCGCCGGTGGCGACGTCGTGAGCGGCCGCGGGCGTCGGCACGGGCGCGTCGTCATCGCCCGCGTCGTCGCGCACGGCCCAGGCCGCGAGCACTTGCCGGTACCGGCTGTCGGTGGCGAGCAGTCGGTCGTGTGTTCCGACGGCGGCCACGCGTCCGCCGTCGAGCAGGACCACCGTGTCGGCCAAGGCGATGGTGCCCGGGCGGTGCGCGATGACGATCGTGGTGCGCCCCTTCATGACCGTGGCCATCGCGTCGCGGATCTCGTGCTCCTTCGACGGGTCGACCGCCGACGTCGCATCGTCGAGAACGAGCACCCGTGGATCGGAAATGATCGCCCGAGCGATGGCGACCCGTTGACGCTGACCGCCCGAGAGCGAATAGCCGCGCTCACCGAGAATCGTGTCGTATCCGTCGGGTAGCCGTTGGATGAATTCGTGCGCACCCGCGAGTACAGCCGCTCGCTCGATGTCGGCCATCGGCGCGTCGGGCCGAGCGAACGCGATGTTGGCGCGAACGGAGTCGTTGAAGAGGAACGTCTCCTCGAACACGATGCCGACCGAACGCCGCAGCTCGTGCAATTCGAGGTCGCGCACGTCGACCCCGTCGATGCGAATCGCCCCGGCACCCACGTCGTGGAAGCGAGTGAGCAGGCGGACGACGGTCGACTTGCCCGAGCCGGTTCCGCCGACGAGCGCCACCGCATGACCGGCGGGTATCGACACGTGGAAATCGTCCAGAACGAGCGAACCGGTGTCGTAGCCGAAACGGACGTGGTCGAATTCGACCGCCCCGACGGCGACACCCGAAGGAAGATGACGAGGTTCGACCGCGTCGGCGACCGCGCTCGGTGTCGACAGGACCTGGTTCACGCGTTCGAGTGCCACCGCCGCACGTTGACCCAAGGCCACCGTCATTCCGATGTTGCGCAACGGCCAGATGAGCATCGTGATGTACGCGTTGAACTTAACGAGGTCGCCGATGGTCATGTCGCCGTCGATCACCCGATGACCACCCGCACCGAGCACCGCCACCAGACCGATGGCCGGCAACAAGTCGATCGCCGGAAGGAATCGGCTGCGAATCCGCGCCGCCGCCAACGACTCGCGCCGGATGTCGTCGGCCTCGACACGCAACTTGGCCGCCTGGACTCGCTCGGCACCGAAGCCCTTGATGACGCGCACTCCCGAGACGGTCTCTTCGACCACCGAAGCGAGTTGGGCCTGTTCGGCTTGGACCGCCATGTTGGCCGGATGAATTCGCCGTGAGAAGCGATTGGCGAGAACGTTCACCAGCGGCAACGGAGCCAGTGCGAGCAGGGCGAGCAACGGCTCGGACACCACCAGGAGAACGACGACGGTCACGATCATCGCCACGTTCGACAGCACGAGTGGGATCATCACGACGAAGGCCTGCACCTGCTGAAGATCGGACGAGGCGCGGCTCATCAACTGGCCGGTCGACATGCGGTCGTGGTAACCGACGTGAAGTGTGAGAAGGTGCGCGAAGATTCGCTCGCGCAGGCGCGTCTCGGTCAATCGGCTCTCGCGGAACGCGATCCACCGTCGGAAAGCGGTGAAGATGCCGGCGATCACTCCGGCCGCGACGATGAGCAGCGCCCAGAACGCCAGCGAGTCGTCACCCTCGATCGCCCGGTCGATCCCGAGTTTGGTGAGTTGCGGCACCGCGACCTTGCCCACGGTCCAGGTGAGGCCGATCAGCACACCGACGGTCAGGCCCCACTTCTGCGCGGCCAGAGCCGCTCGCAGGACCGGCCAGGCCGGAGGCCGCTCGTCGAGCGAGTCGTCCCCCTGATCTGCCGTCACGACACGAAACTACTGAACCCGGCCGCGGCGCATCAGATCCCTGCCACACCCCGTCGGCAGGCTGACGACATGACCAGCACCACGCGCCCCGAACAGCTCACACTCGACGGCTTCCATCGCGACGACGTGTCGGCACCCGACGATCTCACGTCTCTCTTCATGCTCGACGACGAGACGTGTCGTATCGGTCTCGAGCACGTGGCCGAGATGCGGCGCATCCTCGACGGCTTCGCCGACTCCAAAGCCGCCTGACGAGCACGGCCCGGTTCGCGGCGTCTACTTCGCGCTCGGCGACAACTCCTTCACCGCGTTCCAGAAGTCGAGTTCCGGATCGAGTGGCAGGATCGCCAACGAACTCGTGGTCACACCATTGGCGAAGTACCGATCGATCTGGGCGCGACACTGCGCCGGAGACCCGTGCACCACCAGATCGTCCACCACCTCGTCCGGGATCGCCGCCAGTGCCGCCTTGCGGTCACCGGACTTCCACGCGTCCCACATACCGGCCAACTGCGGACCCCGACCGAGCCACTCGTGGAACGCCGCGTACACCGGAACGTTCAGGTAAGCCGCGATCGCGAACTTGGCCGCATTGCGCACCACCTCGGTGTTCTCGCTCGGGCACACGAAGATGCGCGCCACGATCTCGCGCTCGGCGCCACCGGCGGCGTCCCGCACCACATCGACGACCTTGCGCACGTCGTCGGGCGAGAGCCAGTTGATGATCGCGCCGTCGGCCTCGCGTCCGGCCAACCGCAGCATGCCGTCGCGCAACGCGGCCACGAGAATGCTCGGTTTCACTTCCGGACGTACTCCGAGTTTGAATCCGTTCACAGTAAACGTGTCGTACGACTTGGCGATCTTCTCCCCCGCCAGTGCTTCGTTCAGGAAGCGAACCACGTCGCGCACCTTCTTGTAGGGCTCGACGAAGGGGACGCCGTTCCAACGCTCGACGATCACGTTACTGCTCGAGCCGATGCCGATCGCGAATCGACCGGGTGCGGCGTCGGCCAGACTCGCCACGCTCTGCGCGAAACAGGCCGGCGAGCGCGTGTAGGCCGGAACGATGGCCGTTCCGAGACGTAAACGCGGTTCCCACGCGGCCGCCAGGGTGAGCGGAGTGAACGCGTCGGCTCCGTCGGATTCGGCCGACCAGATGTCGGAATACCCGAGGTCGGCCAACTCGACGAGTTTGTCGCGATGAGTGTGCAGGTGACCGGGCAGCGGAACGGTCATGCCATTGCGACGAGGCAGCGATGAAGTCATGTCGGCCATTGTGGCCGACCGCGGTCACTTCGCTTTACCCGAAGGACCCGGGCCGGGCATGTCGCGCCAGAACCGCACGATGCAGCTCTGACTCGCCGTGGCCAGAAGAGTTCCGTCCTCGGCGAACATGTGCACCAGACCGTGCCCGAATCCGCGCTGGACCATGTGGATGCGAATGTCGAGCAGGACCCACTCGGTGGGGACGAGTTTGCCCACTCGAATGGTGTTGTCGAGGCTGTTGCCGCCGCCGCGAATTCCGAGCGACTGCCCCACGCCCATCGGTACGAAATCACCCAGGATGGCCAGGGTCGCGGTGTCGACGCCTTCGATCACCTCGGGAATCCGCGTCCAGAGCAGAACCTGGCCGTCACCGGGCGTGCCGTCGAGATCCTCGAGATGTTCGCGCCCCTTCACGATGCGCTGATCCATTCGACTCGAGATGGTTCCCGACCAATCGAGAACGTGCGGGCGCTCGGTGCATTCGTGCGGTGCGGGAATGTCGGTGGGCATCGTTTCCCATTGCCCGGCCTCGACCAGATCGCGATCGCCCAGGGCGGCGTTGACCGTGAGGATCTCGCGATCACCCACGTGACAGAGCGCGCGTGCTTGCGTGATCTGGTGACCGTGCACGGCGAGCACGACGTCGATGTCCATCGTCTCGCCCGGCTTCGCGTACGAGAGGTACTGGGCCGTCGCCCACACGGCCTTGCGACCCGACGTTCCTTCCATCGCGGCCACGGCCGCGGCCAAACCGCAACCGCCGTACAAGAACCCGCCGCCGGTGGAGATACCGGGCACGACCGGAAGGACCCAGCGGTAGGGATTGTGGGTGGGCTGCAGACCGAGGAACTGTCGACTGTCCATCTCGTCCGACTCTACGAGCGCACTAGCGTCCGAACCATGTCGTCGAACACGCACTCGTCACAGTCATCGGCCGCTCCGTGGAATGGCGACGCCTGCTCGCTGATGGACGCTTTCCGCCGCAAGGAGCGCCATCCGCTCGAGGAACTCGACGCGTCTCTCGCCGCCATCGAGTCGAGTCGACTCAACTCGTTCTCGTTCGTCGATCCGGAGCGTGCGCGCGAGGCCGCGCGCCGAGCCGACGTGTCACTCCCCTTCGGCGGCCTGCCCATCGGCGTGAAGGAACTCGATCAAGTGGAGGGCTGGCCCGACACCGAAGCCTGCGTGGTGTTCGCCGATCGCAAAGCCACGTATTCGTCGGTGATGGTGCAGCGTCTCGAACGTGCCGGTGCGGTGTTCGCCGGTCTCACGACCGCGAGCGAATTCGGCGGTGTGAACGTCACCCGCACGGTGTTGAACGGTGCGACGCACAATCCGTGGCAGCACGGCCGCACTCCGGGCGGATCGTCCGGTGGGAGCGCCGCCGCCGTGGCGGGCGGCCTCGTCACACTGGCAACCGCGGGCGACGGTGGCGGATCGATTCGCATTCCGGCCGGGTTCACCGGGCTGCTCGGGCTCAAGGCGACGTACGGTCGCATTCCGCGCGCACCTCATGCACAGTTGGGCAACCTGACCGTCAACACCGGCTGCGTGTCGCGCAGCGTGCGCGACACCGCGCGTTGGTTCGACGTGTGCACCGGTCGAGACGCCCGCGACCCGTTCAGCCTCCCCGACCGCACTCAGTGGGAGTCGTCGCTCGGCCGCTTCGCCGACGAGTTGCGGGGAGCGCGCGTTGCCGTGGCCGTCGATTGGGGCGGCGCCGTGGTGTCGCCCGCGATGTGGTCGGTGCTCTCCGAACGGATCGACTGGTTGGTGGGTCGGTTCGGATGGAAACGCGTCGACATCGACACGTCGCTTCCGAGCATGGGTGCGGCCTGGAGCATCAGCGGCATGATCGAAATCCACGCCGCTCTGGCCGATCACTGGCCCGACTGCGCCGACGTGCTCACGCCGGAGATGCGCTTCGGCATCGAGGCCACGTTGGGTCGATACGGCACCGATGCGCGGGCCCGCATCGAATCACGTCGCGCCGCGCTGAACGATCGCATGGCCGAGATTTTCGATCCGATCGACGGAGTCGACTTCGTTCTCACGGCGTCGAATCCCGACGTCGCCTTCGCCGCCGAAGGTCCATTGCCGAGCGAGTTCGGCGGAATCACCGCCGGTGCCGGCAACAACGGACGACTCACGTTCCCGGCCAACCTGCACGGCAACGCCGCGGTGTCGATTCCGTCCGGATTCGTGGACGGCCTTCCGGTGGGACTGCAAGTGGTGGGCCGACATTTCAGCGAGCAATTGCTCCTCGACGTGGCACTCGCCTGCGAGCGCGAGCACCCGTGGCCGTTGGTGGCCACCGGTTCGCCGATCTAGAACCTCATTCAGCCGAATTCGAGCCCGCTCGGATCGGCGGTGTTTTCGTCGTTCTGCGACAATCTGGCCATGTCTTCTTCCGGCCCTCTCCACGGCATCAAGGTTCTCGATCTCTCGGTGATGATCTCCGGTCCTCTGGCCGCGATGACACTCGCCGATCAAGGCGCGGACGTCATCAAGGTCGAGTCGCCCGGGATCGGCGACTTCATGCGCTATCTCGGCACGGCCAAGGGCGGCATGACCGGCATCTTCCTCAACAACAATCGCGGCAAACGATCGCTCGTCGTCGACCTGAAGCGCCCCGAGGGTGTGGAGGTCTTGAAGACGCTCGCCAAGACCGCCGACGTCGTGATCCAGAACTTCCGGCCCGGAGCGGTCGAGCGTCTCGGCATCGGATACGACGATCTGAAGGCCGTCAACCCCAACCTCGTCTACGTGAGCATCAGTGGTTACGGGCCCGATGGTCCGGCCAGCGGCCATCGCGTGTACGACAACGTGATTCAGGGCGCGTCGGGTCTGGCCAGTGTGCAAGTCGATCCGCAGACCGGCACACCGTCGCTGTTCCGCACGTTGTTGTGCGACAAAGTCACGTCGTTGAAGGCCGCCCAGGCCATCACCGCCGCGCTCCTCGCGCGCGAACGCGGCCAGGCTCAGGGTCAACACATCGTGCTCGCGATGCTCGACGCGGCGATCGCTTTCCTGTGGCCGGACTCGGCCATGGATGCCGTCCTCCTCGACGACGACGCGACTCGTATGCCGACGATCGCACAGAACTACGCCGTCACGCGGATGAAGGACGGCTTCGCGTCCATCGGAGTGGTGAGCGATTCGGAGTTCAAGGGTCTCTGCGAGGCCTATGGCCGACCCGACCTCGCGTCGGACGAACGCTTCTCGACGATGTTCGCGCGCTCGGCGAACGCTTCGCAGTTGGTCCCGCTCATGATCGAACTCGCGTCGCAACGCGGAGTCGACGAATTCGTCGAGCGAGCCCACGAGTGCGACGTGCCGGCGTCGAAGATCGTGACGATTCCCGAACTGCCCGCGCAGCCTCAGGTGATCAACAACGCCGTGTTCGTCGAACGCGATCACCCGGTGGCCGGCCGCACCCGCGAACCGCGCCCGGCTGCTCGCTTCTCGGCCACTCCCTCCCGCGTCGGACGCCACGCTCCGATGCCCGGTGAGCACAGCGACGAGATCGTCGCCGAAGTCGGTCTCGATGCCGCAGCCCTGCGGGCCGCCGGAGTGATCGGCTGATCAACCCGCGAGAACGGCGCGTGCCACCAGATCGGTGCCGAACGCCGTCAGGATCGCGAGATACATGAGGCCGGTGGCGGCCATCACCGCCGAATACGAGCGTTCGCGCAGTGCGCGTTGCGTGACCACACCGAGAATGCCGGTGGTCGCCGCACACGCCGCCCAGAACCATCCGAGTTGTCCGCCCCAACCGTCGTCGACCGCGCCGGAGAAGACGCTGAACATCCCGGTCGGCAGCAGCATCACCACCACTTCGGCGGGCCAGACCCACAGGAACGCCCTCACGATGTCGTTCACGTGACGGCGCGGGAGCCCGGGCTGCACGAGATACCAGTGGCCGAGCAGCATCGCATCCGTCACGAACCCGAGGAACACCGCACCCACGACGGTGCGTGCGACGGCGAGCGCATCGTTACCTCCAGCATCGACGCCGGCGGCCACCAGACCAACCGTTCCGACGATCGGCGCGATCAGATCGAGACGGGGATCGAACTCTCGGCCCACTCGATCGATGGCCACCTCATCGCGGTCGATACCGGTCATTTCGGCGATTCGCTGACTGCGCCGATCGTGTTCGGCGATTCGTCCGCGAACACCGGCTTTGCGTCGCACGATGCTCGATGCCAGAGCACCGGCGCAGGCGACCGCCACGAGCACACTCACGACATCGCGCACGCGAGTGGCCGCTCCCCCATCGGACGACCATCCGAGTGCGGCGGCCGCGACCGCGAGGCACAGGAACGTGAT
>JBEAXP010000008.1:0-24667 GCA_041159745.1 Actinomycetota bacterium | reverse complement strand
TTCCGCTTGGCCATTCGCTCGTTCGGCGTCGTGTGACCGCATGCGTCTGGTGATCGCGCGTTGCAGCGTGCAGTACGAAGGCCGACTCGACGCCCAGCTTCCAGAAGCGGTTCGTCTCGTGATGGTCAAGGCCGACGGCTGCGTGGCGATTCACAGCGACGGCGGCGCCTACAAACCTCTCAACTGGATGAACGCGCCCAATTCGATCCGCGAGGAAGAGACGCAGTGGATCGTCAGCAACCCGAAGGGCGAAACCCTCACCATCACTTTTCACGAAGTCATCTCCGACTCGGCTCACGAGTTCGGTGAGGATCCGGGCCTGCAGAAGGACGGAGTCGAGGCCCACCTCCAGGAGCTGCTGGCCGCCGTACCCGACGCGATCGCACCCGGTTTCAGTCTCGTGAGACGCGAATGGCCCACGTCCATCGGGCCGGTGGATCTGATGTGTCGCGACGAAAACGGCCACTACGTCGCCGTGGAGATCAAGCGGCGGGGCGAAATCGACGGCGTCGAGCAACTCGCGCGGTACCTCGAGGTGCTCGCACCCGACACCACTCTCACCAACCTGCGCGGAGTGTTCGTGGCCCAGGTGATCAAACCGCAGGCCAAGACCATCGCCGAGGCCCGCGGTATCACGTGCGTGGAGGTCGATTACGACGACTTGCGCGGTCGTCGACCGGAAGAACTCCGCTTGTTCTGATTCGGCCGATCAGCCGAACTTCACCAGTCCCTGATCGATCACGACGCGATCGCCCACCGACGTGGTGAACACCGCCTCGCCCGATCCGGTCTTCCAGATGCGCACCGTGAGCGCGTCGCCGGGGAGCACCGGCGACGAGAAACGGCCTTCGATGTGCTTGAACCTGGTGACGTCGTTGTCGCAGAGAGCGCCGAGGAGTGCCCGTCCGGTGAATCCGTAGGTGCACAGACCGTGCAGGATCGGCCGATCGAAACCGCCGAGTGCGGCGAACGAGGGATCGGTGTGCAGAGGATTGCGATCGCCCGACAGGCGGTACACGAACGCCTGGTCGGGTGAGGTCTGAAGCGTCACTTCGTGATCGGGCTTGGTGTCGGGCGGAACGTTCTGTGGTCCCGACGGGCCGCGATCTCCACCCCATCCGCCTTCACCGCGAATGAACACCGACGAACGCGTGGTCCAGAGCGGCTCACCCGATTCGAGCTTCACCTCGGCCTCGGTGACGACGACGGCGGCCTTGCCCTTGTCGTACATCGCGACGACCTTGTCCTGAGTGGTCGCAGCGGCCTCGACCGGAATCGGACGGTGCAACGTGATCGCCTGCGAACCGTGCACAAGCATCGCCCAGTTGAACGAGCCGATCTCGCCCATCGCACTCTTGCCCGGTGACGCAGTGCCCGATCCGGCCACCACGGCGAACGTGGGATACACGACCTGCTGAAGGTTCTGGGTGTTCTCGGTGGAGAAGGGCAGATCGGCCGAACCGGCTCCGATACCGACCGCGTACAGCAACGCGTCCTTCGAGTTCCACGAGATGGTGCGCTTGTCGCCCACGGCACCGACGGCATTCGGATTCAACGGCATGGTGAGTTCCCTTTCGGTCGTATGTGTTGATCAGTTGCGCGAATCGATCACTTGGGTTGCGGCCAGCCGCCGGGCTCGCCGTTCATTCCCGAGTTCTTGCGAGCCTTGGCCATGAGATCGGCCACGATCGGGCCCAACTTGGTCGGGTCGTCGACGGGAGCCACACGCGGGCCCCGAACCCAACCCTCGGCGATCGCGAGCACGTCGCCGCTGGCCTCGAACACGCGACCCGACACGTCCTTCGATTCCGCCGATGCGAGCCAGGTGATGATCGGCGCGATCCAACGCGGCGAACGACGCTCGCGGTCCTCGTCGGTTTCCGGTGCCGGTCCGAGACCTTCGGTCATACGCGTCAGGGCGACCGGAGCGACGGCGTTCACCGTCACGCCGTAACGAGCCATCTCGAGGGCCGCGATGTTGGTGAACGCGGCGATGCCGGCCTTGGCCGCGCCGTAGTTGGTCTGACCCGGATTTCCGTAGATGCCCGACACCGACGTGGTGTTGATGATGCGGCCGTCCACCGGCTTGCCCTCCTTCGAGCGCTCACGCCAGTACGAGCAGGCGAAGCGACTCGGGGCGAACGTTCCCTTGAGGTGCACGTTGATGACCGCGTCCCACTCCTCTTCGGCCATCGAGAACAGCATGCGGTCGCGCAAGATGCCCGCGTTGTTGACCACCACATGGAGATCGCCGAACGTGTCGACCGCGGTCTTGATGAGACGCTGTGCGCCGTTCCAGTCGCTCACGCTGTCGCCGTTGGCGACGGCTTCGCCACCCATGGCCTTGATCTCGGCGACCACTTGCTCGGCCGGACTGAGATCGCCACCCGATCCATCGACGTTGCCTCCGAGATCGTTGACGACGACCTTGGCGCCCTGAGCCGCCAGGCTCAACGCGTGTTCGCGACCGATACCTCTTCCGGCTCCGGTGACGATGGCGATTCGACCTTCACACAAGCGGGCCATGGGATTCCTTTCGTTCGAGAGACGCTCTCTCTGTGACGTGTGCGATGACGTTCACGATCATAGGAATGGGCGTCGGATCGGGCACCAGCCGAACCCCGCTCGTAGCCTGAAAGCGTGTCCGAACCGGTTGACCAGGTCGATCTCCTCGTCGTCGGGGCCGGCCCGGCCGGAACGGCGGCGGCGATCACGGCTCGTCGAGCCGGCCTCACGGTGACCGTGATCGACAAGGCCGAGTTCCCGCGCGACAAGTGCTGCGGAGACGGGCTCACCTCACTCGCCCTGCGCCAACTCGACGCGCTCGGGTTCGATCCCGGCGCGGTTCGGTCGTGGCAGAACGTCGACGCGGCCTGGCTGCGCTCGCCGTCGGGACGAGAGGTCGAGCTCCCCTTGCCCACCGACGGCACCTTCGCGGCCGTGGCTCCGCGTCTCGAACTCGATGCCGCACTCGTCGACCTGGCTCGTCGCTGCGGAGCGGTCGTTCGCGAGAACACGGCGTTCGTCTCGATCGAATCAGCGGCCGACCACGTCGACGTGACCGTGGATCACATGGGCGAGTCGCGGACGCTGCGAGCCACCTGGGTGGTGGCGGCCGACGGCATGTGGAGTCCGGTTCGCAAGGCACTCGGTGTCGCCGCCAGCGGCTATCTCGGCGAGTGGCACGCATTTCGCCAATACGCGTCCAACGTCACCGGTGTGGCCAAGGATCGGTTGATCGTCTGGTTCGACGACGATCTGCTGCCCGGTTACGCGTGGAGTTTCCCGTTGCCCGGCAATCGAGTGAACATCGGCTTCGGAGTGCTGCGCGACGGGGAGCGCCGCATTCAGGACATGAAGGACACCTGGAGCGATCTCCTGCAACGTCCGCACGTGCGTGAAGCACTCGGCCCCGATGCGGTGCTCGAGGGTCGACACACCGCGTGGCCGATTCCGGCGCGCATCGACGAAGCCGTCACCGGAGTGGGTCGCGTGCTGTTCGTGGGCGATGCGGCCATGGCGACCGATGCCCTCACTGGCGAAGGCATCGGGCAGGCACTGCTCACCGGCGTGGAAGCGGCGGCCGCGATCGTGTCCGGTGGATCGCCGCTGGACGTTCGTCGTGCGTATCGCCGAGCCGTCGATCACCACCTGCTGGCCGATCACCGCATGTCGATCCGCCTCGGCAAGGTGCTGGCGCGCCGACGGGGTGCTCGCGGGGCGATCGCCCTGCTCGATCACGCCGGATCGTGGAGTCGCCGAATGTTCGCCCGGTGGATGTTCGAGGACGAACCACGCGCGATTCTCCTCACGCCATCACGCTGGCACCGTCGACTCCTGCGCCAACCCGGAGCGTTCTGAGCCTCCGCGGGGTCACGGCTACCGTGGCCTCATGAAGACTCGCCTGACCGAACTCCTCGACATCGAACATCCGGTGATGCTGGCCGGCATGGGCGGAGTTTCGTACTCGGCTCTCGTGGCCGCCGTGAGCGAAGCCGGCGGAATCGGAACGTTCGGCGCCGCCGCCATGCGCCCGGGTCAACTCGACGAGGAGATCGGCGCCGTCAAGAAGGCCACCACCAAGCCGTTCGGCGTCGACCTGCTCACCGCGGTGCCCGGTCAACTCGAACGCGACGTCGAATCGGTCATCAAGGGTGGCGCGCGCATCTTCGTCGCCGGCCTGGGTGTGCCGCGCGAGATCATCGACGTGTTGCACAAGAACAACATCCTGGTGGGCTCGATGTGCGGCAAGGTCCGCCACGCCGAGGCCGCCGTGGCCAGCGGCTGCGACTTCGTGATCGCACAGGGAACCGAAGGCGGTGGCCACACCGGAACCGTCGCCACCATGGCCTTGGTTCCGCAAGTCGTCGACGCCGTCGGAGCACGAGTGCCGGTGGTCGCCGCCGGTGGACTCTTCGACGGCCGCGGACTCGCCGCGTCCATCGCACTGGGCGCCGACGGCGTCTGGATGGGCACCCGCTTCATCGCCACACCCGAAGCCCACGCGCAGAAGTCGTACAAGAGCACGTTGCTGGCTCTCCCCGAGGACGGAACCGTCGTCTCACGCGCGTACACCGGCAAGACCTGTCGTGTGGTGCGCACCGAGTGGACGCAGAAGTTCGAAGAGCACCCCGAACTCCTGAAGAAGTTCCCCGAGCAAGCGCTCGCTTCGGCGCAGGCCGGCGTGAACCACATGGGTTGGCCCATGGATCAGGACGTCGACCCGAACACCGAGTTCATGCCGTGCGGTCAGGGAGTCGGCGCCATCCGATCACTCGAACCGGCCGGCGACATCGTGCGTTCGGTGGTGAAGGAAGCCGAGCGCATCATCGATGCGATGCAGAAGGTGCGCCGGTGACGGTCGCCGAACCGGTCGACTCGATGCAGTCGCGCATCGATCGCGTGTGGGATGACGACATCATCCCCGAACTCACGGAGTACATCCGGATTCCCAACGTCTCGAAGGCGTACGAACCCGACTGGCGCGAACTCGGCCACATGGATCGCGCCGTCGAGCACATTCGCCGCTGGTGCGCCGCCCGGGCGATCGCCGGCCTCACCGTCGAAGTCGTCGGCCTCCCCGGACTCACACCGATGATCGTGATGGAAGTGCCCGCCTTCGGCGCCGGCTCCACCCGCGGAACCGACGACGTCGTGCTCCTGTACGGGCACCTCGACAAGCAACCCGAAATGGAGGGTTGGCGCGAGGGATTCGGTCCGTGGACTCCGGTCATCGAGAACGATCGCTTGTACGGGCGCGGTGGTGCCGACGACGGTTACTCGGCGTACGCGACCTTGGCCGCGATCGAAGCCGCGCAGGCGGCCGGTTGGTCGCACGCTCGCCTCGTGATTCTCATCGAAGCCAGTGAAGAGAGCGGCAGTCCCGACCTTCCGGCGTATCTCGATCACCTCGCACCTCGGGTCGGCTCTCCGTCGCTGGTGGTGTGTCTCGATTCGGGCTGTCTCGACGATCAACGCCTGTGGGTCACCACGTCGTTGCGTGGTCTCGCTTCGGGAACCCTGCGTGTCGACGTGCTCACCGAAGGCATCCACAGCGGCGAAGCCAGCGGCATCGTCCCCAGTTCGTTCCGCGTCATTCGGCAGTTGCTCGACCGTGTCGAGGATGCCGCGACCGGCCGTGTGCTGCTCGACGAGTTGCACGTGGAGATTCCGGCCGACCGTCGGCGCGAAGCCGCCGACACCAGCGCCGAATTTCCCGAACCGCCGGCCAGCCACTACCCCTTCGCCGGCAACACGCGCCCGATGGCGGACGATCCGGTCGAGCAGATGTTGGCCCACACCTGGCGTCCCACTCTCAGCTACGTCGGCATCGACGGCGTTCCCTCGGTCGCCCGGGGCGGAAACGTGCTCCGCCCCTACACCGCCCTGTCGCTCTCGTTCCGCTTGCCGCCCACGTGCGATCACGAGCGGGCCATCGCCGCGATCGCGACGACGCTCGAAGCGAATCCGCCGTCCGATGCGGTCGTGTCGTTCGGCGATCGCAACGCGGCACCGGGCTGGAACGCGCCGTCGTTCGCACCGTGGCTCTCGGCCGCCCTCGAGGTGGCGTCCACCACCGCCTTCGGCAACTCGTGGCGAGCCTTCGGAGAGGGTGGAACCATTCCGTTCATGGGAATGCTCGGCGAGAAGTTCCCCGAGGCCCAGTTCGTGATCACCGGAGTGCTCGGACCGGGCTCCAACGCCCACGGGCCGAACGAGTTCCTCGACATCCCCACCAGCAAGAAGATCACCACCGCCATCGCCTGCATCCTGCGCTCGCACGCATCCCGCTGACGGTTCGACATGTGGAGGATGCTGCGCACGAACCCCGACATGCGGCGTCTCTTCATCGCTCAGGTCATCTCGTATCTCGGCGACTGGTTCAGTTTCGTCGCTCTCGTCGGTCTCGTCGACGACCTGACCGACTCGAGTTTTCTCGTCTCGATGATCGTGGTGTCGTTCTCGCTGCCGTCGTTCATCGCGTCGCCGATCGCCGGCGTGATCGTCGATCGTTTCGACCGTCGCCGCATCCTCATCATCGTCTCGCTCGTGCAATCGGTGGCGGCCCTCGGTCTGGTGCTCGTCGGGGCCGACACCATCTGGCTCGCGTTCGTGTGCCAGAGCATCATCTCGGGCTTGGCCGCCATCGTGAAGCCGGCGTCCGAGGCCGGCACGCCGAATCTCGCGCGTGATGCCGAAGAGCTCGGCAAGGCGCAGGCCCTGTTCGGCTCCACGTGGGGCGTCATGTTGGCGGTGGGTGCCGCCGTCGGCGGGTTCTTCGCCGCCGCCCTCGGACGCGACACCGCCTTCGTCATCAACGCCGTGTCGTTCGTGGTGTCGGCCTGGTTCATCGTCCTCATCACCAAACCCCTGCAGGAAGAACGTCCACCGACGCGGAACCGCATGCGACCGATCGCCGACATGCGCGAGGCGCTCGGCCACGCCCGCCGCGACTCGGTGCTCCTCGCTCTGGTGCTCTCCAAGACCACCTTCGCCATCGGTTCCGGGGTCGTGAGCCAGTTGGCCGTGCTGGCGAGCGACGTGTACGGCGGCGGCGACGGCGCCCGCGGGGTTCTCATCGCCGCTCGCGGCGCGGGAGTGGGACTCGGCCCCATCATCGCCACTCGATTCACCGGTGGCGACGTGGGCAAGGTGCTCACGGTGTGCGGCTACGCGAGCCTGGCCTTCAGCGTCTTCTATCTCACCGGGGCGTGGATGCCGGCGCTGTGGCTGTGCGTCATCTTCATCACGGCCGCGCACCTGGGCGGTGGTGCGCAATGGACTCTCAGCACGTACGGCCTGCAGATGCGCTCACCCGATCAGATTCGCGGCCGCATCCTCGCCGGCGACTTCGCGCTCATGACCCTGGTTCTCTCCGTCACGAGCCTGGCCGCCGGCGCCCTCTCGGAAGCCACCAGCGTTCGAACGGCGATCACCACCTTCGCGGCGGCGGCCGCGGTGGCCAGCCTCGTTTACATCAGTGCGACGCGGAGTCTGCGCAAGCAACTGCTGCGTCAGTGAGCACCTGCGCGCGCAGATCGTTCGCCAGGTTCTGAGCCATCTGATTCATGACGTAGGCGAAACCGATCTGCTTCTCGGGCAGAGCGAACGCCACGGACCCACCGGCACCCGGATGGCCGAAGGAACCCGGCCCGGCGTACGGCGTGAACTGACCGTGCGTCATGAAGCCCATTCCGAACGTGGTGGGCATGATGAGACACGTGTCGGGCTCGCCGGCCGGAGTGACCGTGACTCGGGCCGCGTCGACCGTGGACGACTCGAGCAGACGCACACCGTCGACGTCGCCGATGGTGGCGGCGTAGATGCGTGCGAGCGAGCGAGCGTTGGTGATGCCGTTGGCGGCCGGAATCTCGGCGGCATGCACGTCGCGACGATTGAAGGTGCCCTCTCCGCCGAAAGCACCATTGAGCGACAGTGCCTGACCGCCCGGCGAGTTGGGGCCCATGAACTGTTCGAGCATGGCCTTGATGGCCGGATCGATGTCTTCGCCCGGTGGCGGGTTGATGCCGCCGATCATCGGCGACACTCGCGACTCCTGCGATTCGGGGAGACCGATCCAGAACTCGGCGCCGAGCGGACGGACGATTTCGTCCTGCACGAACGCGCCGACGCCACGCTTCTTCGGATCGACGCGACGAACGAGTTCGCCGGCCAACCATCCATAGGTGAGCGCGTGGTAGCCGTGCTTGGTTCCGATCTCCCACCGCGGCTTGGTGTCGGCCAGTCGAGCGGTGATGGTGTTCCAGTCGAGAGCTTCGGCGAGGGTGATGTCGCCGTCGACGGTGTAGAGACCGCACTGATGCGACAGCAGTTGTGCGACGGTTGCGTCACCCTTGCCGTGCCGCGCGAACTCGGGCCAGTACGTCGACACCTTCTCGGAGTACGAGAGGAGTCCGCGTTGGACGCAGATCGCCACCGCGATGGCGGTGATTCCCTTGGTGGTCGAGAACACCAACTGCAACGTGTCTTCGGTGTACGGAGTCGTGCACTCCTTGTCGAAGTGGCCGCCCCACAGGTCGACCACCTTGCGGCCCCGGTGATACACCGACACCCCGCACCCGGTCTCCTGACCGCTGTCGAGATTGGCCGTGAACGCGTCGCGAACGCGCTCCCAGCCCGCTTCGACCGATCCCCCCACGGTCGCCGACATCAGCCGATCAGTTCTTTCAGCGTCTCGATGGTCTTGACCGCATCGGGACCCACCGGATTGACCGACAGCACCGTGACGCCGGCTTCCTTGTAGGCGGCCAGGCGCTCCTTGATGTATCCCTTCGGGCCCACCAGGTTGCTCTTCTCGATCATTTCTCCCGGCACGGCGGCGGCGGCTTCTTCCTTCTTGCCATCGAGATAGAGATCCTGGACCGCGATGGCTTCCTTCTCGTAGCCGTACTTCTTGCAGATGGTGTTGTAGAAGTTCTTGTCGCGCGCGCCCATGCCGCCGATGTACAACGCGGCGTTGGGACGGGCGAAGTCGAGGATCTTCTTCTGCGCGTCACCGGTGAGCGATTCGTCGATGGCCACCATGCCGCCGGCCGAGATCTGCAACTTGCCCAGACTCGGATCACGCTTGGCGAGACCCTTCTTCAGGTCGTCGCCCCACACGTTGTGGAACTTCTCGGGATCGAAGAAGATCGGCAGCCAGCCGTCGGCCACTTCGGCCGTGGCCTGAACGCTGAGCCCCATGAGGCTGGCCCACCAGATCGGAATGTCGGTGCGGATCTCCTGGCCGGGCTTGATGATCTTCAACGGCTTGCCGAGTCCGGTGCCCTGACCGGCGGGCAGCGGAACCTTCACGGTCTGGCCGTCCATCTGGAACGGCTGCTCGCGCTTCCAGATCATGCGGCAGGCGTCGATGTACTCCTTGATGCGCTGCATCGGCTTCTCGTACGGCACGCCGTGGAAACCTTCGATCACCTGCGGACCCGATGCACCAAGGCCAAGGATGAAGCGGCCGTTGCTCACGTAGTCGCAACCGGCGGCGGTCATGGCCATCAGCGCGGCGGTGCGGCTGTACACGTTGACGATTCCGGTGCCGATCTCCACTCGCGACGTCTTCGCCGCGAGGTAGCCCACCTGGCTGATGGCGTCGGCGCTGTACGCCTCGGCGATCCAGACCACGTCGAGTCCGGCCTTCTCGAGTTCGACCACGCGATCGACGGCGGCATGGAAGCCTCCGGCGTAGTTGAGCATCATCGACAGTTTCACGAGAACCCCTTTCGACGGGCTGGCAACGGGCCGAACCCTGCCGAGAACCCTACGCCCGGGGCTCGGGGCGGCGGGAGTCGAACGTCAGGGCGGGATTGAGGTTTCCGCTGCGGAATCCCTCGAGGTCGAGGGTGACGTAGCGATAGCCCGCACCTTTGACGGCCTCGATCACGGCTCGGCGCGCCGACACGGCGCGGGCCAGTTCGGTTTCGTCCACCTCGAGGCGGGCGATCTCGCCGTAGTGGCGAACGCGCACCTGTCGGAAGCCGAGTTGATGCAGAGCGGCTTCGGCCCGATCGACCCGCGACAGGATCTCCACCGTCACCGGCGTCCCGTACGGAACCCGGCTGGCCAGGCAGGCCGCCGCCGGTTTGTCCCATGTGCGCAGGTCGAGTCGGCGCGATGCTTCGCGAACGTCGGCCTTGGTGAACCCGGCCAACACGAGCGGGAACACCGCGCCGCGTTCGATGGCGGCCCGTTGTCCCGGGCGATGATCGGCCAGATCGTCGACATTGACTCCCAACACCACGGTGGCTCTCTCGCGTTCGGCGATGGGCGCGACCACGTCCATGAGTTCGGCCTTGCAGTGATAGCAACGATCGAGATCGTTGGCGCGATACGCGGCCCGCTCCATCTCGGCGGTGTCGACAGGAGTCCACCGCAAGTTCCACTCGTCGGCCAACTGGCGGCACTCGCGTTCCTCCGCGCCGGCCAGGCTCGGCGAGACCGCGGTGACGGCGTGGGCTCGCTCCCGACCGAGGACCCGGTGGGCGATCGCCGCGACGAACGCCGAGTCGGCTCCGCCGCTGAACGCCACCACCACGGATCCGAGATCGGCCATCACGCTCTCGAGAGCGGCCATCTTGGCGCTCAATTCATCGGTCACCGGGAGAGTCACACCCCCATCGTGCCACGCGGGAGTGGGTCGGCCCCCGAGCACGGGCAGACTCACAGGGCATGTCCGCCGACCACGCGCTCCGAAGCCGCGACCGCTTCCCGGTCGGCGACGGCCGAATCGTGGCGGTACCGGCCACCGGCGGCGTGGTGTTGCGAACGATCGAGCGCCGACCGCAGAAGGTCGACCCGTCACTGCCTCCCGTCCTTCTGATTCACGGCCTGGCCTCGAACGCCCGCATGTGGGACGGCGTCGGAGCCGCTCTGACTCGTCAGGGCATCACCTCGGTCGCCGTCGATCTGCGCGGTCACGGGCTCTCCGACAAACCCGACACCGGATACGACTTCGACACCGTGAGCGACGATCTCGTGAAAGTGCTCGATCACTTCGACTGGCCGCGCGCGATCTTCGTCGGTCAGTCGTGGGGCGGCAACGTCGTCGTGCACTCGGCCCACCGCCACGGCGATCGCGTGGTCGGCTCGGTCCCGGTCGATGGCGGCATGATCGAACTCGGCCGCGTCTTCGCCGAATGGGATCAGTGCGCACACGCACTGCGGCCGCCGAACCTCATCGGCACGCGCAGCGGTCGCATGGACGCCGCCATTCGCTCGATGCACTCCGATTGGCCCGAGTCCGGAATCATCGGTGCGCTCTCGAACTTCGAAGTGCTCGACGACGGCACGATCCGACCGTGGCTCACCCTCGACCGCCACCTGGCGATTCTTCGCCATCTGTGGGAACACCGCCCGTCCGATCTGTATCCGAAGATCGACCGTCCGATCCTGTGGGTTCCGGCCGATTCGGGTGACGTGGCCTGGACCGCCAACAAGGACCGTTCGATCGACGCCGCCACCAAGGCCTTGGCGAAGTCCCGCGTCCACTGGTTCCGCCCGGCTCACCACGACGTTCATGCGCAGCACCCCGAGCGCTTGGCCGAAGTGATCGTCTCGAACATGAAGAACGGCTTTCTGACATGACCGCACTCCCCCGCATTCTCACCATCATGGGTTCGGGCGAAACCGCTCCGACGATGATGAAGCACCATCGCGAACTCATCGCCCGCCTTCCCGAAGGCGCCCGGGCCGTCGTTCTCGACACGCCGTACGGATTCCAGGAGAACGCACCCGAACTCGCGTCGCGCGCGGTCGAGTATTTCCGCCAGAGCGTCGGCCACCCCATCGAGATCGCCGGACTCACGCGAGTGAAAGGTGCCGACCTGCTCGATGTCGAACAGGGTCTCAGTCGCGTTCGTCAGGCCGACTACTTGTTCGCCGGACCGGGTTCGCCCACGTACGCCTTGCGCCAATGGGCCGACACCGCGGTTCCCGATGTGGTTCGGTCGAAGCTGCAGAACGGCGGTGCGGTCACGTTCGCCTCGGCCGCCGCGCTCACACTCGGGCGCTACACCGTTCCGGTCTACGAGATCTACAAGGTGGGCGAAGAGCCGCGTTGGCTCGACGGCCTCGACGTGCTGTCGGTGATCGACCTCGAGGTCGCCGTGATCCCGCACTACGACAACTCGGAGGGCGGCCATCACGACACGAGGTTCTGCTACTTGGGTGAGCGTCGTCTTGCAATGCTCGAAGCCGACCTGCCCGCATCGGCCCACGTGATCGGCGTCGACGAGCACACGGGGCTCATCATCGATATCGATGCCGGCACGGCCACCGTCATCGGCAACGGCACCGTGACCGTGCGCATCCGCGGAGCGTCCACGGTGTACGAATCGGGTCGAACCCTTCCCATCGACGCCCTGCGCGATCCGGCTCGTGGTTCGGTCGCCGTTCCGGCCTCCTCATCGAGCGGAACCGAGTCGGAAGCGACTGCGCCGAGCACCGCGCAGAGCGGACATTCGCTGTCGCTGGCCGACGACGTCGCGCGAGCCGAGGCCGACTTCGACGCCGCCCTGGCCGATGGCGACTCGGCTCGAGCCGTGCGCGCCGCCCTCGATCTCGAGACGTCCATCCGCAACTGGTCGGCCGACACTCTGCAGAGCGACGCCATGGACCGCGCCCACGCCGCGCTGCGGTCGATGATCGTTCGTCTCGGCGATGCCGCGGTCAAGGGACTGGCCGATCCGCGCGACGCCATCGCACCGGTGATGAGCGTGCTGATCGAACTTCGCGGAGCCGTTCGCGCCGACAAGCGCTACGACTTGTCGGATCTCATTCGCGACCGACTGGCTGCGATCGGCATCGAAGTCCGCGACACTCCCGACGGCCCCACCTGGCACCTCTGATAGTTGTGTTCCGGTGGCTTTCAGTCACCGGAACACCGGCTCAGCCGGTGGTGAGTGCCGGGCCGGAGTGGTGATCGAGGCCGGCCACCCGCGCGCGCCGACGAACGCCGACGCTCACGTAGGCCACGATGAAGGCGGCCGTGCCGCACAGGATGATCACGGCACCGCTCGGCACATCGGCGTACCAACTCGCGTACATGCCCACTCCGCCGAACAGCGCCCCGAGAACCGGTGAGAGCCAGAGCATGCGGCCGAACGAGTTGGTGAGGAGCCGCGAGGTGACGGCGGGAAGGACGAGCAGCGCGGAAATGAGCAGGACGCCGATCACGCGCACCGTCACGAGGATCGTGGCCGACAACAAGAACATGAGCGTCGCTTCCATGGCCGGGACGCGAACCCCGCTCACGGCCGCCACTTCGGGATCGAACGTGGTGAAGAGCAGTTTGCGATACAGCAGCACCACGGCGACCGCGCTGACGATTCCGACTCCGGCCACGGCGGCGATGTCTCCGGGGAACACACCGAGCACGTTGCCGAACAACACGGCATCGATGCTCCGGCTGGCCTGGCCGTAGCGAGCCTGCAGCGCGAGACCCATCGCGAACGATGCCGTGGTGATCACGCCGATGGCGGCATCGGCGCCGATGATTCGGCGGCGGGCCACCCGGCCGATCATCAGACCCGACGCCAGCCCCCACAACCCGGCCCCGATGAAGTAGTTGAGCTCGAGCACGGCGGCGAGGGCGGCACCACCGAAGATCGCGTGGCTCAGGCCGTGGCCGATGTAGCTCATGTTGCGCAGGACCACGAAGACGCCGATGAGCCCGCACAGCGCTCCGGCCAAGGTGGCGATCACGAGACCGTTGCGAAAGAACTCGTATTGGAACGGTTCGGCGAGATCGACCGCGAGCACGTCAGGCGCCTCGACGGCTGAGGCGCTCGCGGAGATCGTCGGCACCCTGCTCGACGACCACCGGCATGCCGCCGTGCTGGAGCACTTCCATCGGAGCGCCGTAGGTGCGTTCGAGGAAGTACGGCCGCAACACTTCGTTGGGCGAGCCATCGGCGACCACCGTGCGGTTGAAGCAGATGACGCGCGGCAAGTGGGCGGCCAGACCGTTGAGATCGTGGGTCGTGAGAACGATCGCCACACCATCTCCCTCCGGCGTCGCCTCGTTGAGATCGGCGAGCACGTGCAGCACCTCGTGCCGCGTGCGCACGTCGACCCCGGCGGTGGGTTCGTCGAGCACGAGCAGGTCGGGCTTCTGCATGAGAGCTCGGGCGAGGAAGACGCGCTGCTGCTGACCGCCGGACAACTCGCGGATGTGACGACTCGCGAGCCCGCCCAGCCCCAATCGTTCGAGGACTTCGTCGATCTCGCGGATCTCGGCCGGAGTGGTGCGCGGCCACCACGACCGCGCCGGGCGACTCATCGACACCACTTCGCGCACGGTCACGGGGAAGTTCCAGTCGACCGTCTCGAGTTGCGGAACATAGGCGAGGCGAAGACCCGGCTTGCGGTGCACCGTTCCATGAACCGGGGCGAGAGCGCCGAGCAGAGCGCGCAGCACGGTGGTCTTGCCCGAACCGGACGGACCGACGATCCCGACGAATTCGCCGGGAATGATGGCGAAGTCGACCGCGTCGATGACCGTGCTCGACCCGTACGCGCACGACACGTGCTCGAAAGCCACGAGCGGCTCACCGGCGAGACGGGCTGGGGTGATGTCGACTTTGACCATGTTGGAACTCGTTACTGCGGATAGACCGCGGTGTCGGGGCCGACGTCACTCACGTCGATGGACTTCAGGGCACTCGCGTCGCCTCCGAGGGCTTCCACCATCGTGACGTAGTTGAATCGCATGAGACCGAGCCACGAGTGTTCGGCGTCACCGGGCGCACCGAGAAGGTCGTCGTCGCGCAGCACGTCGACGTAGCGGACCCCGGTCTCGTTGCCGATCTGCTCGAGAACCGTCGACGGAAACACCTCGCTGCCGAAGACCGCCGCGACACCGGTCTGCTTCACCTGATCGATGAGGTCGGCGACTTCCTTGGCAGTGGGCTCGTCGAACGACGAAGGCTGAATGGCACCGATCACGCTCCAGCCGTACTCCTTGGCGAAGTAGGCGTAGGCATCGTGATACGTGAGCAACTGGCGCTTCTCGGACGGAATGGTTTCACTGGCCGCGCGCACCGCTTCGCTCAGGGCCTCGACCTTCACCGCGAAGGCCTCGTAGTTGGCCTGATACGCGGCCGCGTTCGCGCCATCGGCGGCCGTGAGGGTGTCACGGATGACGGCGGCGTACTCGAGCGCCATCGGCGGATTGGTCCACAGGTGCGGATTGGGCTTGCCGCCCTCCTTCGGGAACGAGAAGTCGTAGACGTACTCCGACTCGGGAAGGATCACGGTGCCGAGCTCGCAGATCACACTGCCTTCGCGTTGATTCGCTTCGGCCAATTCCTTGGTGGGCTCTTCGAGCACGAGTCCGTTGATGAAGACCACATCGGCCGACTCGAGAGTGGCCGCGACACTCGGCGGCGGCTCGTACGTGTGGCTATTGGTGCCCTCCGGAACGATGCCGGTGATCTCGGTGGGGGTTCCGGCGGCAATGTTCGCGGCGATGCTCGTGATGGGCGCGACCGTCGTGGCCACGCGCACCGCACGACCCGACACCGGGCCCGGCAGCGGACAGGCCGCGCTCACGTCGGGCGAGTACGTCGCCGAATCGTCACCACCGCACGCCGCAAATAGCAGTAAAAGTCCGAGGGAGCAGCGAAGGACAGACGTCGTTCGGCGGGGGGCCATGACGCCACCCTACCGGCGACGAAAAGGCCCTGCTAGATCGGGGTTTGTTGATCGAAACGGTCGGATTTGGCCACTGCGCCGGCCCGGTCGACCCGCGTCGATCGGTGCCGATCAGTTGACGCGGCGTTCGCGTCCGGCCCAGTAGGGCTCGCGCAGGTCCTTCTTCAGGATCTTGCCGCTCGGATTGCGCGGAAGCATGTCGATCCAGGTGACGCTGGTGGGGCACTTGAACTTGGCCAGGCGCTCACGCGCGAAGTCGATGATCTCGTGTTCGGCCACCTCGGCCCCCGGCTTGCGCACCACGATCGCCTTGGGCGTCTCGCCCCACTTGTCGTCGGGCACGCCGATCACCGCCACGTCGGCGATGGCCGGATGCGACATGAGGACGTTCTCGACCTCGGCCGGATACACGTTCTCGCCGCCGGACACGATCATGTCCTTCACGCGATCGTGGATGTAGAGGTATCCGTCGGCATCGAGATAGCCCGCGTCGCCCGATCGGAACCAGCCGTCCTTCGTGACCGACTTGGCCGTCTCCTCGGGCATGTTCCAGTACCCGAGCATCACCTGAGGCGAGCGAATCCAGATCTCGCCCACGGCGCCTTGCGGACAATCGGTCATCGTGTCGGTGTCGACGATCCTCACTTCCACTCCCGGCCCGGGCAGACCGCAACTGCGCAAACGGTGCTTGTTGGGTCCGTTCGGGTCGTGATCGGCCGGAGGCAGATTCACGACGGCTCCGGTGGTCTCGGTGAGTCCGTACGCCTGCCAGAACTTGCACTTGAAGACGCGTACGCAATTTCGCAGCACTTCCTCCGAGATCGGAGCCGCGCCGTAGACGATCACCTTCAGGCTCGAGAACTCGGCCTCCTCGGCACCGGGAACCATGAGCATGAACTGAAGTGCGGCCGGAACGAGGAAACCATGCGTGATGCGCCTCTCGCCGATCAGCCGCACGACCGCGGCCGGGTCGAGTTCGCGAACGATCACGCTCGCGCAGCCTTCGTACATGCCGGCCGTCGCCCAGCCGCCACCGCCCACGTGGAAGAGCGGCATGGCCACCATGTTCACCGAATCCTCGGAGAGTTCCCAGATGTCCTTGGCGACGGGAAGCAGAGCGAAGAAGTTGTTGTTGGAGAGCATGACGCCCTTCGGGCGGCCGGTGGTTCCACTCGAGTAGAGCTGGAACGCAACATCGTCGGCCTCGGCCTCGACACCCGGATCGCCGGTCGGCTGACTCGCCAGCCACTTCTCGAAGTCGTCGTACTGCGCGTGACCGCCGATCACGAAGATCTTGGTGACGGTGCGCAAAGACGAGGCGATCGCCTCGAGGATCGGCACGAAATCGGGGCCGACCACGAGAACCTTGGCCTGCGCGTCATTCACGATGTACTCGACTTCGGGCGCCGCCAAGCGCCAGTTGACGTCGACGCTCACCGCGTTGAGAAGAGCCGCCCCGAAGAACACGTCGAAGTGGGCGATTCCGTTCTTGTCGAGGAACGCCACGCGATCCTGCGCACCGACGCCGAGAGAGGCGAACCCGTTCGCGACTCGCTGGGCCCGCTCGTACAACTCACCCCACGTGAGGGTTCGCTCTCCCTCGATGAGCGAGACGCGGTCGGCACGCTCGGTGCCGTGGACACGAACGATTCCAGCGGTGGTCGTGATCGCAGACATGGCCGAATCGTAGGGGTCACCTAGGCTCGCCGTCATGGCGGGACGGGCGTTCGACACGGCGGTACGCCCATTCGACGCGGTGATGTTCGACCTCGACGACACCCTCATCGATTGGTGGGGTTCGCTCACTCGCTGTCTCGAATCGTTCGCCGACGATGACGACGTCGCCGCCGCCCATTCGTACATCAGGCGGAACTTCTGGGAGTCGCATCCCGAGCACGACTTCGTGTGGCATCGCAACACCTGGCAACTCTGGGAGGCCCGCCGCCGGCTGTGGCACGAGGTGTTCGCCCACCGGCACGAGGACGACCGGCGCATCATGCTCGATCGCTTCGAGGAGAACCTGTGGGTCGGCTTCTTCCCCGACGTGGTTCCGGTGCTCGACCATCTCGTCCACGAGATTCGCCTGGCCGTGCTCACCAACAACGAGTACGTCGAACGCGAGATCGATCGGCTTCGTCTGCACGATTGGTTCGAGTTCGCGCTGTTTCCCGGGGCTCCCCTCAAACCCGATCCGGCCGCGTTTCTCGCCGGTTGCCAACGCCTCGGCCTCGAGCCGTCGCGCGTGGCCTACGTCGGCGACTCGGTTCGCGCCGACGTGCTCGGAGCCGCCGCGGCCGGGCTCGCGCCGATCTGGATCGACCGCTGGAACGATCCGTGGCCGAATCGGCCGGCCGAGATACGGCGCATCACATCGTTCGACGAACTACCCGACGTACTCGGCGTGAGAGCGTTGGCCTGAGGTTCAGCCGCGGACGCGTTGCGTCTCGGCCCACGACATCCCCTGCAGGACGTCGACGTCGTGCGGCAAACCGAGCACTCGCTCGGCCACGATGTTGCGCTGCACTTCGCCCGTGCCGCCGCCGATGGTGAGCGCGCGGGCGAACATGTATCCGTCGAACCAGCCGGGATGGTCGAGTGAACGCAGGCCCACACCCCCGCCGCCGCCCAATCCGTTGTGCTGTCCGCGCTGCGAACCGTCGAGCGTCTGGTGCAGCATGCCGTCGGCACCGAGGAGGTCGCGCGCCACTTCCATCACGTGCTGACCATGTTCGTCGGCGAGAATCTTGCGAATACTCGCCTCCGGTCCGGGTTGTTCGCCTCGTAGCCGAGCCGAGAGTGTGCGCAGACGGATGAGGTCGAGCAACGTGTGTTCGATGTAGATTCGGGCGAGGCGCTGACGCATGTTCGGATCGGACACCGGCCCTCGCTCGCGCACCGCGTCGAGCATCTCGAGGGCGGTGGGACCGCTCCCCCACAGCACACCGCCGGACGACAACGACACCCGCTCGTTGCCGAGCGTGACCTTGGCCAGTCGCCATCCGTCGCCTTCGGCGCCCACCAGGTTGGCGGCCGGCAACCGAACGTCGGTGAAGAACACTTCGTTGAAGGTCTGTGCACCCGTCATCTCGCGAATGGGACGGATCTCGATGCCCGGCGTGTCCATCGGGCAGATGAAGTAAGACACGCCCTTGTGCTTGGGCGATTCGGGGTCGGTGCGCGCGATGAGGATGCCGAACTTGGCGTGTTGGGCTCCGCTGGTCCAGATCTTCTGACCGTTCACCACGTACTCGTCACCGTCGCGCACCGCACGCGTTCCGAGATTGGCGAGGTCGCTTCCGCTTCCCGGCTCGCTGAACAGCTGGCACCAGAACTCCTCGCCCGACAGGAGCGGCAACAAGTAGCGCTTCTTCTGCTCGTCGGTTCCGGCGTACACGATCGTGGGCCCGGCCCAACCGATGCCGATCGGATTGGCGGGTCGGCGCACTCCGGCCTTCGACAACTCGTCGTCGATCACGATCTGGTGAATCGGATCGGCTCCGAGTCCGTACGGAGCCGGCCAGTGCGGCGCGACGTATCCGGCTTCGGCGAGTTGGCGGCCGGTGGGTTGCGGATGAGCCGCGAGCCAATCACGAACGGCTTGTCGTCGCGGATCGTCGGCGCCGGGAACTTCGAATTCCATCGAAGGAACACGCTAGGCGTACGCTCCATCGAATGACGAGCGCCGAGTGGAACTTCGCCGACATCTGGGAATTCGTGGCCCGGCGACTTCCGGATGCTCCGGCGCAGGAGTACGAGGACACTCTCCACACCTGGCGCGACTTCGACCGACGTTCATCCGGAGTGGCGGCCACTCTGCTGGCCGCCGGCGTGAAGCGTCAGGACAAGATCGCGCAGTACCTCTACAACTGCCCGCAGTACCTGGAGAGCATCTTCGCGGCGTTCAAGATCGGCCTCGCCCCGGTCAACACCAACTACCGCTACACCGCCGACGAACTGGTCTACATCTGGGACAACGCCGACGTGGTCGCCGTGGTGTTCCACGGCTGCTTCAGCGAACTGGTCGATTCGGTTCGGGCCCGGGTTCCGCGGGTCACCACGTGGTTGTGGGTCGACGACGGCTCCGGGCCGTGCCCGTCGTGGGCGGTCGATTACGAAGCGGCCGCGGCCGACACGCGCGCGTCCGACGCACCGTGGCCGCGATCGGGCGACGATCTCCTTCTTCTGTACACCGGCGGGACCACCGGCTTCCCCAAGGGTGTGATGTGGCGTCAGGAAGACCTGTTCCTGGCCCTCGACAGTTCGAACAAGAACCGGCTGCCCGAACGACCCGACTGGGACGCCATGGCGCAACGCATCGGCAAGCCCGGTCCGCGGAATCTGCCGGCCGCGCCGCTCATGCACGGCACCGGTCTCTTCAACGCGATGAGCAATCTCATGATCGGCGGCAGTGTGATCACCATGCCGTCGCGGCGCTTCGAGGCCGAACTTCTCCTCGACACCATCGAAGAGAAGCGCATCAACTCGATGTCGATCGTCGGCGACGCGTTCGCCAAGCCCATCCTGCGCACTCTCGAGGCCGACATCGGCAAGTGGGACATCTCGAGTCTGCGCGTCATCATCTCGAGCGGTGTGATGTTCTCGGCCGAGACGAAAGCCGGATTGCTCCGCTACAACTCGCGGCTCATCATGGTCGACTCGCTCGGATCGTCCGAGGCCATCGGCATGGCCACCAGCACCACCACCGCCGAGGGCGCTTCCGACACCGCCAAGTTCGCCCTCGGACCCAACACCAAGGTGCTCACCGAGGACGGACGCGAAGTCGTGCCGGGTTCGGGCGAACTCGGACGCGTGGCTCTGCGCGGCCACACGCCCATTGGCTATTACAAGGACGAAGCGAAGTCGGCCGCCACGTTCCAAATGATCAACGGAACACGTTGGTCGATTCCGGGCGACTGGGCCTCGGTGGAAGCCGACGGCACGGTACGCCTGCTCGGCCGCGGCAGCCAGTGCATCAACACCGGCGGCGAGAAGGTGTATCCCGAAGAGGTGGAAGAAGTCCTGAAGTTGCATCCTTCCGTGGCCGACGCCGCCGTGGTCGGCGTTCCCGACGAGCGTTTCGGCCAGGCCATCACCGCCCTCGTCGAAGCGCTTCCGGGCCAGAGCGTCGACGAAGCGGCCCTGATCGCCCACGTGAAGTCGCACCTGGCCAGTTACAAGGCCCCCAAGCGTGTGCTACCCATCGACACCGTGGGCCGCGCCGGCAACGGCAAACTCGATTACAAGTCGCTGACTGCTCATGCCCGCCAGGTGCTCGGCTAGTTTCGGCGCTCGTTCTCGTTCCCCCATCCACACGTCAGTCAGGAAGTACTCACATGTCTCAGCTCGGTTACGACGGCAAAGTAGCGATCATCACTGGAGCCGGCGGCGGACTCGGCCGTCAGCACGCTCTCCTCATGGCCAGCCGCGGCGCGCTGATCGTCGTGAACGACCTCGGTGGTTCGGTCGACGGCACCGGCGCGAGCACGACGGCCGCCCAGAAGGTGGTCGACGAGATCAAGGCCCTCGGCGGCGAGGCGGTGGCCGACACCAACTCGGTGGCCACGCCCGAAGGCGGCGAAGCCATCGTCAAGACCGCCATCGACACGTTCGGGCGCGTGGACATCGTGGTGAACAACGCCGGCATCCTGCGCGACAAGGCGTTCCACAACATGGAGCCCGATCTGCTCAATCCGGTTCTCGACGTCCACTTGAAGGGCGCCTTCTACGTGACCAAGCCAGCCTTCGTGAAGATGCGCGAACAGGGCTACGGCCGCATCATCTCCACGTCGTCGGCGGCCGGCGTGTTCGGCAACTTCGGCCAGACCAACTACGGCGCGGCCAAGATGGGCCTCGTCGGCTTCACGCGCGTGCTCGCCGTCGAAGGTGCGCGCAACAACATCAAGGCCAACGCCATCGCCCCGCTCGCGCTCACGCGCATGACCGAGAACATCATGGGCGGCTTGGCCGACAAGCTCGATCCGGGCCTCGTGTCGCCGCTCGTGGCGTTCCTCGCGCACGAGGACTGCCCTGTTTCGGGCCAGACCTTCTCGGTGGGCGGAGGCCGCGTGGCCCACGTGTTCATCGGCGAGACGCAGGGTTACTTCAACCCGAGCCTCACGCTCGAGGACGTGCAGGCCAACTGGGGCACCATCACCGACCAGAAGGGTTACGCGGTCCCCAACAATCTCGGCGAGGAAACCGCCATGTTCCTCCCCTTCTTCAAGTAGCCGACTCGTCAACTAGACAAACCACATGATCCGCGTCGAAGAGTTCGGGCAGCAGGCGGCCGAATGGCTGGCCGCCAACAAGCATCTCGCGCCCCGCGACTACGGCGCGATCTGCCCGCCCGATCTCGTCGAGCAAGGCCTGGCCTGGCAGAAGCATCTCTACGCGTCGGGGAAAGCCGGCATTCACTGGCCCGTCGAAGTGGGCGGCCAGGGTCTCACCCCGGCTCACCAGGCGCAGTGGCTGCTCGAATGCGCGCTGGCCGGAGTGCCCGGCGTGTTCAACATGGTGGGTCTGGTGCTGGCCGGTGGAGCGATTCAGAAGTTCGGCTCCGACGAGCAGAAGACGCATCATCTGAATGCGACGTTGCGCGGCGAACACGTGTGGTGTCAGTTGTTCAGCGAACCGGGTGCCGGCAGCGACCTGGGTTCGCTCAGCACCAAAGCCGAGCGCGACGGCGACCGCTACATCGTGAACGGCCAGAAGGTGTGGTGCTCGGGTGGCCGCTACAGCAACTGGGGCATCCTCATGGCGCGGACCAACCCCGAAGCGCCCAAGCACGAAGGCATCTCGTTCTTCCTTCTCGACATGAGCCTGCCCGGTATCGAGATTCGTCCGCTCAAGCAGATGACCGGTGAAGCCGAGTTCGACGAAGTGTTCTTCACCGACGTTCAGGTGCCGGCCGATGCCCTCATCGGACCGTTGCACGGCGGCTGGGGTGTCGGCATGGCCGTGCTCACGTCCGAGCGCGGACACATCGGCACGAGCATCATCTCGCTCGAGCGTCGACTCGACTCGATCGCCCGTCTGGCCGAGGGGCGCCAATTGTCGCCACTCGAGCGTCAGGAGCTCGCTGGTCTGCTCTCGAAGGGCATGGCGTACAAGGCGATGGCGCAGCGCCAGGGTCCGGTGGCGTCCACCGCGGCGTCGCTCATGAAACTCGGCATCACCGAGATGATGTTCGACGTGGCGATGTTGCGAGCCGACTTCTCGGGTGCCTCGGCGACCCTCGACGGTGCCGATGCTTTCGGACTCCTCGCCGCACCCGGTGGTCGCATCGCCGGCGGAACCAGTCAGGTTCAGCGCAACATCATCGGCGAGCGATTGCTGGGCTTGCCGCGCGAACCCAAGGGCTGACGTCACACCTGGTGAGGGTCGCCATCGCGGCGTTCCCCGCAGAACTCGTCGAACTCGGCCGTACACTGTCGCCTTCGCAATCTTCCGAGTGAGACACCAACCGTGAAAGTCGCATCCACCAACGGCGTCAAGGTCGAACTGCACGATCTGGGCGGCATCGGGCCCAACATGCTCCTGTCGCACGCCAACGGCTTCCATGGCCTGTGCTGGACTCCGGTGGCCACCCATCTCACCCGCCGGTTCCACTGCTATTCGTTCGATCATCGCGGCCACGGCGACACCGCGCTTCCCAAGGACTGGAAGGTCGCGTGGGCCGGCTACGGCGCCGACGCCCAAGCCGCCGCCAAGGCCGTCCACGAGAAGGGCGGCATCATCGGCGTGGGCCACTCGATGGGCGGCGCCACTCTCCTGCTGGCCGCACTCAAGGATCCGTCGCTCTTCCGCGGTCTGTTGCTGTACGAGCCGATCGTTCCACCGGCCGACATGAAGATGCCCGCCAACCGGCCCAACAACCTGGCCGACGGCGCGGCGCGTCGCAAGGCATCGTTCAGGAGTTTCGACGAAGCCATCAAGAACTTCGGTTCGAAGATGCCCATGTCGTCGTTCGCCCCCGAAGCGCTCGAGGCGTACGTGCACGGCGGCTTCCGCAAGGGTGACGACGGACAGGTCCACCTCAAGTGCTCACCCGCGCTCGAAGCCGAGAACTTCCGCAATCCGCACATCCCGAATCTCTGGAAGAAGTTGACCGACATCACCATTCCGGTGTGGGTGCTGAGTGGCCATCCCGAGCCGTTCCAGCCGTCGGGTTGGGCCGAGGCCGTGGCCGATCGCCTGCCCAAGGGCAACCACATCGAGTACAGCGACCTCGACCACTTCGGTCCGTTCGTCGACCCGGCGCGCATCGCGCGCATCATCGACACCTTCGCCGACACTCTCGAGCCCTGATCGATGAACGCTCGCGGTGCCGCCGACTTCGGACCCCGCGTGGCCGCGTTCGACACGATCATCGACGAACGACTCGAACCGCTCCGCCACGACCCGCGGGCCGCACGCGTGTTCACCGCCGCGAGTCACCTCGGCGACTGGAGTCTGATCTGGCACCTCGTGGGTGCCGCGCGCGGACTCACGAGTGCGAAGCGAGCCGATCAGGCCTTCGTGCTGTCGGCGTTGCTGGGCGCCGAGTCGCTCATCGTCAATCAAGGTGTGAAGCGGCTGTTCAAGCGCGAGCGTCCCACCGACTCCGGTGACGACCGGTTCGAAGTGCGTACGCCGTCCACGAGCAGTTTCCCGAGCGGTCACGCCAGCGCGGCCGCCTTCGCCGCCACCGTGCTCACCACGCTCGACGGAAAGAAATCGGCGCCGTTGTGGTTCGGTCTAGCCGGCATCGTGGGCACCAGCCGCGCGTTCGTACGCATCCATCACGCATCCGATGTGATCGGCGGCGCCGTCGTTGGCGTTGGACTCGGGCTACTCGTGCGCCCATTCGTGAAACGACTGCGCTGAGAACTGAAAGGACCACCATGACCCGACGCTTCGCTCTCACGTGGGACTACCGGTGCCCGTACGGCCGCATCGCCCACGATCACGTGGTCACCGGTCTGCGCGGCGGCGCCGACTGGGACGTCACGTTCCTTCCGTT
>JBEAXP010000166.1:0-13049 GCA_041159745.1 Actinomycetota bacterium | reverse complement strand
CAGTTGGCCGATCCGTCGTCGGTCGATCCGGCCGTGGTGGGTGACGCCGATCCGCAGGGCCCCGACGCTCGCAACCTGTGGCGCGTCCATTGGTACAACGATCTCGCCGGCCGTCGGGTCGCGGTTCCCGAGCACGTGGTGCTGCCCTCCGAACTGACCGGCGTCCCCAACCCCATCATCGTGGTCTTCGGCGATCGTTTCCCGATGATCACCGCGCACAAGGTGCTGGCCGCGTATTCGTGTCTCGCGCCGCGCGTCGTCACCGGACAGTTCGACCCCACTCGTCACCGCGCCATCTGGCCGTCCACCGGCAACTACGCACGCGGTGGCGTTGCCATCAGTCGCATCATGGGTTGTCGCGGAGTCGCCATCCTTCCCGCCGGCATGAGTCAGGAGCGCTTCGACTGGCTCGACCGTTGGTGCGCCAACCCGAAAGAAGACGTCATCCGGACCGTGGGCACCGAGAGCAACGTCAAGGAGATCTACGACGCTTGCAACGAGCTCGACAAGAATCCCGACAACTTCATCTTCAACCAGTTCTGCGAGTTCGGTAATCACCTCGGCCATTACGAGGTCACCGGTCGTGCGCTCGGTCATGTCTTCGAAACCGTCCGGGCGCAGATGAAGAAGTCGGGTCGCGACATCAATCTGGCCGCGTTCACCTCGGCCACCGGCTCGGCCGGGACGATCGCCGCCGGCGACCGCCTGAAGCACGACTTCGGCACTCGCATCGTCGCGGTCGAGGCGCTCGAATGCCCCACCATGCTCGAGAACGGTTTCGGCGAGCACAACATCCAGGGCATCGGCGACAAGCACATTCCGCTTATTCACAACGTGATGAACACCGATGTGGTGTGCGCGATCTCCGACCACGCCACCGACGAACTCGACGTGCTGTTCAACACCAAGGCCGGGCGCGAATATCTCGCGAGCAAGAAGGGTCTCTCGGCACAGGTGATCGACGCGCTCGAGCACTTCGGCTTCTCGGCCATCTGCAACACCTTGGCCGCCATCAAGACGTCCAAACTGCTCGATCTCGGCCCCGATGACGCCGTCATCACGGTGGCCACCGACGGTGCGGCGCTGTACCCGAGTTCGCGCAAGACCACCATCGCCAACCGCTTCCACGGCGAGATGACCGCGACCGACGCCGCCGAGGTGTACGGGCGGCACCTGGGCCACATCACCACCGAGGACATGATCGATTGCACCCAGCGCGATCGCAATCGCATCTTCAATCTCGGCTACTACACCTGGGTCGAACAGCAGGGCACGCCGTTCGAATTGTTCGAGGCCCGGCGCGACCTCGGTTTCTGGCGCGGACTGCAGCGTTACGTCCCGGTGTGGGACGAGATGATCCGCGACTTCAACGCGCGCGTCGCCGCTGGCTGAACATGCTGCGCTGCGCGGCCTGTTCGCGCTCGCTGGATGCGGGCCAACCGCTTCCGTGGCGTTGTCCGGGTGAAACGGGCGATCGCCATCACATCTTGCTGATCCATCGCGACGAGCCGAACGTGAGTGCGGCGACGCGCTCGGCCATCGGAGCCGATCCGAACCCGTTCGTTCGCTTCGCTCCGCGACTGGCCTGGTGGGATTTCGTGCATGCTCACGGCTGGAACGACGAGCAGTCGATCGATGCGATCCGGCGGCTCGACGATCGGGTGGCGTCGGTGGCCGGTGTCGGATTCCGCATCACTCCTCTCGCCACATCGCCTTCTCTGGCCGAGGCGGTCGGGCTCGACGGGCGGGTGTTCGTCAAGAACGAGACCGGAAACGTCGCCGGTTCGCACAAGGCCCGGCACCTGTTCTCGATCCTTCTTCATCTCGTCGCCGCCGAGGAGTTGGGCCTCGTGCCGTGGAGTCGGCACGACGATCGGCCGGCCTTGGCGATTTCGTCGTGCGGCAACGCGGCCATCGCGGCATCGACGCTCGCGGCGGCGGCGCAGTGGCCGATCGACGTGTTCATCCCCGAGTGGGCCGGTGGAGTCGTCGTCGACATTCTCGATTCTCTCGGTGCGCGGGTGAATCGCTGCCCGCGCCGTTCGGATGATCCGCCCGGTGATCCGACGGTGCATCGATTCCGCGAAGCGGTGTCACGGGGTTCGATTCCGTTCAGTGTGCAGGGCCCGGAGAACGCGTTGTGTCTCGACGGCGGTCGCACCATCGGATGGGAATCAGCCGAACAGTTGACCGGGCTCGGAGTTTCGTCCCTCAGCGCGGTGTACGCGCAGGTCGGCGGGGGAGCGTTCGCGGCCTCGTTGTCGCGCGGCCTCGCCGAGGGCGGAGTTCGTGCACCGTTGGTCGCGGTGCAGACCGCGGGTTGCGCGCCGCTGGCGCGCGCTTGGCGGATCGCCCACGACTCCACCCAGGCCTGGGCCACCGACTGGACGCGGTTCATGTGGCCGTGGGAGCACGAACCCACGTCGCTGGCCGACGGCATTCTCGACGACGAGACCTACGACTGGGTCGCCGACTTCGCACAACTCGAATCGACCGGAGGACGAGTGGTGGTGGCTCCGGAGGACGACGTGGTCCTGGCCGCCTCGTTGGCTCCGCGAGCGTCCGGCGTTCCGGCCAGCCCGACCGGTACGGCCGGTGTGGCCGGGCTCATCACCGAAACGCGCGGCGGACTCGTGCGCGGCGACGTGATGGTGGTGTTGTCGGGCGTCAAGCGCTGACTTCGTGGAGGATTCCGGTCTCGACGTCGTACACGAATCCGCGAATGAAGTCCTTGTGGCTGATGAACGGATTGAGTCGTAGGCGAACCATGCTCTGCCCGACGTCGGTGTACGGATCGCGGAACGATTCGACCGACCACCACGGCTTCACGCCGACTTCCGCTTCGATCTCGTGCTTGAAGTCGTCTTCGTTCACCTGCTGCAGGCCGCAGTTGGTGTGGTGGATGAGGATGATCTCGCGCGTGTTGAGGAAGCGCTGCGAGAGAACGAGCGAGCGGATGACGTCATCCGTCACCACGCCGCCGGCGTTGCGGATGATGTGTGCGTCGCCGTGGTCGAGTCCGAGGATCTGGAACATGTCCATGCGGCTGTCCATGCACGCGACCACCGCGAGTTGACGGCGGGGGGCGAGGGCCAGGCCGGCATCGGGGAAATCCTCGGCGAAGACCCGGTTCTTGGCGAGCAATTCGTCGGCGTTGGGCCGAAATGATGCGTCGCTGTTCACCTCCTGATTATGGCGGTTGGAGGGCTAGCCTGCGAACCATGACGACACCGATCTTCAATCTCGAGGCGGGCGACGCCGGTCGCGCCGACATCTTCACCCGTCTGCTGAAGAACCGAGTCGTCATGCTGGGCACCGACGTCAACGACGACATCGCCAACCAGATCTGCGCTCAGTTGCTCTACCTCGAGGGCGAGGACGCCGACGCCGACATCTGGCTGTACATCAACAGTCCCGGTGGTTCGGTCACCGCTGGCATGGCCATCTACGACACCATGCAGTTCGTGTCGTGCGACGTCGCGACCGTGTGCATGGGCCTGGCCGCGAGCATGGGCCAGTTCCTTCTCACCGCGGGTGCGGCCGGCAAGCGCTACACGCTCCCCAACGCGCGCATCATGATGCACCAGCCGCTGGCGGGTCTGCGCGGCCAGGCCGCCGACATCGCCATTCAGGTCGAACAGATCACCTACACCAAGCGGCGCATGGCCGAACTCACGGCGTTCCACTCGGGCCAGCCGCTCGAGAAGATCCAGGCCGACGCCGAGCGCGATCGCTGGTTCACTGCCGAAGAGGCCAAGGCCTACGGCCTGGTCGACAAGGTCATTTTGAAGCGCGGCGAGATCGTCTGATCAGGGCGACGGTGTCGCCGGTGTCGCCGGTGTCATCGTCGTCGCCGGTGTTGCCGGTGTCATCGTCGTCGCCGGTGCCTGGGGCGGAATCGTGACCGGCACGCTTCCTTCCACACCGACCACGTCGGGCATCGCCACTCCGCAGGTGGTCTCCACCCAGATCGCCACGTCGCGCGCCGACCGCTCGGCCTTGTAGGCGGCGTCGGCCACCTCCTGGCGTGATCGCGGATCGCTCGGATCGACGTCGGACGCCAACTTCATCAACTCGGTGATCGTGCGCCACTCGTCCTCGATGGCCAGCGGTGTGATGCGGTCGAGTTTTTCGTAACGGTCGACCAGGTCGTCGATGTCGCCGGGCTCGACGAACGGACCCTCGAGGAAAGGCACCTCCCGGGCGATCTCGCCGCAGAAGCGTTCGGCGCTGCGATCGGTGTCGCTGCACGCGGCGAGCGAGCCCGTGGCGAGCGTCGCCGCGAACACCGCGACGGCCGCATCGAAGCGGCGGGGGCGTTCGTTGCTCGAGGAGCGTCGGAGCGAGTTCATGGACGGTCGACAGTCTCGCAGGTGCGACTCCGAAGGGTTGGTCACCGCGACGTCACACCGTTTTCCCACATCACGGCATGTTGTCGAACGTTCTCTCCGCCACCGTCCTCGGTGTTCACGGTCAACCCGTCACCGTCGAAGTTCACATCGGCCAAGGTCTGCCGGGTTTCACGATTCTCGGTCGACCCGACGAGGTGTGCCGCGAGGCGCGCGATCGCGTTCGTGCGGCCTTCGTGTCGAGCGGTCTCGACTGGCCGGCGCGTCGCATCACCATGAATCTCGCACCGTCGGATGTTCGCAAAGTCGGCTCGTCGCTCGACTTGGCGATCGCGGTGGCGGTGCTCGTCGCCGACGAGAAGGTGCCGGCGGCATCGGTCGCGAACACGGCGTTCGTGGGCGAACTCGGTCTCGACGGCGGCTTGCGAGCCGTGGTCGGTGCGGCACCCATGATCGCGGCTCGCCGCGACGTCGACGTGGTGGTGCCGACCGACAATTGGGCCGAGGCGTCGATCGTGCGGCCTCGATCGGTCCGCATCGTCTCGTCGCTCCGAGAAGTCGTCGAATGCCTGAAGGGAGAGCGTGCGTGGACGTGCCCCGACGCGACGTGTCAGCTTGATCACACTGCGGTCGTCGTCCCCGATCTGGCCGACGTCAGGGGGCAGGAGACGGCGCGCCTCGGTCTCGAGTTGGCGGCCAGCGGCGGACATCATCTCTTGCTCATCGGTCCACCGGGTTCGGGAAAGACGATGCTCGCCCAACGGCTGCCCGGTCTGCTGCCACGCCTCGACGACGACACATCGCTCGCCGCGACGATGATTCGCTCGGCGGCCGGCGAGTCGTTGCCGGCGGGTGGTCTCGTGACGGTTCCACCCATTCGCATGCCGCATCATTCGCTCAGTCACATCGCGATGGTGGGCGGCGGCTCGGGTGTTCTGCGACCGGGCGAGATCAGCCTGGCCCACGGAGGCGTGCTCTTCCTCGACGAACTCGGCGAGTTCGCGCCGTCCACACTCGACGCGTTGCGCCAGCCGCTCGAAGAAGGCGTCGTTCGCTTGTCGCGGGCCAACGCCACCGCCACGTTGCCGGCTCGGTTCACTCTGGTCGGTGCCACCAATCCATGCCCGTGCGGCGGTGGACCGCCCGGTTCGTGTTCGTGCGACGACGCGGCCTTGTCGCGCTACCGACGTCGATTCTCGGGTCCGTTGCTCGATCGCTTCGATCTGCGAGTGGTGGTGCACCCTCCGGAGGCCGACGAACTTCTCGGTCGGTTCGCGGGGGAGTCGACCGCCGAGGTCGTGGTGCGTGTACGGGCCGCGCGCGAGCGCGCGATCGAACGGCAGGGTCGGCTCAACGCCGAGCTCGATGCCTCGTCGATCGACCTTCACGCACCTCTGTCAGAAGCGGCGCGTCGACTCCTGCGCGACAACGTCGAACGCGGTCGGCTCTCCGGTCGCGGCCTTCTTCGCGTGCGTCGCGTCGCACGATCGCTCGCCGACATCGCCGGTCACGACGGTGAACTCGGCGATCATCACGTCGCGGCCGCGCTGGCTCTGCGCTCGCACATCGGAGTTCGTCCGCGACCGTGAACGACCACTCGAGCGATCACATCGCCGTCACCCGGCTGCTCGGCTTGCCAGCCCTCGGCCCCCGTCGACTGCGGGCGCTTCTGCGCGAGCGTCGGCCCCTCGAAGTCGAAGACGACATACGTCGCGGCCGTCGCATCACGAACGACTCGGCCGAGTTGCACCAGGCGTGGACCAAGGCGCTCGCGGCCGGTCCGACCGATCGCGAGATCGAATCGCGACTCGCCGCGATGCACGTCACCATGATGGGCGACCCCGACTACCCGGAGTCGCTGGCCCTCGATCGGGCGGCGCCGGCCGCGTTGTTCTGGCGGGGTGACATCACCGTGATCGATCGTCGTCGACGGGTGGCCCTCGTCGGAACCCGCCGGGCCACCGAGTACGGACGCGGGGCCGCCCACGACTTCGGTCGATGTCTCGCTTCCAACGGGGTGGCGGTGGTGTCGGGGCTGGCTCTCGGTGTCGACGCCGCCGCTCACCGTGGCGCTCTCGCCGCACGATCGACCCGGACCGCGGCCCCACCCATCGGTGTGGTCGCGTCCGGACTCGACGTCGTGTATCCGCGACTCAATGCTCGGCTGTGGTCGGAGGTCGCCGAGCAGGGGGTGCTGGTGTCGGAATCGCCACCGGGCACCGAACCCGATCGCTTCCGATTCCCGCTCCGCAATCGCATCATCGCCGCTCTGGCCGAGGTGTTGGTGGTGGTCGAGTCGCGCGCGACCGGAGGGTCGATGCTCACCGTCAACGAAGCGTTGCAACGCGACGTTCCCGTGATGTCGGTTCCCGGTGCCACGCGATCTCTCGCGAGTGAAGGAACAAACCTGTTGCTGCGCGACGGAGCGCTCGTGGCGGCATCACCCGACGACGTGCTGGCGGTGCTCGGCCTCACGCCGGCTCGACGCGACGTGGTGCGCGATCTGCGCCCGGTGCCGATGGGCGTCGATCGTGAAGTGCTCGCGGTGATGAGTGCCGACCCGATGGCTCTCGACGACGTGGTGCGGGCCAGCGCACCGCACTCGTTGGGCGCCGTCGCCCTGGCGCTCGGTCGGCTCGAAGCGAATGGCTGGGTCGTGTGCACCGACGGCTGGTTCGAACTCGCCAACCCGTCGTCGGCGCACTCGGTACCCTGACTCCGTGGCGAAGGCGGCGCGATCGACCAGTGAGGTGGCGCGAGGCGATGCGTGGCGAATCGACGATTTCGTCACCTCGCTCACGCGAGCGTCGGCGAACACGGTGACCGCGTACCGAACCGACATTCGCGATTTCACCGCATGGTGCGCCGACGCTGTCGATTCATCGAGGACTGTCGATTCCCCCGCGGGCGTCGATCGCCTCGTGTTGCGCCGTTATCTCGCTCATCTCGGAGCCGAGGGTTTCGCCAAACGTTCCATCGCGCGCAAGGCCTCGGCGTTGCGCCGCTACTTCGCCTGGGCTCGCCGCACGGGTCTGGTCGCCACCGATCCGTCGCTCGGTCTGCGCGCACCGTCGGGCGAGGGTCGGCTTCCGCGAGTGCTCGATGGCCGCGAGTTGCGCGACCTGCTCGAGCCCGAGGCGCTTCCGGACGACACACCGCACTGGCGTCGACTGCGCGACGACGCGCTTCTCGAACTGCTCTACGGGAGCGGATTGCGCGTGAGCGAAGTGTGCGGACTCGACCTCGACGGCTGCGATCTCCGTCGGGCGGTCGTCACGGTGTGGGGCAAGGGCGGCAAGGAGCGGCGGGTGCCCATGTCGCAGGCCGCGTCCGACGCCGTGAAGGCGTGGATCCGAGTTCGCAAAGAGGTCGTGGCCGACCGTTCGGGTGCCGCCTTGTTCCTCAACTCCCGCGGTACTCGCCTCGGGCCGCGAGACGTTCGCCGGGTGATCGACGAGCGGAGTTCTTCGCCGACGCACCCGCACGCGCTGCGCCACACTTTCGCCACTCATCTGCTCGACGGCGGCGCCGATTTGCGCATCGTTCAGGAATTGCTGGGTCACAGCGACGTGTCCACCACGCAGCGATACACGCACGTGAGCAAGGAGCGTCTACGGTCGGTGTACACATCGACCCACCCACGCGCCTGAGATGACCCCACCCGACCCCGAGAAACCATCGCGAGACACTCCAGCGATACACCGGGCCTGGCAACGTTGGGTCGACGAGAAGGACCCGGCATCGCGTGAAGTGTTGATCGTTCATTACTCGCCGCTCGTGAAGTTCGTGGCCGGTCGTGTGGCCGCGGGTCTTCCGGCCGGAGTCGACACCGGCGAACTCATCGGCACCGGGATCTTCGGACTCATGGACGCGGTCGATCGCTTCGAGCCGTCGCGGGGATTCAAGTTCGAGACGTTCGCGGTTCCGCGCATCAAGGGCGCGATCCTCGACGGACTGCGGGCCATCGACTGGGTGCCGCGTACGGTGCGTCAGCGATCGCGGCAGATCGAACAGGCCGTGTCCGAACTCGGCAACGAGTTGAAGCGCGCGCCGTCGGATGAGGAGATCGCGGAGCGCCTCGGCATCACGGAAGACGAGTTGCACGATTGGTTGAGCGCGGTGGCCGTCGCCAACGTGGGCCCGCTCGATCACGTGGTGACCGACGGCGAGCCGCGTCAACTGCCTCCGTCCAACGACGCCGGCCCCGATCACGTGCTCGAGGATCGTGAGATGCGTTCGGTGATGCGGGCCGAGATCCGCCAACTGCCCGATCGCGAGCGCACCGTCGTGGCGTTGTACTACGACGAAGGCATGACCCTGGCCGAAATCGGATCGGTTCTCGGCGTGACCGAGAGCCGCGTCTCGCAGATCCATTCGAAGGCCGTCATCATGTTGCGCTCACGTCTCGCCGCCGCCGGAATTCCCTGACTCCGCGCACACTCGGCCGTGCTCGTCGCGGTTCTCGTCGCTTCTTTGTGCCTCGTGCCACCCGTGAACGCTCCGGTGGTGGAGGCGTTCGATGCGCCGGCGTGCCCGTACTGCGCGGGGCATCGAACCATCGACTACGCGAGCGGCGCGGGCCAGCCGGTGGTGGCCCCGATCGCCGGTCGGATCGCGTTCGCCGGTGAGGTGGCCGGGCGTCGGTACGTGTCGATCAGGTCGGGCGAACACACCGTCACCGTCGGGGGTCTCGGCCCGCTGGCCGTGGCGGCCGGGGCGATCGTCGCCGCGGGCCAGGTCGTCGGACTGAGTCGGTCGTCGGGCGCGGGTGCCCGGCCGGCGCCGGTGACGCTCAGCCTGCGGCGGGACGTCGGCGAGTCGACCGAGCACTACCTCGATCCGGGCCCGTACCTGGCCCACCGGGTCGGCCGGGCTCGACTGGTCCCCACCGATGGCACACGGCCCCGGCGGACCGCGGCCCGGACCCGGCTGGTCTGCCCGGCGGGCCGATAGTCTCGCCAACGGCCCGGAAACGGGTCACTCATCACTGCACGTCGCTCATCCTGCGGTCGTTCCTTCGGGGGCGCGAGATGGCGTGCCGGCAACCGCAGACCAGGAGGACAGTAACCATGGCCATCGTCACGATGCGTCAAATGTTGGAGGCCGGCGTTCACTTCGGCCACCAGACCCGTCGCTGGAACCCCAAGATGAAGCGTTTCATCTTCGGTGAGCGCCACGACATCTACATCATCGATCTCGAGCAGACGCTCACCCGGATCGAAGAGGCCTACGCCTTCGTGCGCGACCTCGTCGCCAAGGGCGGCACGATCCTGTTCATCGGCACCAAGAAGCAGGCCCAGGACCCGGTGGCCCAGTTCGCCGACAAGTGCGGCATGCCGTACATCAACGAGCGCTGGCTGGGTGGAATGCTCACCAACTTCGAAACCATTCACAAGCGCGTGCAGAAGATGCTCGAACTCGAGCGCATGAAGGCGTCGGGCGAGTTCGACGCCATGCCGAAGAAGGAAGCGCTTCTCAAGGACCGCGAGCTCACCAAGTTGCAGAAGAACCTCTCGGGTATTCGCCACATGACCCGTCGTCCCGACGCGGTGTTCGTTCTCGACACCAAGAAGGAGCACATCGGCGTGACCGAGGCCAACAAGCTCGGCACTCCGGTGGTCGCGGTCGTCGACACGAACGTCGACCCCGATCTCGTGCAGTTCCCCATCCCGGGCAACGACGACGCGATTCGCGCCAACGAGTTGATGTGCAAGGTCATCGCCGAGGCCGTCCTCGAGGGCCGATTCATCGCTGGTAAGGGCGGCGGCACCACCGCCGAGCGTTCGCCCGAGGAGAAGGCCGCGTTCGCGGCGGCTCAGGCCGATGCGCGCGCCCAGGCGGCGGCGGCTCAGGCCGAGCGCGAGGCTCGTCTCGCCGCGAGCAAGGTGTCCACCGAAGGCGCGGAGGGCTGATCAGTGTCGTTCACCGCCAAAGACGTTCAGAGCCTGCGCCAGTCCACGGGCGCCGGCATGATGGATTGCAAGAAGGCCCTCGAGTCCACCGGTGGCGACATGGAAGCCGCCAAGCAGTGGTTGCGCGAGAAGGGTCTGGCCGCGTCGGCCAAGCGCGACGATCGCGAGAACACCCAAGGTGTCGTCGCTCTCGTCGTGAAGGGCAACGTTGGTGCCATCGTGAAGCTGAAGTGCGAGACCGACTTCGTCGCGGCGAGCGATCAGTTCAAGGGTGAGGCCGAGGCTCTCGCCGATCTGGTGGCCGCCAAGGGCGAGGCCGCGGTCGCCGATCGCGCCAACGTTCTCGAAGACCTCAAGATCACTCTCAAGGAGAAGATCGAACTGGGCGAAGTCGTGCGCGTCGAAGCCGCCGCCGGCAACGTTCTCGATTCGTATCAGCACATCCAGGGTGGTCGTGGTGTGAACGCCGTGCTCGTCGAAGTGAGCGGCGGCAACGCCGACCTCGCCCACGACATCGCCGTGCACATCGCCTTCGCGCGCCCCAAGTACTTGAAGCGCGACGAGGTTCCGGCCGATGTGGTGGAGAAGGAGCGCGCGACGCTCGAGACCATCACGCGCAACGAAGGCAAGCCCGAGCCGGCCATCGCCAAGATCGTCGAAGGTCGTATCGGCGGCTTCTACAAGGACATCTGCCTTCTCGAGCAGCCGTACGCCAAGGACGACAAGCAGTCGGTGCAGCAGATCCTCGGGTCGGCATCGATCGTTCGTTTCGCTCAGGTCGAGATCGGCTGATCACGACGTGAGCAGCGCCGCCAGCGAGAATCGTCCCCGCTGGAAGCGGGTCATTCTGAAGTTGTCGGGCGAGGCGTTGGCCGAGCCCACTGGTTTCGGCCTCGACACCGGCGTCCTGCAGCAGGTCGCCCTCGAGATCAAGGACGCACGCGAGGCGCTCGGTGTCGACGTCGCCATCGTCGTCGGTGGCGGCAACTTCTGGCGCGGTCTCAAGGGTGCGGGTCAGGGCATGGATCAGGCGCAGGCCGACTTCATGGGAATGATCGCCACGGTCATGAACGGTCTGGCGTTGCAGGACGCACTCGAGCGCGTGGGTCAGCACAGTCGTGTGATGACCGCGGTCGAGATGCCCAAAGTGGCCGAGCCGTACATTCGTCGTCGCGCCGAACGCCATCTCGAGAAGGGCCGCGTCGTGATCTTCGCGGGAGGTACGGGCAACCCGTTCTTCACCACCGACACCGCCGCGGCACTGCGGGCCGCCGAGATCGACGCTCAGGCGATTCTCAAGGGCACGCACTCCGGAGTCGATGGCGTGTACACGGCCGACCCCAAACTCGACCCCACGGCGACCCGCTACGACCGGGTATCGCACAAAGAGGTCATCGAGAAGGAATTGCGGGTCATGGACGCCACCGCCATCGCGTTCTGCCGGGACAATCGCATTCCGATCGTGGTTTTCGACGTGAGCACGCCGGGCAACATCAGATCCGTTCTGGAAGGTCGACCCGTAGGTACGCTGGTCGGGTGACCGACGAGATCCTCCTCGAGGCCATCGAGAAGATGGACAGGGCCGTCGAACACGCGCGGTCGCAGTTCACCACGGTGCGCACCGGCCGGGCCACGCCCGCCCTCGTCGAGAAGTTGATGGTCGAGTACTACGGGGCCGACGTGCCGCTGCAGCAGTTGGCGGGCTTCCAGGTGCCCGAGGCCCGCATGCTGGTGGTGAAGCCCCACGATCGCGGGGCCCTGGCCGCCGTCGAACGGGCCATCCGCGACTCCGACCTGGGCATCTCGCCGACCAATGACGGAACCGTCATTCGACTGAACTTTCCGCCGCTCACCGAAGAGCGCCGCCGCGACTACGTGAAGCTCGTCAAGAACATGGCCGAGGACGGCCGAATCGCCGTGCGCAACGTGCGACGCGATGCGCGCAAGGATCTCGAAGGCGCGGAGAAAAATGGAGACATCTCGGCCGACGAACTCGAGCGCGCCGAGAAGGAACTCGAGAAGATCACCCACGATCACATCGAGCACATCGACCAAGCCGTGAAGAAGAAAGAGCAAGAACTGCTCGAAGTCTGAGAGCGAGAGGATCATGAGCGACGACATGTGGCGCCGGACAGGCGACAACGATCGGGACGACGATCACGACGACGGCGACGACTTCGGCGAACTGCGCTTCTCCGACGACGAGCCGTCGCAGCCGGCGTTGCGCTTCGGCGAGAGCGACACCGGCCCTCTTCCGCACTGGACGCAACCGCCCACTGGCGAGGTGCCGCGTCTGTTCGGCGACGAGCGCACGGCTTCGGCGCCGCGCCCGCGTCCTGATGTCCCGTCGTCATCGTCATCGTCATCGTCATCGTCATCAGGTGACGACGAGGTCGACGTGTGGGGCTCGTACTCGGGATCGGCCCCGCGCCCGATTCCCGATCGTCCGGCTCCGTCGAGCAGTGACACCAGTGGAAGTCGTCCGCGCGTTCGTCTCGGCGAACCGAGCGGCGGGGTTCGTCGCGATCCGAGTGGCGGCGTTCGTCGTGAGCCGTCGGGTCCGCTGCGTCGGGCCGATGATCCGACCGCGTCGGGCCCGGTGGCCCGTCGCACCGCCGATACGTCCGAAACTCGTCGCACCGTTCGTGTGGCCGACGAATCGGGGAGTCGTCCGCGTCCGCGTCCGACCGCCGAGCGCGGCCCCCGGCCCGGTGCGCCCCGCGCGTCGTCGCGCCCCAAGTCGGCTCGCCCGTCCACGGCTGGCGCCGGTGGCCGCGACATGCCCACC
>JBEAXP010000141.1:0-2918 GCA_041159745.1 Actinomycetota bacterium | reverse complement strand
CCCCGGTTACCGACGATGCTCTCGCCGTCGCACCGAGCGACAGCGGGCCGGGTGGGAGCATTGACGAACCGGTGGTGCTCGACGACTCGCCGTGCGACGCCATCACGAAGATGCCGCCCGGACTGCCCCTCATCAAGTGCGACCGCAGCACGACGGTTCGCCTCGTGCAAGAACTGCTGGTGGCCCTCGGTTACGACGTGCAGGTGGACGGCGACTTCGGACCCGACACCCAGAGCGCCGTCGCCACCTTCCAGGAAGAAAACGGTCTCACCGTGGACGGCATCGTGGACGAGCCCACGTTCGATCTCCTGTGCACGAGCGCGCCGGGCGATCTCTGCACCGGCTGACTCCCGACGCGAACTAGAGCGTGGTGGCGAAGAGGTCGAGCGTGCGGGCGAACGACGTGGCAGCCGACGACGCGTCGAACACCTCGGGGCGCGTGTCGTTGAAGAAGCCGTGATCGGCACCGGCGTGAACGTGCAACGTCACGTCCTTGCCGAGCGACTTCAACTGCGATTCGAGCGCGCGCACCGCGGCCGGTCCGGCGAAGCCGTCTTTCTCGGCGTACTCGCCCACCACCTTGGCCGAGAGCTTCGACCAATCGGGTTGCGCCTCGGGCCACGGGATCACGCCGTAGTACGGCGCGGCAGCGGCGACGGCGTCGGGCCGCTGCGTGGCCAACACGAGCGTGAGCCCTCCACCCATGCAGAAACCGACCACACCGACTTTCGTACGCCCGGTCTTCGCCTGCAGAAAGTCGACGGCGCCGCCCAGATCCTTGGCGGCCTTCTGGAGATTGAGCGCCATCATCAACTTGCCCGCTTCGTCGGGTTCGAACGACGCACGCCCGTGATACAGGTCGGGTGCAAGAGCGGTGTATCCCTGGGCCGCGAACCGATCGGCCACGTCCTGGATGTGCGGGACGAGACCCCACCACTCCTGGATGACGATCACACCCGGACCGCCGCCATCGGCGAGGTACCCCTCGCAGGTTCCACCGTTCGAAGCAAAAGACACGCGTTCACCCATGCGAGCGACCGTAGCAACAAGACCGCGACGGACGTCAACCCTTTGTCCTGTATCAAAGACGGGTCTGTTCAGTCGGTGGTGTGACGAATAGTGTTTGGACATGACCAGCCTCGAAACTCGTCCGTCCGACGCTCTCGTCAACGACCGCGCCCACGTGTTCCACTCGTGGTCGGCCCAAGGGCTCATCAGCCCCATCGTGGTCGCCGGCGCCGAGGGCAGCTGGTTCTGGGACGATCAGGGCAAGCGCTATCTCGACTTCTCGAGTCAGTTGGTGAACGTCAACATCGGTCACCAGCATCCCAAGTTGGTGGCAGCCATTCAGGAACAGGCCGCCCGCCTGTGCACCATCGCGCCCATCCACGCCAATGACGCGCGCAGCGAAGCCGCTCGCCTCATCGCCGAACGCGCACCTGGTGATCTCGACATGGTGTTCTTCACCAACGGCGGTGCCGAGGCCACCGAGAACGCGATGCGCATGGCGCGTCTGCACACCGGACGTCTGAAGGTTCTCACCACCTATCGCAGCTACCACGGCGCGACCGCCGGCGCGATTCAGGCCACCGGCGATCCGCGTCGTTGGCCGAGCGAACCCGGCATGCCGGGCATCGTGAAGTTCTGGGGCCCGTATCCGTATCGCTCGGCGTTCCACAGCACCGACGAGATCCAGGAGACGCAGCGCGCGCTGCAGCATCTGCGCGATGTGATCATGGTGGAAGGGCCCAGCACCGTGGCCGCCATCATGATCGAAGCCGTCGTGGGCACCAACGGCATCCTGGTGCCGCCGCCCGGATATCTCGACGGTGTGCGCGCCATCTGCGACGAGTACGGCATCGTGTTCATCGCCGATGAAGTGATGTCGGGCTTCGGCCGCTGCGGCGAGTGGTTCGCCGTCGACGCGTGGGGCGTGGCCCCCGACCTCATCTGCTTCGCCAAGGGTGTCAACTCGGGCTACATCCCGCTGGGCGGCGTCATCATCAGCCGTCGCATCGCCGACACGTTCAAGGAGCGCCAGTTCCCGGGCGGGCTCACCTACTCGGGCCATCCGCTGGCCTGCGCTTCGGCCGTCGCCAGCATCAACATCTTCGAGGAAGAGGGCATCGTCGACCACGCGCGTCATCTCGGCCGCGACGTGATCGGACCCGAACTCGAGAAATTGAAGGCGAAGCATCCAAGCGTGGGCGACGTGCGCGGCATCGGTGTGTTCTGGGCCATCGAACTCGTGAAGAACCGCGAGACGCGCGAGCCGCTCGTTCCATTCAACGCCGCCGGCGAGGCCAACGCGCCCATGGTCGAACTCATCGGAGCCTGCAAGGCGCGCGGCCTGTGGCCGTTCACGCACTTCAACCGCATCCACGTTGTTCCGCCGCTCACCACGAGCGACGACGAGATGCGTCAAGGCATCGCGATTCTCGACGAGGTGCTCACCCTCGCCGACGCCCGCTACACCGGCTGATCGCCGGTCAGGGTCGGTCAACCATCAAGGTCGACGGCAGCAGAAACCGGCGTTTCCCCCGCAGGCACAGGATCGCTCCGATCACGAAGGGGCTCAGCAGGGCTCGCTCTGCCCGGGCGACTCCGGCATCCAACGCCTGGTCGATCTCGTCGTCCCCGAGATCACCCACGGCGCACGTCACGTAGTGCTCACCCAGGTCGCTGTCATCCTTCACGTCACGCGCCGGGCGGCGCACGACCGAGGGATGTCCGGGCAGATCCACCGCATTGGCGATGAGTGACGCCGCGACATCGGCCTGAGCAGCCGTGCGAGCGATGACCGTCACGGCGTCCGCGATACCGAACGAGAAACTCCGTCCTCCCCAACCGCTCGTTGCGACTCCCCCGACCCCCGAGTCACCCGCGACATGCAGTCGCCCGGCGACGTGCCCCGTGGT
>JBEAXP010000011.1:0-11653 GCA_041159745.1 Actinomycetota bacterium | reverse complement strand
CCATCGCGGTTCCGACCGGCGTCAAGATCGTCAACTGGGTCATGACCATGTGGGGCGGCAAGTTGCAGTTCACCACGGCCATGCTCTTCGCCATCGGTCTGGTGGTGCAGTTCACCATCGGCGGTCTTTCCGGCGTGACCCACTCGGTGGCCCCGAGCGACACCCAGCAGACCGACACCTATTACATCGTCGCCCACTTCCACTACGTGTTGTTCGGCGGTGCGATCTTCGGTCTGTTCGCCGGCTTCTACTACTGGTGGCCGAAGATGTTCCGCAAGCAGCTCAACGAAGGCCTCGGCAAGTGGAACTTCTGGCTCATGGTCGTGGGTATGAACATGACCTTCGGTCCCATGCACATCCTGGGTCTGCAGGGTCAGCCGCGCCGTATGCAGGTCTGGACCGAAGCCCGCGCCGGAGAGGGTTTCTTCAACCTGGGCTTCTGGAACATGATCGCCTCGATCGGATCGCTGATCCTCGCCGTGGGCGTGCTGATGTTCATCATCAACATCGTGTACACCCACAAGTCGAAGCGCGTTCCCATCGCACCGCTCGATCCGTGGGACGCTCGTTCACTCGAGTGGATGACCTCCAACCCGCCGGCCGAGCACAACTTCGACGCGATTCCGACGGTCAATCACCTCGACGAGTTCTTCCACCGCAAGTACGCGGAAGACCCGAACTCGCACGAGATCAATCAGGTGGCGTCGGCCGAAGAAGTTCTGGCCGATCTCAACTCGCGTCCCGACGAGCACATTCACATGCCGTCGCGGTCGTACTGGCCGATTCTCGTGGCCTTGGCTCTTCCGATCATCTGCTACGGCCTCATCTACAGCCGTTTGCTGATGGCGGTCGGAGCGGCGTTCCTGCTGCTCACCATGTTCGGTTGGGCCATGGAACCCTCCACGGCATCCGATGACGATTTCGATCCCCCGGCACCTGGTGAAGGTGGCGGTCACACGAAGGAGTTGGCACCCCTTGGCTGACACCGCTGTCGCTCACGGCGCCGAACACGGCGCCCACCACACCACCACGGGCTTGTCCAACAACAAGCTCGGTATGTGGCTCTTCCTCGGATCCGAGTGCCTGCTGTTCGGTGGCCTCATCTCCACCTACATGCTGTACCGCGGCCGCACCAACGAAGGCCCGCAGCCCGATCAGATCTACGACATCCCGTTCACATCGGTGAGCTCGTTCGTGCTTCTCATGAGCTCGCTCACCATGGTGTTGGCGGTGTCGGCGGCCAATCGCAAGGACGACCGGAACACCAACTTGTGGCTCACGGTCACCGCAGTCCTGGGCGCCACCTTCGTGGGTGGCCAGGTGTACGAGTTCACCGCCTTCTACCGCGAGGGACTGGGCTTCACCACGAGCCTCTTCGGCTCGAGCTTCTACACGCTCACCGGTTTCCACGGTGTGCACGTGACCGTCGGCATCATCATGCTCATGGCACTCGTCGGCATGGTGCGTCGCAATCGCATCCCGGGCAGCAAGGCCGAAACGGTCGAGTTGGTCGGCTTGTACTGGCACTTCGTCGACGTGATCTGGATCGTGATCTTCACTCTCGTCTATCTGATTCCGTCCTGACCTTCGAGGAAACATCATGAGCACCGCCACCGAACAGCACACCGGTCACGACGATCACGCGCACGGAGAGAGCCATGGCGCCTCCGACAAGCAATACGTGATCATCGCGCTCATCCTGGCCGCCCTCACGGCCATCGAGGTGTCGACGTACTACATCGACTTCGGCCCGCTGTTCATGCCCACGCTGTTCATCCTCATGATCGTGAAGTTCGTGATCGTGGTCTCGTACTTCATGCACCTGAAGTTCGACAACAAGCTGTTCAGCTATCTCTTCTACTCGGGCTTGATCCTCGCCGTCCTCGTGTACGCGGGAGCTCTGGCGACCTTCAAGTTCTTCCTCCAGAAGGGCTGATCGTGGTCGCAGCCACGGCGGTCGATCCGTGGCGCTTCCAGTTCCACGTCGAGGTGTGGCTGCTGGTGGCGTTCCTCGTTGGTTCGTACGTCTATTCCATCCGTGTGCTCGGACCGCGCGCGGTGGGCCCGGGCCAGGTCGTGGTGACGGCCAAGCAGAAGGCGGCATTCGTCGGCGGCATTCTTGTTCTGTGGCTCGGCTCCGATTGGCCGATGCACGACATCGCCGAGGAGTACCTCTATTCGGCGCACATGTTCCAGCACATGGCCCTCACTTATTTCATGCCGCCATTGGTGGTGTTGGCAACCCCCGAGTGGTTCGTGCGCACGCTCATCGGCGATGGTCGCGTCTACAAGTTCATGCGGTTCATGGCCCACCCGGTGCGGGCTGCCTTCTTCTTCAATGTGGCGGTGATGGTGAGTCACGTGCCCGGAGTGGTGAACGCGTCGGCCTCCAATGGAGCGCTCCACTACAGCGTGCACGTCTTCCTCGTTCTCTCGTCGATCCTCATGTGGCTGCCGGTGGTCGGGCCGTTCCCCGAATTCCAGATCTCGCCGATGGGAAAGATGATCTACCTGTTCATGAACAGCGTGGTGGCCACGGTTCCGGCCGGTTGGCTCACCTTCGCCGAGGGCGTCGTCTACAAGCACTACAACACCCCGTGGCGGGTGTGGGGGCTGTCGGTCACCGAAGATCAACAGATCGCCGGAGCGATCATGAAGATCGGCGGTGCGATCTTCCTGTGGACGATCATCATCGTGATGTTCATCCGTCGCTTCGTGCGCACCTTCCGTTCCGAGAACAATTCATCGTACGTGCGCCAGCCGCTCACCACGGCCGATGTCGAGAAGGCGTTCGCCGAGACTCCGCCGGCGCGCGAACCCGAGCCGCGCTGACTATTCCCAGCGGAAGGTGAGGGCGGCTGCCGCGGGGGCCGCCAGCGTCCAAGCACCGAGCACGATCCACGACGTGTCGGGCTGCGAACCCGCTCCGACCAGCGCCTCGCGCAGCACATCGGCCAATGCACCCGATGGCAAGTACTTGGCCACCGCCTCGAGGCCGCTCGGCAGTTCGTCGAACGGAACCACCATGCCGCCGAGAAGCAAGAGCACGATGTACAAACCGTTCTGAGCGGCCAGGTTCACTTCGGCCCGGAGTCGGCCGGCGATGAACAGTCCGAGCCCGGCGAACGCGACCGTTCCGGTCCCGACCGCTCCGAGTGCGAGCAGCCATCGGGCATCGTCGGCGTTCCAGTCGAGGGCGAGAGCGATCGGAACGAGCAGAGCCAGTTGAACGACTTCGACGACCGTCACGGTGAGTGTCTTCGCGGCGAGCCAACGCGGGCGACCGAGTGGCGTGACCCCGAGGCGCTTCAGCACTTTGTAGTTGCGTTCGAATCCGGTGGCGATGCCGAGGCTCACCATCGAGGTGCTCATGATCGCGAGGGCGACGACGCCGGGGGTGAGGAAGTCCATGTGATCGTCGAGGTCGGATGGCAGCACATCGGTGAGTCCGAAGAAGACCAGTACCAGAACCGGAATGATGATCGTGAGGAGAAGCTGCTCGCCGTTACGCATCAGAATGCGGAGTTCGGCGCCCAGTTGAGCGCGCATCGGGCCGGTCACGATTCGCCTCCGGTCAGCTTCTTGAACACGTCTTCCAGGCTGGCCACACCCGCGCGCAACTCGATCACGTCGATGCCGTGCTCGCTCAGCCATACAGCCAGGGCGGCGACGAGCCCCTGCGGGGCGTCCTCGATGGTGTAGTGGCCGGGTTCGACCTCGTGCAGCCAGTCGGCGATGGACGCCGGCATGTCGGCCAGCGGAAGTTGGCGGACGGTTCGGAGGCGGACTGCCTGTCGTGCTTTGCGCACGTCGTCGAGAGTGCCCTCGACGAGAACCTTGCCGCGATCGAAGATCACCACCCGATCGGCGATGCGCTCGGCCTCGTCGAGCTCGTGGGTCGCGAGGATGACACCGCAGCCACGCTCGGTGAGAGAGCGGATGATCGCACGAATGGTGTCGCGACCGTTCACGTCGACGCCGCTGGTGGGTTCGTCGAGGAAGACCACGTCGGGGTGGGAAGTGAGAGCGAGTGCGAGCGAGAGCCGCTGCTTCTCGCCACCGCTCAGGCGCCGCCACGGTGTGCGACGGCGGTCGGTGAGACCCACCAACTCGAGCAGTTCGTCGGGGGTGGACGTGGCCGAGCCCGAGTGGAGACCGCAGTACTGGCGCACCGTGTCGATGGGCCGAGCCGAGGGGTAGATCCCACCTTCTTGCAGCATGACGCCCACTCGCCGACGCAGTGCGGTGCGGTCGGACCTCGAGCCGGCCGGATCGAGACCGAGGACGCGGACGTTTCCGGAGGTGCGCCGACGCAGCCCCTCGCAGACCTCGATGGTGCTCGTCTTGCCGGCACCGTTCGGGCCGAGAACGGCGGTGACCTGTCCGGCGCGGGCCGTGAACGACACGCCATCCACCGCGGTGACCGCCCGATCGCCGCGGCCGTATCGCACGACGAGCCCGTCGACTTCGACCACGTTGTCGATGCCTCTCGACGCGAGCCGTGTTCCGCGGAAACTCGGGGCGTCGCCAGTGGTCATCGCTTCGACATTAGTGGCGTCGTATTGACGAAGGGTCGGCTGAGGGGGTCGGGTAGCCTCAAGTCTCTGTGATCGACGTCCGACTGTTCCGTAACGACGCCGACCGAGTTCGTGCGGCACTGGTCCGTCGTGGCAAGCCCGACATCATCGAACAACTCGATCGTGCGATTGCTCTCGATGTTCGGGCGCGGGAAATCTCCACCGAACGCGACAACATCCGCGCCAAGGTCAACGAACTATCCAAGAAGGTGGGCCAGGCCCGCCGAGACGGCGATGCGGCGGCCGCCGACGCAGCCCAGGCGGCCAGCCGGGCTCTGGGTGACGACGAACAACGCTTGGCGGCCCAAGCCGACGAGATTCAGGAGCAGCTCCGCGAAGTGTTGCTGCGCATTCCGAATCTGCCCCATCCCGACGCCCCCGAAGGAGCGGGCGATCACGACAATCCGCTCGTCAAGGGCCCGCTGCAGATGCCGGCAGAGTTCGCCGCGCACCAGAGGGTTCCTCACTGGGACGCCGCGGTCGAACTCGGCATTCTCGACAACGATCGCGCCACCAAGATCGCGGCATCGATGTTCACGATGCAGCGCGGGGCCGGCGCGGCGTTGGCCCGCGCTTTGTGCCAATTGGCGCTCGACCGCAACGCCGATGCCTTCGAAGAGGTTCGTCCGCCCACCATGGTGAGCACGGCCACTCTCACGGCCACGGGACATCTACCGAAGTTCGCCGACGATGCGTATGCGATCGAGCGTGACGGCCTGTGGATGATCCCCACCGCGGAGGTGCCCCTCACGTCGATGTACGCCGGGGAGATTCTCGACGAAGCACAGATGCCGTTGCGTCTCATGGCGTACACACCGTGCTACCGACGCGAGGCCGGATCGGCCGGACGCGACACGCGCGGCATGCTGCGCTCGCACGAGTTCGACAAAGTGGAAATACTCGCTCTGGCCACTCCCGAGCAGGCCCCGGCATTGCTCCAGGAGTTGGTGGAGCGGGCCGAGAAGACCATCGCGTCCCTCGAATTGCCGTACCGCATCATCGAGATCTGCACCGGCGACATGGGGCAGAGCCATCACCGGAGTTTCGACATCGAGGTGTACGCGCCCGGCTGCGACAGCTGGCTCGAAGTGTCGTCGGTGAGCTGGTTCAGCGACTATCAGGCTCGTCGCGCCGACATTCGCTTCCGTCGCACCGGCCAGAAGGGCACCGAAATCGCCAACACGCTCAACGGCTCGGCCCTGGCCGTGCCGCGAGTGTGGGCCGCCATCATCGAGAACAACCGCCAGGCCGACGGCAGCGTGGTCATTCCGGCCGCTCTGCGCCCGTACATGCGCGGCCTCGAGCGAATCGTCCCCTGACATGAACGGACGCCGCGACGATCACGTGCGCGAGCGACGGGTGCAGTACGAGACGGCCGGGCTCGAACGTTCCGATCTCGATGCGTCGCCGGTTCAGCAGTGGCACGAGTGGTACGCCGCCGCCGTCGAAGCCGACCTGCCCGAGCCGAATGCGATGGTCCTGAGCACACTGGGATCCGACGGTGTTCCCGATTCTCGGGTGGTGTTGGCCCGAGGTGTGGACGAGCGGGGCATCACCTTCTTCGGCAACTACACGAGCGCCAAGGGCCGCGAACTCGATGGCGTCGGAGCGGCCAGTTTGGTGTTCCCGTGGCTGGCTCTGCATCGCCAGGTACGCGTGCGCGGACGGGTCGAACGGTTGTCGAGTGCGGAGAGCGACGACTACTTCGCATCACGACCGCGCGAGAGCCGGATCGGTGCTTGGGCGTCACCGCAGAGTGAGCCCATCGTCGATCGGGATGAACTCGAACGTCGCGTCGTCGAGATCGCGAAGCGGTTTCCGGGTGATGTGCCGCGACCGGAGTTCTGGGGCGGTTGGCGGCTGGTGCCCGCGTCGTGGGAGTTCTGGCAGGGTCGGCCCAGTCGGTTGCACGACCGGTTCATGTACTCGCGACTAGGGAACGAGCAAGCCTGGACCATCACCCGCCTCGCCCCCTGATCCCCTTGGTGATTCTGGTGGCAAAAACGACTCAAAGAGGACTCAAAATTGCCACCAGAATCACCAAGGGATGTCGGGTTGGGGCCAGGTGGTGGCGGCGAGAGCCAGTGCCGACACCAACGATTCGGTGTGTGGTGTGAGGCCGGGGCCTTCCCAATCCCACCACAGTGGGCTCGAGCCGCGCACACGGGGCGGCAGTTCGATCTGAACACCCGCCAGAGGTGGCAGGTTCACCGGATTGCGAGGGTGCATCCCGCGGAGATCCTTCGGAATGCGTTCGATGTCGGTGACGATGTCGTAGGCGGGAAGATGATCACGAAGGTGTTGACCCACGTGTTCGGCCAGTGCACGGTGTCGTCCACCGACCAGTAGCGACGAGAAGTAGCCCCAGCGTCCGAAGCCGTGAATGGTGATCACGCAATGAACGTGATCGAAGAACGAACGCAGTCGATCCGAGTGGTCGGGTGACACTTCGATCGAAGGAATGTGTCGCTCCATTCCCGTGGGCTGGTGCACTCCGTAGTAGCTCACTCCGGCTCGCTCGGCCGCGGCCTGGGCGATCACTTCGGTCATTTCCTCCAGACCACCGCCGTGGTACGCCATGAAGCCGAGACGGTGCTCGCGATCGTGGCCGCGGAGAACGCACACCTCCTCCACCTCGGGGTGAGCGAGCAGTTCGCGAAAGGCCGACATGTCAGGCCTCGATGCTCTGACGTCGGCGTTGCTGCAATGCCACCACCACGGATGCCAGCACCACTGCACCGAACACCACCGCGAGGAGAGCACGGTTGTCGTCGATCCATTGCTGGATTCGCTCCTGCCAGTCGAGAACATTGCCCGTGAGTTGGTCGTCGTAACGCTCGCGGATGTCGTTGTACCAATACCACGCGAGATACAGACCCGACACGATCATCACCACCGCCGAGGCCAACTCGACGTACTTCATTCCGGTGCGAAGGAACCTGAGAAGTCCACCCTGGGCGACCGCGAGCGACACGGTGAGAGCGGTGACGAGCAGCGACATGGCCGACCCGTAGAGAGCGATGGCGACGAGCCCGGTGGCGAACCCCTCCGTGTCGATGGTTCCGAGGACGGTGGCCGAGAAAGGCCCGATCGTGCAGCCGATCGACGCGACCGCGTAGGCGATGCCGAACAAGAACATCGAGAAGACCGTGCGGTCCTTCGCCCGCCCACCCACGTCGAGTTTCGGTGTGGTGATGGGCAGTCGGTAGCCGAACAGCATGGCGACACCGAGTCCGACCATCGCCAAGCCGATCACGAGCGAAACGTACTTCGCGTTCTGGTTGATCCAGTCGGTGAACAGGCGGCTGATCGAACCGACCACCAGGAACACGCTCATGAATCCGGCCGACAGCGACAGACTCACCACCAGCGCACGGCCGACGGCGCCATCACGCTGCTCGGCCGACCGACCGTTGATGCCGAGGTAGTAGGTGAGATAGGTGGGGAGAAGTACGAATCCGCACGGGTTGACCGCGGCGAGCAGACCGCTTCCGAAACTCAGCCAGAGCCGATCGGCGGACGACGCGAGCAGGCTCATGACCTCCATCTTGTCAGCCCGTCATCCGAGGAGGATCGAGACGGCGTCGCGGATCTCGTCGTCCGACAGTTCACCGGCGATCTGATCGATCACGAGTCCGTCCCGCGAGACCAGGAGGGTGGTGGGGTAGGTGGCGATGCCATTGGCCACGGTGAACGAGCCGTTCGGATCGCGGAACAATTCGTAGGTCACCCCCACCTCGTCGGCGAACGAGGTCATGGTCGCGGCCGAGTCCTGCGGGTTGATGCCGACGAAGTCGATCCGATCGCCGAATTCTTCGAACGCCGCCTGGAGGGCCGGCATCTCGCGTTTGCACGGTTGGCAGGTGGAATACCAGAGATTGATGAGTACCGGCCGCCCGCGCGACAAGAGACCGTCGACCGTGACCGCGGTGCCGTCGGCGGTTTCGAGAACGGCCTGACTCAGCCGGCTGCCGGCCAGATCTTCGTTCACCGCGATACCTGGCTCTTGATACACACCTGGCTGATCGAGAACCACCGAGTCGACGTTGTCGTCGCCGCCACGTGCGATGAGGGTGACCGCGACGAAGAGAACCACGGCTCCGGCGGCGACGATGGTGAGGACGCGGCGAAGATTCGTTCGCGAGGACGGCGAAGTCACACGGTCAGGTTAGGGAGAGATGTCTCGGTAGGGAGTTTCGATGGAGGAGGTCCGGTCGTGACCCGCGTCTCCTGGGGGGAGGAGAGACACGGGCCCCGACCGGATGCTCCCGGCAATCACGGGCTCGTCTGAGCGTCACCCGCGATCGAGAATCAGGCGACCCTGATGACGACCTCGTAGTCGGTTTTGTCGTCGGGGTTGGTGATGGAACGAATGGTGCGGTCCTCGTCGATCACGAGCGTGGGCCGTGGCAGAACAGCGGGACGTCCGCGCGGCCTCTTGTTCACGACGATCACGCCGTTCTCGAGGAGCTCGCCGCCCCACACGCCCCACGGTTCGGCACGATCGAGCGCACCCTGGAGGCACGAAGCGCTCAACGCACATCGCGAACAGATGGCCTTGGCGCGGGCGATGTCGACCAGGTCGTCGGAGAAGAACAACGGCGTGAGGGTGCCGTGTCCGTCTCCGCAACGCGCGACAGGAACCGTCGCAACGGCGGCGGTGTCGTCGATGTCGTTGATCTCGATGGTCGTCATGGTGGTCTCCTGGTTGGTGTGCGTTCGTGGCCGGAAAAACAAAAGGGCCGCTGGGATTCGGATCCCAGCGGCCTCGGTGCCTTCTCAGTGCGATCTTTCGATCTACGTGAGTGACTCCCCGAGCCGCTGGGGCGGACGCTTCGTGGTGAAGTACTTGGGTGCACATCCCACGGCGGCCATCACGGCGTTGTTCGCGAACATGGCCGGCATGAAATACGACTGCCACGAGGACGACGACGAATGACCGGCTGAGCCGGCATGCATCGAAGCGGAGTGGGCGAGAGTCGTCATAAGCGGTCCCCAGGAAACCAGGTCGCGCCCGACTCCGCAAACGAATTAGCGGAAAAAGACCTCTCAACTGGGGGTTCGTGGTGTCCGTGGGGGTCGGGGGCGAGCCGGTCGGCGTTGACCCTGGGCCCATTCGTACCGCTCGGTTCCCCCGGTCACCGTGTAGCCGCGGGTCTCGAGCATGACCCGGGTGAGCGATTCGGCCTGCAGGGCGGCTTCCTCGGAGAAGAAGGGGCCCTTGGGGCCGAGTTCGGGTCGCCAGGCCCGGAAGTACTTGTGGGCGTCACGCGAGTAGAGGATGCCCGAGCCGCGCCGAACACCGTTGTGGTGCTGTTCGATGCGCTCCACGACCGGCTTGGTGGTCTGGCCGACGTAGAAGTAGCCCGGGCAACCGGGAAGGTGGCTGTTGTCGAGTTCGATCACGTAGACACGCCAGGTGGTCGTGTCGCCGTTGACGGTGAAGCCGCGGGCCATGAGTCGCTTCACGGTCTCGCGACACCGGCGGTCGGCCTTGGCCTTGTCGATGGTGGAACTCGTGCTCATCAGGTCGTAACGGATCTCGCCGTATTGGCCCGGGTTCTTGGCCCGCTTGCGATTCCAGCGACGCTCGAGATCGGGGCCGGGTTCGACGATCGTGATTCCGACGAAGAGTCGCGGGATGCTGCCGTGGCGGCGCCGCAAACTCGAACGGTCGGTGTCGAGCATCTCGACCACCTCGATCCAGTAGCGGTTTGGTGACTTCTTCTCGTGTGCATGTGTATGTGTACGCATGCGTTAATTCTCCCGGCCGTCGAAACGGCAACAGTGGGGAGACGTCAGGCGGCGGCGCGAAGGAAGCGGCGTCCCGACAGCAACGCCGCTGTGTAGAGCAGCAGTGCGACGAGAAGAAGATTGCGGTAGCCGAGCACGAGCGCCGTGTATTCGAGAACGCCGCCCACCATGGCGCCGATGAGGTTGGCGGCGAAAGCGGTGGTGGAACTGCTCGTCGCACGGAAGCGTTGCGCGAAGATCACGTTGGCGATGAAGATCGGAGCGAAGGCGATCGCACAGGCGGCGATGAGGCGCGGCACCATTGGCAACCCGAGCAGGCTCGACTGCGGAATGAGCCAACCCACGACGATGGCCAGACCGAGCAATGCGTATGGGATGGCGAGATTCTTGACGGTGAATCTCTGTGACACGATCACCGCCAGGATGACCGAGACGAGAACCCCGGCGAAGACGAGAGCGTTGACGAACCAGGTGGTGCCGAACAACAACGCGAACTGCACGACGTTCTTGGTTTCGAGCAGGAGGAACGCCACACCCATGAAGAACAGATCTAGGTAATTGCGCATGCCGCGCAGCGGTCCGCCGACCGCGCGCACCAGCAGGAGCGAGACGAGGAGGATGAGGCCGAGAGCCACCAGGTAGAAGGTCGGGATCGACGGGTTCTTCAAGTACGGGAAGGGGCGATCGTCGCTGACCGGATCGGGAGTGCTCGCTGTGCGCACCCATTCGTCGTTCGGCGGGCAGTCGACATTGGCTGGCACCTTGCCAACCGTGAGGACCGCCAGCGCGGTTCCGTCGAGTTTCGTGACGCAGGGTGCGTGCCCGAAGGCGTCGGCGAGCGTGGCGGCGTAGCGATCGACGAGCCATCCCTCGCGGTACAAGTTGTACATCGCGAACACGCCGTCATCAGTGAGGTGATCGCGATAGGCCTCGGCAGCCTCCTTCGTGAAGAGATAACTCTCGAGACGAATGGACGAAGCGCCTTGCACGAGAGTGAGTGAGTCGGGCAAGGCGAGGAGGATCAGGTTCCAGTTCTTGTCGGCGCGCTCGAGGTAGGCGCGTCCATCGTCGACGTGGGTGTCGACTCGCGGGTCGTCGTACGGACGGTTGGGGTGGTTCTTCTTGGCGAGATCGAGGAGTCGGTGGTCGATTTCGACGGCGTCGACGTGTTGCGCCCCGTTCTCCAGCGCGACGGCAATGTCGTTGCCGCTACCAGCACCGATCACGAGCAGATCTTCCACCGGAGCGTCGGAGGCCAGGTGGTCGTACACGGTTTCGTACACCGGCCAATCGGTGGAACGAGTCTGGAACCAGTGCGGCAC
>JBEAXP010000097.1:0-25533 GCA_041159745.1 Actinomycetota bacterium | reverse complement strand
CGTCCTCGCCGAATCCGGTCTGCTCGCGGTAGCGCGCGAGGAAAGCCTCCGGATCGGTCATGAGGAGATTGGGTCCCGATGACGACGAGTAGACGTTGTAGTAGCCGATGTCCTCGCGGGGATCGCCGATGTGCGCCAGTTCCCAGTCGATCATCAAGTGCTCGCCCGCCGGATTCACCATGATGTTGGCCGGTTGGAAGTCGCTGTGCACGAGGCGCAGGGGGAGCGGGGCCGGCTTGTTGGCCTGCAACCATCCGGCGACGTAGCGAAGGAACGGATTGGATTCGACGTGCGCCGCCTCGGCCTGGCGGAAGCGGTCGATGAGCGTGTCGATGTACGACGACCAGTCGGTGGGCCGCGGAATGGCCGAACCGACGTCGTTCGGATCGATGCGGTGAACCCGGGCCATCGTGTCGACGAGATCGAACGTGTGGCGGCCGTAGCCCTGGGCGGGATCGCAACCGTTCAGAAGCGTCTGCAGCGAACTGCCTTCGACGAAGTCGAGGACGATGCACTTGGTGCCGAGTTCGGAGCCGGTGCCGTCGTAGTGCAGAGCCTTGGCCATCGGAATCGACGAAGCCTGGGTGAGCGACTGCAGCAACGCCCATTCGACGTCGCGGTCGGTCTCCATCATCGCCTTGCCGGGGGGCGGGTCACCCCGCAGCACCAAGGTCTCGGTGCGACCGTCCTTCCAGCGGACCTCGGCCCGCGCCATGAGGCGGCTGTAGCCGCCGATCATCGGCTCGTACGACACGACGGTCGCCTCCTGTCCGGCGCGAGCCGTCAGGAACGAACCGAGCCGGCTCGGCATCTCGTCGGGATTGAGCATGTGGTGTCTCCGTTTCGATCGAGGTTCGAGGGCCGTTCAGGCCCGGTCGATGGGGGCCTTGCTCACGCGGTGATTGGCGATCTGCGGACCGCCGATCCATCCGCACAATTGCGGGTCGCACTCGCGGATCTCTCCGCGCAAGTGACGGCCGTTGGTGGCGAACACGCCCCATTGGCCGTCCTTGGTGACGCGGATGTTGCCGTCCTCGTCGAGTTCGTAGTGCGCCTTGGAGAAAGGATGGACGATTCCGCGCATCAGCGGCCCACCCACTCGCCGAGCTTGGCGTGCAACCAGCGCACCTTGGCCTCCTGGTAATTGGCCAGCGTGATGCCGGGCTTGAAAGTGGTCTCGAGACCGAGTTGCACCTTCGACATGTTGAACACGTCCTGATCGAACACCTTGGCCAGCATTCCGAGTTCGGTCGCGGTGGTCCACGGTTCGTCGATCCTCAGATCACGGCGGGCCGCCGGAGCCGGACGCTCGCCGGTGAACGGTGACAGGAACAACACCTCCATGATCGCCGAGCGGTGATCGTCGCCGTTCGGGCGGAATCGATACACGATGCGATTGAAAGCGCCCCACGGATGGAAGTTGGGGAAGAGCGTGTAGTCGATGCTGTCCATGAATTCGGCGTCGCTCATCGAGTCGACCATGTCGCCGGCGATCGGGCGCCAGCGTTCACGGCCCATGGCGGCACCGATGGCCCGCGCCGACGCGCCGTCGGGTACGGGAACGGGAGAGTCCTGATCGGTGCGCACGTCGAGCATCGAGCGCATCATCTCGTCCTGACTGACCTCGTACCAGAGAAGCGGGCTCGGAGTCAGGGCCGGGGTGATGACACGTGAGCAGTTGTCCCACACGTCGACCTGCGAGTTGGTGTCGCCGAGGTAATAGAGGATCTGCGGGTGCGTGGCGTTGACGTGGTAGGCCTCGCAGAAGGCTTCCTGGGCGATCTTCCAGTTGGCGCCGATCACCTTGGTGACGTGGGCCTCCACGTAGCGGTCCTCGAGCTTCCACACCTCGAATTGCTCGGCCAGCTCGCGCACGAAGTCGTCGAATGGCTCGCAGTTCGGATCGGGGTTGATGAAGACGAAACCGCCCCACGTGGCGACCCGGCACTCGGGCAACATGAAGTCGACATCGGCTCGCTCGTCGACGTGCGGGAAATCCCAGCGAGCCGGAACATCGGCCAAGGTGCCGTCGAGCGCCCACGCGAAGCCGTGGAACGGGCAACGCAATTCCGAGCAGTGGCCGTCGTAGTCCTTGAGACGTCGTCCGCGGTGCAAGCAGGCGTTCGGGTAGGCCTTGATCGACAAGTCGGGTTGGCGCACCACGATGAACGACAGGTCGGCGATCTCGTAGACGTGGTAGTCGCCCGGTCCGGGGATGTGCTCCTCGCGGCACGCGAACTGCCACACGCGCTTCCAGAGTCTTTCCTTCTCGAGTTCGTGGTACTCACGCGAGACGTAGCGCTCGATCGGCACGTCGGCATCGCCGAGGAAGCGGGGCGACTCGAGCCGCAGGACGTCCGGCACCGGGTGGGTGTCGGTGTCGAGCAACTCCTGGTATGTGATGCCCGGGGAGCGAGCCAGGCGCGGGTCGAGAGCGGTCATGGGACCATTATTGACTCGGTGATTAGTTCCGTCCAGGGTCCGACTACTCTCGGTCCAAAATCCGAGGGAGACATCATGTTGACATTCGCCAACATCTTCGAGGCTCACGCCGATGCCATGCCCACCGCCACGGCCATCGCCTACGGCGACCGGGAGATCACGTGGGCTCAGTACGACGACCAGGCGGCCCGGGTGGCCGCGGCCTACGGCGCCCAGGGGATGGGCCTGGGCTCCAAGGTCGGCATGTTCATGTACAACTGCCCCGAGTACCTGGTCACGCAGTACGCGGCCTTCAAGTCGCGGGTCACTCCGGTCAACGTCAACTACCGGTATCTCGACGACGAACTGCACTACCTCCTCGAGAACGCCGACTGCGAGGCCGTCGTCTTCCACTCCAGTCTCGGTGACCGCATCAAGCGGGTGAAGGACCGCCTGCCCAAGCTCAAGTTGCTGGTCGAGGTGCTCGACGGCCCATCGGCCGGGGTGCCGGGTGCGGTCTCGTGGGATGAACTGCTGGCGGCCAACTCCCCGGCGGCGCGCCAGGAACGCGGTCGTGACGATCTCTACATGCTCTACACCGGTGGCACGACCGGCATGCCCAAGGGTGTGATGTATTCGCTCGGGACCTTCACGGAAGGATTCCTCGGGTTCTACACCGCACCGATGGGTCGCGGACCTTTCGCCTCCGTCGAAGAAGTCGTCGGCACCGCCAAGGTCGTGCACCAGGCCATGGGTCAGCCCACCGCCATTCCGGGTTGTCCGCTGATGCACGGAACCGGTGTGTGGCTGGGTGCGCTGCTGCCGCACCTCATGGCCGGCAAGGTCGTGTTGCTCGAAGGGCGCTCGTTCGATGCGCACGAGATGTTCCGCGTCATCGAGAAGCATCGCGTCGGACAGTTGGTGATCGTCGGCGACGCCTTCGCCCGACCGATGCTCAACGCTCTGCGCGAGAAGGCCGCCGCCGGAACGTCGTACGACACCTCGTCGGTGCAGATGATCATCTCGACCGGGGCCATGTTCTCCGCCGACATCAAGGCCGGGATCTTCGAGCACATGCCCACCTCGGCCGTCATGGACATCCTCGGCTCGAGCGAAGGTGGCATGGCCCAGACCATGGCCACCAAGGACAACATCAACACCACCGCGTCGTTCGGCGCCATGCCCAACACCAAGGTGTTCGGGCCCGACGACAAGGAAGTCGCGGCTGGTTCGGGAGTCGTGGGCATGGTCGGCGTCAGCGGCCCGGGAGTGCCGATCGGCTACTACAAGGATCCCGAGAAGTCGGCGCGCACGTTCCGCGAGATCGATGGCGTTCGGTACAGCTTCCCGGGCGACATGGCTCTCGTCGAGGCCGACGGAACCATCACCTTGCTCGGTCGCGGCTCGAACTGCATCAACACCGCCGGCGAGAAGGTGTTCCCGGAGGAAGTCGAAGAGGTCGTCAAGACTCACCCGGCCGTGGCCGATTGCCTCGTGTTCGGCGTGCCCGACGAGAAGTTCGGCAACCGCGTGGTGGGTGTCGCTTCCTTGGCGGCGGGAGCCGCCCAGCCGACAGGTGATGAAGTGATCGCCTACACCAAGACGAAGTTGTCGAGTTACAAGGTGCCCAAGCAGTTGGTGTTCGTGACCACGGTGCCACGCGCTCCCAATGGCAAGGCCGATTACAAGACAGCCAAGACGATGTTCGAAACGGGAGGGGTTTCGTGACGGCAATCGACGATCAGATCGGTCGGGCCCGCAGTACGGGTCCGAGTGTGCAGGACTTGTTGGCGGCCGACACCCGGCCGGTGCCCCAGTCGCTCACCGACCACTCGTACGTTCCGCAGGGCAAGGCCGATGTGCCGAAGATTCGGTATACAGCGCCGAAGTTCGCCGAACTCGAGTACGAGTACCTCTGGACGCGCACGTGGCAGATGGCTTGCCACGTCGACGAGATCGCCCAGCCGGGAGATCACGTCGTGTACGACGTCGCCGATCAGTCGCTGCTCGTCACGCGCGCGAAGGACGGATCGATCCGCGCGTATCACAACTCGTGCCTGCACCGCGGAACCAAGTTGCGTACCGAGGACGGGCGCGTGGGTTCGTTCCGCTGCCCGTTCCACGGGTGGCGTTGGGATCTCGACGGCAAGCTGGTCGAACTCCCGGCCGAGTGGGACTTCCCCCAGGTGTGGCAGCAGCCCGACTCGTGCCTGCCCGAGGCCAAGGTCGCGGTGTGGGAAGGGTTCGTGTTCGTGAACCTCGATCCCGACGCCGAACCCTTCGAGTCGGTGGCCGCCAAACTCATCGAGCATTTCGGCCGCGATTTCAACATGGGCAACCGCTACGTCGCGTTCCACGCGGTGAAGGAAGTGCCGGCCAACTGGAAGGTCTGCATGGAAGCCTTCGCCGAGGGCTACCACGTGATCGCCACGCATCCGCAGATCCTCGAATTCGCCGGCGACGCCAACAGCGAATACTCGATCTGGGAGGACTCGCAGTACGTCACGCGATTCATCAACGGTTTCGGTGTGCAGAGCCCGCACCTCGGCAACTTGCCCGAACAGCAAGTGGCCGACGCCTACCTCGCGTTCTCGGCTCGGGCCGGTCGCGGAGCGATTCAGGTGCCCGACGGCAAGTCGGCACGCGAAGTCGTGGCCGATGTGTTCCGCGGGGCGATGGGTCAGGTGTTCGGTGTCGATCTCTCGACCACGTCCGACTCCGAGATTCTCGACGCGCACCTCTACCACTTGTTCCCCGCGTTCATGCCGTGGGCCGGGGTCGGTCAGTCGCTGGTGTACCGCTGGCGACCGGGCCGCACCCCCGACACCTGCTTCATGGACGTGTTGCGCATGATGCCGGTGCCTCCGGGCAAGGAGCGTCCGGCGCCCGCACCCACACAACGTCTGCGCCTCGAGCAGTCGTGGAAGGAAGCCGAAGGCATGGCCGGTCTGGCCGACGTGTTCGAACAAGACATGGAGAACCTGCCCAAGGTGCAGCTCGGATTGAAGATGACCGCGAAGCGCGCCAAGAAGGGTGTGTCGTTCGGTCTGTATCAGGAGACGCGTATTCGACTGATCCACCGCAACATCGATCGGTTCATCGCCGAGGGTCTCGCCGCCGACGGACGTTCCGTCGACGAGCTGGCCCCGTTCGTCGTCCCCGAGGGCTGAACGTGCTGAGCGAGAGTTGGGCCACGCTGTGGGAAGCGTTGGCCGCGGCTCAACCCGATCACGTCGCGGTCGTCATCGGCGACACCCATCTCACGTGGTCGCAACTCGACGGTGGGGCATCGTGCGTAGCCGCCGTGATGAACGGTGCTGGCGTGGGCCACGACCACAAGGTCGGCCAGCTCCTCTACAACTGTCCGGAGTACCTCGAGTCGGCCTACGCGTCGTTCAAGGTGCGCGCGAGCACGGTCAACGTGAACTACCGCTACAAGGCTCCCGAGATCGTCCATGTGCTCTCCGATTCGGGGGCGACGGCGCTGGTGTTCCACTCCGCCTTCGCGCCGGTGGTCGAGGAAGCGCGGCGCTCGCTGCCGGCGCTTCGTCTGCTGCTGCAGGTCGACGACGACAGCGGCAACGCGCTTCTGGCCGGGGCATCGTGGTACCACGAGGCCAAGTCGTCCGCCTCGCCGATGGCCCCCATCGCGCGCTCCGGGAGCGACTCGCTCCTGCTCTACACGGGTGGCACCACCGGCTTGCCCAAGGGCGTGGTGTGGAGCCATACCGGGTTGTTCGGCGCACTGGCCTTCACGGGTTACGCGTCACTCGGCTTGCCTCTTCCCGAAACCGTCGACGACGTCGCGCGAGTCGCGGTCGAACTGCAGGCGGCCGGGCGCGGCCCGGTCAACATGACCGCCCCGCCCCTCATGCACGGCACGGCGATGTTCCTCGCGTTCTCCACGTTCGTCCTCGGCGGCACGGTCGTGCTCTTGGCCGGACGTCGGTTCGATCCGGCCGAACTGCTGCGCCTCGTGCAACGCGAACGCGTCACCCAGGTGTCGATCGTCGGCGACGCGTTCGCCCGTCCGATCGTGGCCGAGATCGAGCGCGCCGAATCGGCTGGTCAGCCCTACGACCTGTCGTCGCTCGCGCGCATCGTGTCGACCGGCGCCACCCTGTCGAGCGAGATGAAGTCGGCACTCATGCAACGGGCGAAGAGCGCCGTGGTTCTCGACATGATCGGTGCATCGGAAGGCGGTCCGTTCGCGGTGGCGATGACCATGCCCGGCCAGGACCCGCAGGCGACCGCCAAGTTCATGGCGACGCCGGCGACCGCGCTCTTCGACGACCAGACTTGGGAGAAGATTCCGTTCGGCTCCGACCGCGCCGGCGTGCTCGCGGCGGCCGGACCGATGCCCGACGGCTACTACGGCGACGCCGAGCGAACCGCTCGAACCTTCCGAACGATCGACGGTGTGCGGTACACGGTGCCCGGCGACTACGCGCGTATTGATGCCGATGGCACGGTGCATCTCCTCGGTCGGGGCTCGGTGTGCATCAACACCGGTGGAGAGAAGGTGTACCCCGAGGAAGTCGAAGTCGCCGTGCGTTCGCACTCGAACGTGGTCGATTGCGTCGTCGTGGGAGTGCCCGACGAGCGCTACGGCGAGACGGTGGTCGCGGTGGTGTCCACTGACGGCGGTGCGCTGTCGGAAGCCGACCTGATCGCGCATGTGAAGACGCGTATCGCCGACTACAAAGCGCCGCGACGAGCAGTGTTCGTCGACCAGGTGTACCGCAGCCCGTCGGGCAAGGCCGACTATCGCTGGGCGCGCGAACGCGCGACGTCCTGACGCGCCGAGGGCGCGATCAGTCGAAGGACGCGGTTGCCTTGAAGTCGGGGCCGTACACCGGCGCCGTCTTGTCGATGCGCAGCTTGCGGCTCACCGCCGACTTGAGGCCGAACTTGCCGAGCAGGTCGCGCATGCCGTGATAATTCGGGTGGTCGAAGTGTGCGGCCAGAGTCGCCTCGTCCTCCCAGAGTTCGTACACCTGGATCAGGTCGGGCTCGACCGGATCGGCGGCGAAGCAGTACACGAGGCAGCCCGGCTCATCGTCGCGGGTGCCTTTCTGGAACGGAATGGATGCGGCGACGGCGGCGTCGCGCTGGGCCGGGTCGTTGATGCGGATGGCCGCTTCGATCGCGATGAGTGCCATGGATTCCCCCTGTCGGTCGTGCTGAACGCGGTGCCGCGTGTCGGGGCGAACCCTAGGTCATCGTTCGCCTACTGTGAGACTCCGATCGAGGGGGAGACATGTTCGCAGCACTGATCACCGGTCGGAACCGAGTCGAGATGGTCGAGTTCCCCGATCCGGTCCCGGCCGACAAGGGTGTCGTCGTCGACATCGCACTGTGCGGTATCTGCGGGACCGACATCCATGCGTACCAATCGGGTCAGCCCTACAACCCGGCGATCTGCGGTCACGAGTGGGCCGGAACGGTTTCGGCCGTCGGCCGCGAGGTGAAGAATCTGAGCGAGGGTGATCGCGTGGTGGTGGCGATCGCTCCGTCGTGCGGCAAGTGCCCGGCCTGTCGAGCCGGCCAGGCCGATCGATGCCTCGTGTCGTTCATGTCGGCTCTTGGCCGTGATCCGCTCGCGCCGCCGCACGGAGGTTTCGCCTCGCGAATCGCGGTGGCGGCCGAACGGGTCGTGCGCACCAATCCCGCGTTGTCGGACGAGCAAGCCGCGCAGGTCGAGCCCACCACGGTGGCGTTCCACGCCGTGCGAAAGAGTGGACTCCGACTCGGTGACGTGGCGGTTGTGCAAGGAGCGGGTCCCATCGGTCTCGGCACGATGCAGTGGGTGCGTTCGGCGGGCGCCGGCGTGGTGGTCGTGATCGAACCCAATGCCCAGCGGCGCGCGCTCGCACTCGAACTCGGAGCGCACCACGCGGTCGAACCCGGCCAGCCGGCCGACGCGCTGGTGAAGGAGCTCACGAACGGCCTCGGCGCCGACATCGTGTACGAGTGCGTGGGTCGGCCGTTCGCCGTCCAGTCGGCCGTCGACCTGGCGCGACGCGGTGGTTCGATGTGCCTCATCGGTCTGGCCGATGAGAACGCCTCGATCGTCCCGGCCACGTGGCTCATCAAGGAAATCGCGGTCACGTCGGCCCTCGCGTACACCAACGAAGAGTTCGACATGGCCATGGGCATGATCGCCGATGGCCGCTTCCGCACCGAGCCGTTGCACTCGTCGACGATCGGCCTGGCCGACCTCGATGCGGCTCTCGCCGATCTGGCCAGCGGTACGTCGACGCAGACGAAGGTGTTGGTCGACCCTCGCCTCTAGGAGCGCTCGCGGATTCCGGCTTCGCGGAACAGTTGAGCGTCTTGTTGGTGGAAGCGGCCGTTGCCGCCGATCGTGGTCTGGCCGGCGTCGACCACCAGGGTGTGCGCCGTGACGTAGCGCGATTCGTCACTGGCGAGATACACGGCGGCGTTGGCGATGTCGATGGGAAGTCCGGGGATGCCGAGCATCGACGAAGCGGCGATGTGCTTGGTGGCGGTTTCGATCTGCGTGTGATCGCCGGTCATCACCGCTGACGTCATGGCGGTGACGGTGTTGCCTGGCGAGATCGCGTTGACGCGAATCCCGTGCTGGGCGACTTCGGACGCCACCGACTTGGTGAGGCCGATCACCGCGTGCTTGCAGGCGGTGTAGCAGTGCGGTCCGAGTCCGCCGAGGATGCCGGCGGTGCTCGACGTGGAGATCACGGCTCCCGATTTCTGCGGGATCATCACCCGGGTCGCGTGCTTCATGCCGAGGAACACGCCGCGCAGCAAAATGGCCACCGTGCGATCCCATTGATCGGCCGGGGTCTCGGAGATTCGACCCACGGCTCCGACGATGCCGGCGTTGTTGAACATCACGTCGAGGCGGCCGAACGACGACACCGCGGTGTCGACCGCGCGGGCCACGTGGTCCTCATCGGTGACGTCGGTGTGAACGAACGTCGTAACCGCGCCGAGCGAGGCCGCCAGGGCCCGGCCGGGTTCGTCCTGGATGTCGGCGATGACGACCCGGGCGCCTTCCTCCACGAAGCGGCGGACGGTTCCCTCGCCGATACCGCTCGCTCCACCGGTGATCACGGCCACTTTGCCGTCGAGTCGGCCGTTCGCGTTCGAAGTTGCCATGTGAGCCCCCTGTGCCTTCGCTGGGTCGCCGTCGTGCGACACTGGCGACGTGGCTCAACCTAATCCGCGCACCATGGCTCCCGAGCAGTTGATCCTGAGTCATTTCACCTTGGCGCCCATGCATCCGATCGAGGAGCGCGTGCGCCTGGCCGCCGAGAACGGATTCGCCGGGATCGGACTCTTCGTGGGCCAGTACCTCGCGTTGGAGAAGGAGGGCTTCGCGCCGCACGGGCTGGCCGATCTGTTGAGCGAACACGACATGTGCCTGGCCGAGATCGAAGTCGTGACCGGTCTCGGTCGCGATGGCGCCGGTGGTGAGCGGGCCGCGTTGTTCGAGGAGGCCGCGTTCCGAATGGCCGACTTCTTCGGCTGCCGTTACATGCAGGTGATCGGACCGGCGGGTGACGTCGAGTCGGGAGCGCGCGCTTTCGGCGCATTGTGCGATCGGGCGGCCGATCACGGGCTCGTCCTCGGACTCGAATTCCTGCCGTTCACCGACATCTATTCGGTCGACGACGCGCGACGCATCGTCGAAGGGGCCGGTCGATCGAACGGCGGTATCTGTGTCGACTCCTGGCACCACCAGCGCGGCGCGAACGACCTGGCCGCGATCGGCCGACTGCCCGGAGAACTCGTGACCGGCGTCCAGATGAACGACGGAACGCGGGTGCCCCAGCACGACGACTACTACACCGATTGTCTGGCCAACCGAGTCGCCCCGGGCGACGGCGAGTTCGATCTGACGGGCCTCATCGACACCCTGCGCCGGATCGGCGCCCGGGTTCCGTGGTCGGTCGAGACGCCATCGGCGTGGGGATGGGAGAACGCGAGCGAGCACGTGGCGCGTTGTGCATCGGGAATGAGAACTGTCATGGGGAAGGTGACGTCATGATCGTTTCGGGTGAGGAGTTGCGCGATCAGTACCGAGCGTCGCGCCTGCGCATGGAGCGGGTCGCGGCATCGCTGTCCGATGACGACGCGCGACGAGTCGTCCAGGCCTGCCCCGAATGGAACGTTCGCGACCTCTTCTCGCACGTCACCGGGATCGCCGTCGATCTCGCGGGCGGCAACCCGCCCCAAGGCGACTCGCAAGCATGGGTCGACCGGCAGGTGGCCGAACGTCGCCAGCGATCGTTGTCGAGCGTCGTGGACGAATGGCACGAGAAGGCGCCGTCGTTCGAGGACATGATCGCGGCCTCGCCGAAAGGCCTGTGGGGCCTCACGTACGACACCGTCGTGCACGAGCACGACTTGCGCACCGCGGTCGATCGGCCGGGCGATCGCGACTCCGAGGGCGTTCGCCTGGCCGCCCGGCTGGGTCTGCGTCTCGTGAAGATGGATCTGGCCAAGAGCGGACTCGGCGCTTTCCGGGCCGTGATCGACGGCGACGAATCGGTTGTCGGAGAGGGCGAACCGGAGCTCACACTGCGCACGTCGGCCTTCGAATGCCTGCGCCTGCTAGGCAGTCGACGGACCCTCGACGAGATGCGGGCGGCCCCGTTCGAGGGAGAACTCGATCGCTATCTCGCCGGAATCGTCCACATGGACCTTCCCGTTCGGTCGTTGGGGGAGTAGCGGCTCTACTGTGGCCCGGCGGCGCAGGGGCGCCGGAAAGGGTGATCACCATGGGTCAGTTCAGTGGAAAGACGGTTCTCATCACGGGCGCCTCGTACGGCCTGGGCGAGGGTTTCGCCGAGGCATTCGCGAAAGAGGGGGCCGACTTGGTGCTCACCGCGCGTTCGAAGGACATGCTCGAAGCGGTCGCCGATCGTTGTCGGAAACTCGGTTCGAAGGTCACCGTGGCGACCGGTGACGTAGCGGTCGAAGAAGACGTGGTGCGCGTGGTCACCACCGGCATCAAGGAGCACGGCAAGATCGACGTGCTCGTCAACAACGCCGGCGTGAGCGATCTGCGCGGTCTGTCGGCCGAGCAATACGACACCGCCACCTGGAACTGGATCCTCTCCATCGACCTCACCGGTGCGTTCATGTACCTGCGCGAAGTCGGTCGCCACATGCTCGAGCGCCAGTCGGGCTCCATCGTGAACATCTGCTCGATCATGGGCAGCGGCGCCAACGAGTCGAACATCATCGCGTACGCCGCGGCCAAGGGTGGTCTGCGCAACGTGACGATGCAGGTCGGTTGCGAGTGGGCCGATCGCGGAGTTCGGGTTAACTCGGTGTCACCCGGCTTCATCATGACCGAGATGGTGCGTCCGGCTCTCGAGACACTGGGCATGGACAAGTGGATCGCCAGCCGCACCCCGATGCGCCGCATCGGCGAACTCCACGAGATCGTCGCGCCGGTGATGTTCCTGGCTTCCGACGCCGCGAGTTACATCACGGGCCACGACTTGTTGGTCGACGGCGGAACCAACGCCGCCAACGGCTACTACCAGATCCCGCCGATCCACCAGGAGTGGAATGCCGACACCGCACCGAAGGTCGGCAAGGGCTACCCCGGCATCCAGCCGCGCCCCGATTGGTACCAGGCGTTGGCCCCCGGTATCCCGGGAATCCACTATCCGATGCCCGAAGCCTGATTCGCCAGGATCAGGATCGTGATCGCGAAGTTCAGGTGCGCGGTGACGGTGTGAATCGACCCGGCGGAAACGCCGGGTCGATCGTTTCCTTGAGGTCCCAGTCGTGGGTGAGGGCGCGGTGCGCGATGCGCCAGTCGCCGTCACGGCACTCGAAGCGATCGAAGTAGCGGCCGCCGAACTGTTCGAGGTATTCGGAACCATCCGCATTGCGCACGCGGTGCCAGGCCAGAACTTGAGACTCGACCTCGGCGGTGGTGGTCGACGTGAAGTCGATGAACGCGTTGCCCAGGAAGTGGGTCGTCGCCACCGCGTGCTGGCGCAGGACCGACGTGGCCATGCGCGCGAAGTCGACCCCGAGACCCTTGAACGAGCCGTGGTCGTCGGTTCCGTCCGGGTGGTACACCGATGCGACCAGGTCGGCATCGCAGCGGTCGATGCCCCGGCAGTAGTCGAGGAGGCACCGTCGGATGGCGCGTTCGGCGGCGATGGCCGCGACCGGATCGAGGGGGCCGTTGACGGAGGCTGGACTGACCATGGCCGAACCGTAGTGGCTAGTCTCGACCTCGGTTGACAGTCAGCCGCGTCGACTCACCTGGGGGAGAAGATGGCACGAATTCCTGTGACGGAGGGTGTGTTCACCTGGCCGTCCGACAAGCCGGCACTCATCGGCAGTCGCTGCGTGAAGTGCGGCAACCACATGTTCCCGGTTCAGTCGGGTTGCCCGAAGTGCACCGGCGATACGACCGAGACCGTCGAGCTGGGTCGGCGCGGAACGCTCTGGACCTGGACCGTGCAGGGCTTCCCGCCCAAGGCGCCTCCCTACGCCGGCGACGCCGACCCCAAGACCTTCAAGGCCTTCGGAGTCGGGTACGTCGAGCTGCCCGGTGAACTGAAGATCGAGACCCGCCTCACCGAGGCCGATCCCGAGAAGTTGAAGATCGGCATGGAGATGGAGATGGTGATCATCCCGCTCTGCACCGATGAGAACGGCAATGAAGTCGTCACCTTCGCGTTCGCGCCGGTGGCCTGAGAGGACGAGGTAGGAACATGACCACGGAAGTCGCCATCGTCGGCATCGGAATGCACGAGTTCGGACGCACCGAAGGAGTGTCCGGCATGGATCAAGGTGTGATCGCCGTCCGGCGCGCGTGTGCCGACGCCGGACTCAGTTGGGAAGACATGCAGTTCGCCTTCGGCGGCTCGATGGCCGCCGGTGCCGCCGACACGATGGTGTCTCTGCTCGGTCTCACCGGTCTGCAGTTCATCAACGTCGCCAACGGCTGCGCGACGGGCGGTTCGGCGCTCTTCTCGGCCTACAACACCATTCGTTCCGGAGTCTTCGACCTCGGCATCGCGATCGGCTTCGACAAGCACGAGCGCGGAGCCTTCCGCGTGAACACCAAGGGCTCGGGCCTGGGCGACTGGTACGGCGCGTCGGGTCTGGCGCTCACCACTCAATTCTTCGGCATGAAGATCAATCGGTACATGCACGAGTACGGCATCACGCCGAACACGCTGGCCAAGGTGTCGTCGAAGGCCTTCCGCAACGGCTCGCTCAACCCGATGGCGTGGCGTCGCAAGCCGATCTCCGAGGAGGAAGTGGCCAACTCGCCCATGCTCTCGTACCCGCTCACGCAGTACATGTTCTGCAACCCGGGTGAGGGCGGTGTGGCCCTCATTCTGTGCCGCGCCGACAAAGCGCACTTGTACACCGACAAGCCCGTGTATTTGCGGGCGGCGGCAGTGCGGAGCCGTCGTTTCGGTTCCTTCGAGGTTCTCGCGCCGTCCATCGCGCTCGAGCACAACGCCGGCCCCACGGTCGACGCTTCGAAGGCTGCGTTCGAGATGGCGGGCATCGGCCCCGACGACATCGATCTCGCCCAGCTGCAGGACACCGAGGCCGGCGCCGAAGTGATGCACATGGCCGAGAACGGTTTCTGCGAGCACGGCGAGCAGGAGTGGATGATCCAGGCGGGCGAAACCGAAATCGGCGGCAAGTTCCCGGTGAACACCGATGGCGGCTGCCTTGCCAACGGTGAGCCGATCGGCGCATCGGGTCTTCGCCAGGTCTACGAGAACGTCCTGCAGCTGCGCGGTGACGCCGGAGCCCGTCAGGTTCCGAACAACCCGAAGGTCGCCTACACCCACGTCTACGGCGCGCCGGGCATCTCGGGCGTCACGATTCTGTCGCGCTGACATGGCCACGCTCACGCGCGATTCGGCGTCGTCGCGTGGCGGCGACATGGCGCTCGTCGACGAGCGTCGCACCGTCACCTGGGCCGAGTTCGACGAGCGAGTCAATCGACTCGTCAACGGGCTGCGCGATCGCGGTTTGTCCGCCGGTGACACCATCGCGGTGATCGCCGGCAATCAGTGCGAATGGTTCGAGATCGCCATGGCTTGTGCGCACGGCGGCTGGACGTACGTGCCGGTCAATTGGCACTGGGTCGCCGACGAGTTGGCCTATGTCTTCACCGATGCGAACGCCAAGGCGGTGGTGGTCGACGAGCGTTTCGGGTCGGCGGTGGCCGAGGCCTTGCGCGACGAGCGTGCCAAAGGCGTCCAGGTCGTCGTCGGAGTGGGCACGGGTGCGGCGTCGGCCGTGCGCGGCGATTCGCGTTTCGTCGAGTTCGAGACCGTGGTGGCCGGTGGCGATCCGTCCGAGCCGGCCGATCAGGCGCTGGGTGGCCCGATGTTCTACACCTCGGGTACGACCGGACGTCCGAAAGGTGTGCGTGGTGCACTCTCGGGCGGCCTCGCCGTCACCCCCGACATCATGAAGTTGGTCGCCGCCGGATTCACCAATTTCGTTCCGAGCCCGGGCCGCACGCTGTTGTGCGGACCCTTCTACCACTCGGCGCAGTGGGCCTTCTCGTTCCTGCCGATGATCAACGGCTCGTCGGTCGTGATGCAGCACAAGTACGACTCGGCGGGTGTCATCGACCTCATCGATCGACACCAGTGCACCAACGTGCACCTGGTTCCCACTCAGATGAAGCGCCTGCTCGATCTCTCCGATGAGCAGAAGAAGTCGTTCTCGGGCTCGTCGCTCGCGGTGGCGTGGCACGGGGCGGCACCGTGTCCGCCCGCTGTGAAGCGCGGTCTCATCGAGTGGTGGGGGCCGAAGGTCACCGAGTACTACGGCTCGACCGAGGGCTCGATCATCTCGGTGATTCCGGCCGACGAATGGTTGAAGAAGGGCGGCAGTGTCGGCAAGCCTCTCGAAACCGTCGAAGTGATCGTCGTCGACGATGCCGGCCAGCGCGTGGCCCAAGGGAGCGAGGGCACCCTCTACTTCCGCAACAAGATGGGCACCGACTTCACGTATCACAACGACGAGGCCAAGACGAAGGCCGCCCATCTCGAGCCGGGAGTGTTCACCACCGGCGACGTCGGCTACATCGACTCCGACGGCTACTTGTGGCTCTCCGATCGAAAGATCGACATGATCATCTCGGGTGGAGTGAACATCTATCCGGCCGAGATCGAAGGTGTGCTCGCCTCGCACCCGGCGGTCGAGGACGTCGCCGTGATCGGTGTGCCCGACGAGGAGTTCGGCGAGAGCGTGAAGGCCGTCGTGCAGTTGGCCGAGGGCCACGCCGCATCCGACCAACTGGCCAGTGATCTGATCGCGCATTGCCGCAAGCTGCTCGCCGGATACAAGGCGCCGCGATCGGTCGACTTCATCGACGTCATCCCGCGCACCGGTACCGGCAAGATCCAGAAGGCGCCGTTGCGCGCGCCGTACTGGGAAGGCCAGCAGAGGCGCATCTGATCATGATCGACTTCGGGCGCGCCTACCACCTCGGTATCCGAGTGCCCGACATCGAAGCCGCGATGACCGAGATGGGCTCGACGCTCGGCGTCACCTGGTGCTCATTGCAGGAGCGCGAACAGTCGGTCTGGACGCCCGACTCCGGTTCGGTCACGATTCCGCTCAAGTTCACGTACTCGGCCGAGGATCCGATGCATCTCGAATTGCTCGAAGGTGCACCCGGATCCATCTGGGACGGGCGGACGTCGCCCGGAGCGCACCACATCGGCGTGTGGTCCGATGACGTTCGCGCCGACACCCAGAACTTGGTCGACGCCGGTTGGACGTTGCTCATGGCGCAGGCCGAACCGGCCAAGGGATTCGGCGCCTTCACGTATGTTCAACCCCCGTCGGGTCTCATCGTCGAACTGGTGTGGAGCGCGATCAAGCCGATGTTCGATCGCTGGTTCGCGGGAGGGCCACTCGGATGACGACCAAGAACGACCTTGCGTACGACGACCGTCAGGGGAGCGGCTTCGATGCGACCAGCACCACCGACGACGTCCTGAAGGGCCTCGACCTGGTGGGCCGGCGGTATCTCGTGACCGGCTCCTCGGGTGGACTCGGACTCGAAACGGTGCGAGCTCTGGCGGCCCGCGGTGCGACGGTTGTGATGGCGGCTCGCGATCGGGCCAAGAACGAGAGTGCTGCTGCTGGTATCCGTTCGGCGCATCCGAGCGCGCGACTAGAGATTCTCGATGTCGACCTCGGGTCGCTCGACTCGGTTCGTTCGGCGATGCGCGGGTTCGTCGCCGCCGGCGGACCTCTGCACGGCGTGGTGGCCAACGCCGGCATCATGGCCACACCGTTCGCATTGTCGGCCGACGGGTTCGAGAGCCAGTTCGCCGTGGATCATCTCGGGCATTTCCTGCTCGTTCGCGAACTCCTGCCGATGCTCGCCGACTCCGCGCCGGCCCGGGTCGTGTGCGTGAGCTCGGCCGGACACCGGATGGGCGACGTCGACCTCGACGATCTCAATTTCGAACGCCGGCCGTACGAGCCGTTCCTCGCCTACGGAGCCGCCAAGTCGTGCAACGTCCTCCACGCCGTCGAGATCGACCGGCGCTGGAGGGATCGCGGAGTTCGGGGTATCGCGATCCACCCCGGCGGCATTCACACCGAACTCGGTCGCTATATGACTCCCGAGGTGATCAAGGCGTTGATGTCGCGCATGGAGGGCGGCGGCTCGTCGTTCTCGTGGAAGTCGATTCCGCAGGGTGCCGCGACCCAGGTGTGGGCCCTGACCTCGCCGTTCCTGGATGGTCGGGGAGGGATGTACTGCGAGGACTGCGACGTGTCACCGGTTCTGACCGATGACGTGGTGAACGTCGACGGGCGGGGCGTCGCGGCCCGTGCCGTCGATCCGGTCAAGGCCCAGGCCCTCTGGGCGCTCAGCGAACGCCTCGTCGGCTGAGTTTGTTACGGTTCGCACGTGGCAACGATCCTGGCCCACATCACCGTGAAACCCGGTTCGGAGGCGGCCTTCGAAGCCATCTCGCGCGACTTGTACGCGGCCAGCCATGCCGGCGAAGAAGGCCTCATTCGCTACGAGTACTGGCGGGGCAGCGAGCCGGGCACGTACTACACCTTGCTCGCGTTTCGCGACTTCGCCTCGTTCATCGCGCATCAGACGAGCGACCACCACGAAGCCGCGTCGCCCCAATTGGGCTCGGTGCTGGCCGGGCTGAAGCTCGAATGGCTCGATCCGGTGGACGGGGCCGCCCCGCTTCCGCGCACCGCGGCTCAAGATCTGTCGCAGGCCGCCGATGAATTGACGCGCCTGTACGCCAAACGCTTCGCTGCCCAAGTCGCCCCGTGGTGGGCGAGTGTGCGGTCGTAGCGACGATCACATCACGACACACGAATCACACGGGAGAGATCATGACCGACATCATCGACGAGAAGAAGCCCTGGTTCCTCAACGGCAACTACGCGCCGGTGTTCGACGAACTCACCGAAACCAACTTGAAGGTCACCGGCACCATCCCGAAGGCGTTGTCGGGGTTGTACGTGCGCAACGGCTCGAACCCGAAGAGCGGGACGGCCGGACACTGGTTCTTCGGCGACGGCATGGTGCACGGCGTCCGCCTCGAGGGCGGCCGGGCGCAGTGGTACCGCAACCGTTACGTTCGCACGCCGAAGTTGGAGAAGGGTCTCGACGCGATGGATGCCGATTGCATCTTCGACCCCACCGCCAGCGCCGCCAACACGCATGTGCTCGCCCACGCCGGTCGCATCTGGGCCCTCGAAGAAGGCCACCTTCCCTGGGAGCTCTCACCTGAACTCGAGACCATGGGCTGCGACGACTTCGGCGGCAAGTTGAAGACCGCGTTCACCGCCCACCCGAAGTTGTGCCCCGAGACCAACGAGTTGCACTTCTTCGGCTACGGCGCGGTGTCCCCGTACGTCACGTACCACGTGCTCGACGCCAAGGGCGATCTGGTGCACACCGCACCCATCACCACTCCCAAGGGAACGATGATGCACGACTTCATGATCACGCGCGACCACGCGATCTTCATGGACCTTCCCGTGGTGTTCAACATGGACAACATGGCCAAGGGTCTGCCGCCCATCGGCTGGGACGACGACTACGGCGCACGAATCGGCATCCTGCCCCGGATGGGTACCGACGCCGACGTGAAGTGGTTCGAAGTCGATCCGTGCTACGTGTTCCATCCGCTCAACGCGTACGTCGACGGCGATGAGGTGATCTGCGACGTGGGCCGCCACGCGTCGATGTGGCGTGGATCGATGGACAACTTCGAGCCGTGCTACATGTACCGCTGGTCGTTCAACATGAAGACCGGTGCGGTGAAGGAGACCCAACTCGACGACTGGGCGCACGCGTTCCCGCGCGTCGACGATCGCGTGGTCGGCCTGAAGCACCGCTACGGCTGGGTGTCCGGCACCCGTCCCAAGGCCATGGGCGGCATGGACGCCCCCGGGGTGGTCGCGCGCTACGACATGTCGAACGGTTCCAAGACCATTCACGACCTGGGCCCGTCGGCTCACCCGGGCGAATTCGTCTTCGTGCAGGAGACCTCGGCCTCGGGCGAGGACGAGGGTTGGGCCATGGGCTTCGTCTACGACGACGCGACCGATTCGAGTGATCTCGTGATCCTCGACGCCAGCGATCTCTCGAAGCCGCCGGTGGCCCGTGTTCATCTGCCGCAGCGCGTGCCCTTCGGCTTCCACGGCAGCTGGATCGACGACTCGGTGATGAACTGATTCAGGCGTTCGCCAATTGGCGAACGTGGTCGTAGAACCCGAGGAGTCGCTCCGAGGGTTCGTACATCTCCACCAAGTGGCCGAGTGATCCGCGCGCGTCGGCGAACACGAAGCGCTGACCGACGCCGGTGGCGGCGTCGAGCAGGGTCGGCCAGTTCCGGCGTCGACACCAGTCGATCGCCTGCTCGAGATCCGGCACCATGAACGCCACGTGATGGAGTCCGGAGATTCGATCGATGATGGGCGGTGTGTGCTCCTGCACGAGTTCGACCATCAATTCGCCCCACCATCCGTAGGCCGATGAGTGGTCGAAGGCTCCGGGTCGACCGCTGATCGAGCAGGAGGCCAGGGGAATGTTGCGCACCACGACGAAGGGTCCGGCTCCCGTGGCGTCGCGGACGAGTTCCGCGATCCGCTCGAGATCGCCCGACGGGTCGACGGCGTAGGCGATTTGTACCGGTCGTCCGAGGGGGCTCACGTTCGAAGCCTGCCAGACGCCGACTACCGTGGCGCACATGGGGAAGCATCCGGTTCGCTTCGGAGCGCAGTCGGTCGAGGACGTCGAACCGTCGCGCCTGCTCGTCGATCGGGCCGCGATCGTCGATCTGACCGTGCGGTACACCTGGGCTCTCGACTCGAAGAATTGGGACGATCTCGATCACGTCTTTCTTCCCGACGCCACGGCTTTTCTCACCGAGGAACTCGCGGGTGTCGCCGCGATCAAGGAGCGGGTTCGCCGCGCCCTGTCGCATCTCGACGAGAGTCAGCACATCATCTCCAACCACCAGATCGTGGTCGACGGCGATCACGCGTCGAGTCGGTGCTACCTCCAGGCCCAGCACGTGAAGCGCTCGGCCCACGGCGGCCCCAATTTCATCGTGGCCGGTCGCTACGAGGATCAACTCGTGCGCAAAGCGGCCGGTTGGCGGATCGCCCGGCGCGAACTCGTGATCATGTGGACCGACGGCAATCCGGCCGTGGCCCGCGGCTGACCCGACGATCGAACCCGGCTCAGCGCTCGATGTACGGGCCGATGAGCCGGGCCACCTGAAGGTCGGATGGAATCCGGTCGCGGCCGATCATGGAGTCGAGTTGCTCGTGGAAGTGCCAGATGCGGCGCTCCTGATAATTGATCGGCACGCCGCGCATGGCGGGCGACTCGAGCGACTTCTGCATCGGCGCCATGTTCCAGAAGTCCTCGGCCATGATCTGCGCGAAGTTGGCCAGACGGCCCTTCCAGTGCTCGGGCAGGCCGTCGGCCGGATCGAAGTCGATGGGCGCGTAGTGCGTCCAATCGATACGAGTGGTGCGCTTGTCGATGGGCCAGAAGGTGATGAACGGAAAGCCGTGCGCCGCGATGGGCGTGATGAGGTTGGGGAACACGGAGTAGGCCGTGCTCGTGCAGCGCACCATGTCGTTGACCGTGTCGATGTCCTCGAATCCGGGCAGGACGACGTGCTGGTAGTCGTCGAAGTCGCGCATCCCGAGGAGCGAGTAGGTGCCCTTCGAGTACGGCGTGATCATGCGCGAGCCGCCGTTGGGAAGCAGCGACATGACCGCGCCCCGATTGTCGAGCAGGCTGTCGCCACCGCGTGAGTGGATGTGCTTGAAGTGGTACACCTCGAGGAACGCCTCGGCCGTGACCTTCCAGTTGCACGGAACGACCTCGCTCTCGCGCGCGACCGTGCGCAGACGTGGTCCCTGCAGCTCCGCGAGTTCGTCGGGGATCGGGCCCAGCCATTCGCGGAGGGGCATGGCCTGGGGATCCTGGTTCACGAAGATCCAGCCGTCCCAGACCTCGCAGCGGATGGTGGCCAGGCAACGCTGATCCTTGTCGAGTCCGACGAAGTCGCGTTCGTCGGGAACCGAGACGAGGCGTCCGCTGTCGATGTCGTACGACCACGAGTGGTACTGGCAGCGCAGCAACTTCGACGAACCCTTCGGCTCGCGGACCACCGGCGCTCCGCGGTGCTGGCACGTGTTGTAGAACGCGCGAACCCGATCGTCTCGGCCGCGAACGAGGAGCATGGGAGGGCCGAGATCGTCGAAGGTGATGAAATCGCCGCTGTTCGGGATGTCGTCGACACGGCCGGCGACGACCCACACCTTGGGCCACAGATGTTCGCGCTCGAGTTCCCAGAACTCGTCGCTGGTGAATCGCTCGACCGGGATGTCGGGAAACTTCGGGAAGCCCTCGGGTGGTGCGGTCCGTGAGAACTCGTACCGCATCTGCTCGGTGAGCCGGGCGACGAGTTCGGGAGTCATCAGCGAGCGAGCGATCCGGCGTCCACGACCAGCGTCTCGGCGTTCACCCAGGCGGCCAGATCGGATGCGAGGAAGACGATCGCCCGTGCGATGTCGTCGGGTACGCCGCCGCGTCCGAGCGGCGTCTTCGACAGCATCGCGCCGACGTCGACGCCCGCGGCCTTCAGCGGGGCCAACTGATCCTGGACACCTGGTGTGTCGATCGGCCCGGGCGCCACGGCGACCACGCGGATGTCGAGCGGGGCGAACTCGCGGGACAACACCTTCGTCATGCCGATCACGGCGTGCTTCGACATCACGTACGCGCTGATCCCCGGGGTGGCGCTCAAACCGGCGATCGAAGCCAGGTTGATGATCACGCCCGACTTCATTCGCTTGGCGGCTTCGCGCGCTCCGGCGAAGCTGCCGCGCACGTTGATGGAGAGCATGCGATCGATGAACTCGTCGGTGGCCTCGATGGCCGGGCCCGTCGTGGGGTAGATGCCGGCGTTGTTGACCCAGATGTCGATGCCCCCGAGGCGACTCATCGCGACATCGGCGGCGGCGACGATGGAGGTGGTGTCGCCCACGTCGATGAACGCGGCCACGATGGTGCGCCCGGTCGCGTTGGCGATATCGGTCGCGGTCGCGGTGGCGGCCGACAGATCGAGGTCGGCGACCACGACGTCGGCGCCGGCCTCGGCGAGTCGACGGGCCGTCTGCGCACCGATTCCCTTGGCCCCTCCGGTGACGACCGCGCGCCTTCCCGAGAGGTCGAGCAGTTGCGCGAGTGTCTTGTGCGAGTGGTCGGGAATCATGGGTCTCCTTCGAACGGCCGACTTCAGCGACGGGGCGTGAAGCCGACGTGCAATTCCTTGAGGGCACGCAGACAGAAATTGGGGTGATGGCGGAAGTCATTGGCCCCGTCCACGAACCACAGACGCTCGACGCGATCGACCAGTGCTCGAAATCCGATGACGAGTTCGCGCCGAGCCAACGGTGCACCGAGGCAATGATGCGTTCCGAAACCGAACGCCAGGTGGCTGCGCACGTTTTCGCGGTCGAGGTCCATGTCGGCCGGGCACTCGAACTGCTGCGGGTCGCGATTGGCGGCGGCATACCGAACGTTGATCATCGATCCGGCCGGGATGGTGACGCCGTGCAGCTCGACGTCGACGGCCGCGGTGCGGAAGAGACCTTGCACCGGACCCTCGAGTCGGAGCACTTCCTCGGCGAGAAGCGGAACGTACTTGTCGGGGTCGGACGTGACCTTCTCCCATTCGGACGGATTCTCGACGAGAAGCCGGACGCCTTCGGCCAGCGCGTTGGTGGTGGTCTCCGATCCGCCCACGAACGTGTCGGCCATCATCTCGGAGTGCAGCTCGTTGTCGGTGAGCGTGCGACCCCACTCGGGGATCACAGTGTTGACGAGGTCCGACAGGAGCGTGTCGTCGGGCTCGCGCCGGAGTCGTTCGAAGATCGGCTGGAAGTAGTGCTGGGCGGCGATCTCCTGCTCGGTCGACCAGATCGCTTCTTCCTCGGTTTGCATCATGCCGAGGCGCTGGACCCACGCGTCGGTCCAGGCCTTGATCTGCCAGATGTCCTCCTCGGGCGCCCCCATCTGGCGGCCGATCACGATGAGGGGAAGTGGAATCGCGAACGATCGCACCCAGTCGCAGCGGCCGTCGGAGATGAAGCCGTCGATCAGCCGATGGGCGAGGGATTCGATGAACGGGTCGAGTTCCTTGATCTTGGCCGGCCGGAACGCGTGGTTGAACAGCCCGCGCATCTCCCGGTGTTCCGGGTCGTCCCGACCGGCCAGTGTCGCGGCGGGAACCCAACCCTTCTCCTCGTAGATGCGGCGCAACATGGCCGACCGAGGGTCGACACGACCGCGGTGGCGAGCGCTGGTGAACCGCTCGACGTCGAGCAGCACCGCTCGGACGTCTTCGTACCGCGTGATCACGAACATCCCCGTGCGGTTGTCGCGCCACACCGGCGCCTCGTCGCGCAAAGCGTCGTACGCCGCGTACGGGCAGTCGGACACGTCGGGGTCGAGCAGGGTCAACCGCGCGAGATCGACCGCGGGAGCGCCTTCGTCCGACATGTCGCCATCTTGTCATGTCGCCTTCGTGACCCGAACCGGGGCCGAACCGGGCTCGCCGTCTTCGTGGGGCCGGGTCGTGGACTAGAACGAGTCCATGACTTCACCGCATGCTCCCGGCCGTCCGGCCAGTACCGACGACTACGTGGCGGTTCAGCGCCTCATCAACCGCTACGCCGACGCGGTGGTGCACCGCAATGGCGTCCAGTGGGCGAGTTGCTGGGCCGATGAGGCGGTCTGGGACCTGGGCGGCGGACGCCTGGTCGAGGGCAAGGAAGCCATCGTGAAGCTCTGGTACGCCGCGATGGGCGGAATGGCCTCGGTCGTGCAGCAGGTCTACAACGGCGACGTCTGGTACGAGGACGGCGCAACCGATCGGGCGGTTGGCCGGTGGGCGATCGGCGAGCGTTTCCGCACCGTCAACAACGATCGCGCGATCCTGCTGGCCCACTACGACGACGCGTACCGCAAGGTGAACGGCGAGTGGCTCTTCACGCGGCGATTCCTGCAACCCCACTATCGAGGCCCGGCCGACTTGTCGGCCGACTTCAGCAACGACCGGGCCGGCCTCGAGGCGCGTGGCGTCGCGCCCGACGTCTGATCGAACGAGTTCGCGACCATGCCCGCATTCGCCAGCCAACTCGCATCCGACCGCCCTACTGAGATCGCCGTTCGCGACCCCGACAAGACCATGACGTGGGCCGAGGTGGGCGACGTCCTCAATCGAGTGGCCAACAACGTGTTGTCGCGCGATCTCGGTTCGGCGCGGCGAGTGGCCGTGTTCGCCGAGAACGCCGCCGAAACCGCACTGGCCCACCTCGGATCGCTGCTCGGAAGCGCGTCGACGGTTCCGGTGAACTTCCACCTCACCGCCGACGAAGCCGCGTACATCCTCGTCGATTCCGATGCGCGCATCGTGTTCGTCGGCCCCGAGACCGTCGACCGCGGAATCGCCGCCGTGGAGATCGCCCGGGCCGAGGGTCGAAGCATCGAACTGGTCGGTTGGGGAGTGAGTGCGGCGGGTGTGACGCCGTGGCGCGAGTGGCTGGACACCGGCGATCCGAGCGATCCGCCGCTCGACGTGAAGCCGCGGGCCAATCTCCTCTACACGTCGGGAACCACCGGTCGTCCGAAGGGCACCGAATTGCCGCCCACGATGTTCGCCGGCGGATCGACCATGGCCGAGCATCTCGAGGCCATGAAGGGCAATCGATTCGCGATCTTCGGCACTCACCTCGTGGTGGGGCCGATGTATCACACCGGGCCGCTGACGGGCATGCGCCTGTTGGTGTGCGGTGTGCCGATGGTGATCCTCGGCAAGTTCGATGCCGAGAAGACTCTTCAGGCGATCGACCGCCACAAGACCGAGTCGTCGGTGATGGTGCCCACGCACTTCGTGCGCATGTTGGCGCTGCCCGACGAGGTGAAGAAGAAGTACGACGTGTCGTCCATGAAGCTGGCCGCGCACACCGGGGCGTCGTGCCCGGTGGACGTGAAGCGGGCGATGATCGAGTGGTGGGGTCCGGTGTTCACCGATGCCTACGGGGCCACCGAAGTCGGCACCACGTGCCAGATCACGAGCGTCGAATGGCTCGAGCATCCCGGTTCGGTGGGACGGCCCATTCCGCCGTTCTCGGTGCTGGTTCTCGACGACGACGGCAACGAGGTGCCGGCCAACACGGAGGGCCGGTTGTTCTTCAAGGACGCGACCGGCCGCGGTGTGGTGTACCCGAACGACCCGGAGAAGACCAAGCAGGCGAACATCGCACCGGGTGTGTTCACGCTGGGCGAGATCGGCTACGTGGACGCCGACGGCTACGTGTACATCACCGATCGCTTCAGCGACATGGTGGTGTCGGGAGGCGTGAACATCTACCCGGCCGAAGCCGAGCAGGTGCTCGTGCAGCATCCGGCGGTTCTCGATGTCGCGTGCATCGGTGTGCCGCATCCGGAGATGGGCGAAGAACTCAAGGCGCTCGTCATGTTGCGTGATCCGTCGTCGCCGCCCGATCCGTCCGAGGTACTCGGGTTCTGCC
>JBEAXP010000068.1:0-6872 GCA_041159745.1 Actinomycetota bacterium | reverse complement strand
GGTTGACGAAGGCGAGGCGATCCGATAGCGATTCGGTGTGATCGAACATCTGAGCGGAGGCGACACGAGCCTCGTGATCGACACCTCGTTCGGTGTTCCGGCGATACGTCATTGGGGTCGTCGCATCGAGGGCGCGGTCACGGCCGACCGTTGGCCCGATTCGCCGGCTCGTCCCGGAAGCGTCGACGTGACTCCGCCGATCGCTGTGATTCCGATGCACGGCGACGGTTTTCCCGGCCGACCCGGACTGGCCGGCCATCGGCGCGGAGGTCGTGTGTGGTCGCCGCGGTTCGTTCCCGACTCGGTGACGCGCGACGCGGTTGCCGAACTCGAGCTCTCGACAACGTTCACGATGCGTTCCGACGGGGTCATCGTCGTCGCCGTGGCTCTTCGCAACGACGGGGACTCGCCCTACATGCTCGACGCCTTCGGCCCGACGATTCCGCTCGAGGATTCGGCGGTCGAACTCGGTGTCCTGTCGGGCCGCTGGGCCGGCGAGTTCCGTTTCCATCGCTTCGATTGGCCGATCGGTGCCTGGACCGCCGAGAACCGACTCGGCCGAACGTCGCATGAGCATCCACCCTTCGTCTGGGCCGCGAGTCGCGATGCATCCGAGTGGAGCGGCGACGTGTGGGGGCTCCATCTCGCCTGGAGCGGCAATCATGTCGTTTACGCCGAGCGATTGGTGGACGGTCGTCGTTACGTGCAACTCGGCGAACTGTTCCATCCCGGCGAGATGTGCGTGTACCCGGGCGAGTCGATCGCCGCACCCGATGTGGTGCTCGTCCACTCGTCGAGCGGATTCGGTCCGGCCAGTTGGGGCTTCCACGCCGAAGCCCGCCGTCGTCTGCCGCGAACCCTCGGTCCACGTCCGGTGTTGTTGAACACGTGGGAGGCGGTGTATTTCGACCACGACCAAGCCAAGCTCCGCCGTCTGGCCGAGTTGGCGGCGCAGGTGGGCATCGAACGATTCGTCCTCGACGACGGTTGGTTCGGCTCGCGGCGCAGCGACCGATCGGGGCTGGGGGACTGGTTCGTCTCGTCCGATGTGTACCCGGAAGGACTGGCTCCACTCATCGCGCACGTCCGCGGGCTCGGCATGGAGTTCGGCATCTGGGTCGAACCGGAGATGGCCAATCCAGACTCCGACGTGCTGCGCGACCACCCCGATTGGGTGCTGGCGACCGAGGGATACGAGCCGGTCCTCGGCCGACGACAAGTCGTTCTCGATCTGACTCGTGCCGATGTGTTCGACCACGTTCGCGACCGGCTCGATGCTTTGCTGTCGGGGCACGACATTTCGTTCGTGAAGTGGGACATGAACCGCCCGCTCGTTCAGGCCAGCAATGTCGATGGCAAGGCCGCGGCCCACGATCAGACCCTGGCGGTGTACCGGCTGTTCGACGAGATTCGTCGTCGGCATCAGGGTGTCGAGTTCGAGTCGTGCTCGTCGGGCGGCGGCCGTATCGACTTCGGCATCGTGTCACGGGTCGAACGCTTCTGGACCAGCGACAACAACGACCCCGTCGCGCGTCAACGGATCCAACGCGGCGCCTCGCTCTTCCTCCCGCCCGAGATCATGGGCACGCACGTCGGGCCGTCGCCCGCGCACACCACCGGTCGCGAGACGTCGATCGTCTTCCGCGCGATCACCGCATTCTTCGGGCACATGGGAGTCGAGGCCGATCTCACTTCCATGACCGACGCCGATCGTGCCGAACTGGCGACGGCGATCCGACATCACCAATCGCTGCGACACCTGTTGCACGGTGGACGGTCGGTGCGGCTCGAGTCGCCCGACGGCACGGTGGTGAACGGTGTCGTGTCGGTCGATGGGCGCGAAGCGGTCGTGGCATGCGCTTGGGTCTCGGCCGACGTTCCACCGTTCGCGGTTCGTGTGCCGTTCGTCGCCGCCGATCTTCGCGTCCGGGTTCTCCTGGCCTCGGGTCCGGTCGACGTCGGATTCGGGCCGGAATGCGACCTGGTGTTCCCGGCCGGTGCGTCCGAAACGGCCGTGCTGGTCCACCTGTCGGCCTCGTAGCATCGGTGTTCGTGCCCGACTCTCCCCAGGCTCGTATTTCTCCCGAGGCCGTCGCCAAGGTGGCTCGATTGGCGCGCCTCGACGTCACTGCGGCCGAGGTCGATCGGCTCACCAATCAGTTGGCGGGCATGCTCGAGCACTTCGCCGACATCGACGCGCTCGATCTGGCCGCGGTCGAACCGATGACACAGCCCTATCCGCTCGTGAACGTGATGCGCGACGACGTGGTCAAGCCGGGTCTCGATCGCGACGAGGTTCTGGCCGCCGCACCGGCCGCCGAGGACGGTCGTTTCCGCGTGCCGCCGATCATCGGACTCGAGGGCTGACGTGGCCGCCCTCTCGAACGCCGTCGACATCGCCAACGCCGTCCGCAACGGCTCGGTGTCGGCTGTCTCCGTGCTCGACGAGTATCTCGCTCGGATCGACGCCCGCGAGTCGTCGATTCACGCGTTCAACTTGGTGACTCGCGAACAGGCTCGCACCATGGCCGCCCAGGTCGACGCCGATGTGAAGGCCGGACGCGATCCGGGCCCGTTGGCCGGAGTTCCCATCGCGCTGAAGGACAACATGTGCACACGGGGTGTGCCCACCACGTGTTCGTCGCGCATTCTCGAAGGTTGGAAGCCCCCGTACGACGCCACCGTCGTCACGCGTCTGGCCGAGGCCGGTGCCGTGTTCGTGGGGAAGACGAACCTCGACGAGTTCGCCATGGGGTCGAGCACCGAGAACTCGGCGTTCGGCGTCACGTACAACCCGCACGACACCTCGCGTGTGTCGGGCGGTTCGAGCGGCGGAAGCGCGGCCGCCGTCGCCGCCGGATTCGCGACGGCGAGCCTGGGCAGCGACACCGGCGGATCCATTCGTCAACCCGCGGCGTTGTGCGGAGTGGTGGGCGTGAAGCCGACGTACGGCACCGTGAGCCGCTACGGACTCGTGGCGTTCGCGAGCAGCCTCGATCAGATCGGCCCGTTCACGGTCGACGTGCGCGACGCCGCTGTTCTTCTCGAAGCGATGAGCGGTCATGATCCTCTCGACAGCACGTCGATTCCGCAGCCGGCACTGTCGTTGCAGAGTTCGCTCGACCGCGACGTGAAGGGCTTGCGCATCGGCCGCATCACCGACCTGCCCGGTGGAAGCGATCCCGAAGTCGAAGCCCGATTGGCCGAGTCGTTCGATGCCCTGGCGGCCGCCGGGGCAACGATCGTCGACGTCGAACTGCCGTCGATGAAGTACGGCCTCACCGCCTACTACCTCATCGCGCCGGCCGAAGCGAGCAGCAACCTGGCCCGCTACGACGGTGTGCGCTACGGCCTTCGTGTCGACGCGGCCGACACCAATGCGATGTACATGGCCACCCGGGCCGCCGGTTTCGGCGACGAAGTGAAGCGCCGCATCATGCTCGGCACCTACGCGCTGTCGGCCGGGTACTACGACGCGTACTACGGAAAGGCGCTCAAGGTTCGCCGTCTCATCTCCGACGATTTCGCGCGCGCGTACCAGAAGGCCGATGTGATCCTCACACCCACCTCGCCCGTCGTCGCGTTCCCGGTGGGCGCCAAGGTGGACGACCCGCTGTCGATGTATCTGTGCGACGTCTTCACGATCCCCACCAACCTGGCCGGCCACCCGGCCATGTCGGTGCCGTTCGGAACCGGTGCCCACGGTCTGCCGGTCGGTGTGCAGGTTTTGGCCCCCACTCTCGGTGAGCCGGTCATGTTCCAGGTGGCGGCCCATCTCGAGCGCGTCGCACCGGGCGGTGCGAAGTGAGCGAGACGTTCATGATCGACGGCTACGAGTTGGTGGTGGGTCTCGAGGTCCACGTCGAACTCGCCACGGCCACCAAGTTGTTCTCGGCCAGCGCCAATCGTTTCGGTGACGAGCCGAACACGCACATCGACCCGGTGACACTCGGTTTGCCCGGAGCTCTTCCGGTGCTGAATCGCCAGGCCGTCGAGCTCGCGATGCGCATCGGCCTGGCCCTCAACTGCTCGGTGCAGGCCTGCACGTTCCACCGCAAGAACTACTTCTACCCCGACATGCCGAAGGCGTATCAGATCTCGCAGTACGACGTTCCGCTCAACGTGGACGGCTGGCTCGAACTCCCCGTCGGCAAGCGCATCGGCATCGAACGCGCACACCTCGAAGAAGACACGGGCAAGAGCACACACATCGGCGGAACGGGCGGGCGAATTCATGGTTCCGACCACTCGTTGATCGACTTCAACCGCGCGGGCGTCCCGCTCGTCGAGATCGTGGGTCGCCCCGACATCGCAACACCCGACGAAGCGAAGCAATACGTGACCGAGTTGCGCCAGATCCTCGTGGCCATCGGTGCATCCGACGCCAAGATGGAAGAGGGCTCGATGCGCTGCGACGCCAACGTGAGCGTGCGCAAGCCCGGTGCTCCACTCGGCACCCGTTGCGAGATCAAGAACGTGAACTCGGTACGTTCGCTCGGTCGCGCCATCGAGTACGAGGCTCGTCGTCAGATCGCTCTCATCGAAGGCGGCGAGAAGGTTCGCCAGGAAACGCGTCACTGGGACGAGAACGACGGCCGCACGCACACTCTCCGTACCAAGGAAGACGCCGACGATTACCGCTACTTCCTCGAACCCGACCTGGTGCCGTTGGCTCCGGAGGCGACCTGGATCGACGCGGTGCGGGCGGCCCTGCCGATGTTGCCGCGTGAACGTCGCGTTCGTTTGGCCTCGGCCACGGGTGCGCCGGCCGACGGTGAAGCCGTCATGGTGGTGGTGGAGCGCGGTCAGGACGACTACGTGCTCGCGGTGGCGGCGGCCGGAGCCGAAGCTTCACGTGCTTTGGTGCACGTGAAGGAGGCCTACGCCGAACAGGGAGCCGCACCCTCGGTGCCGGCGGCCGATCTGGCGCGCATGATCGTGCTCGAGACGAGTGGCAAGCTCACCTCGACTCAGGCCAAGACGGTGCTGGCCGAGATCGTCGCCAATGGTGGCGGTGACGCCGAGAAGATCGCCGCGGCCAAGGGCTTCGAAGCCATGGACACCGGAGCTCTCGAAGCGATGGTCGACGAAGTCATCGCGTCGCAGGCCGATGCGTGGGCCAAGTACTGCGCGGGTGAAGAGAAGGCCATGGGTGCACTCGTCGGTGCGATCATGAAGGCCAGCAAGGGCAAGGCTGACGGCAAGGCCGTCACGGCTCTGTTGCAGTCGAAGCGCGGCTGAGTCGCAGCTCGGCGGAGGCTCCGCCCCGCTCACAGACTCCCGGCGCGAATCAGATCGATGGCCCGGCGGCAGGTCCGGTGGAACGCGTCGGCCGCCATCACGAGGTGATCGCGCGGAGTGTCCTCTTCGGGGGTGTGACTGAGCCCGTTGGTGGACGACGAAAAGATCATGACGGTCGGAATCGATCGGGCGGTCTCGCTGGCATCGTGCAACGCGCCACTGGGCAGCTCGATGTCGTGGCCCTCGACTTCGCGCACACTCTCACGGGCGGCGTCGAGAAGCAGGGGATGGAACGGCATCGGCGGAATGCGGAAGATGTGCTCCCACTCGACCGAGCAACCTTCGGCCGCGGCGGCCTCCTGGGCGGCGGCCTTGCTCTCGGCGAACATCGCCGCGAGTTCGCCGGCGTCGATGTGGCGCATGTCGAGAGTGATGGTGGTCTCGCCGGCCACCGCCGTGACCACACCCGGTTTGCACGCGACGGCACCCACGGTCGTGACACCGTCGTGACGGTCGCCGATCTCGGCCACGGCCAAGGCGAAGCGCGACGCGGCGCGGAACGAGTCGCGCCGCATGGGCATCGGCATGGTTCCGGCATGCGCGGCCTGACCGCGGAACACGAGGCGCTCGCGCTCGATGCCCTTGGTGCCGGTGACCGTGCAGATCCCCTTGCCCATCGACTCGAGGATCGGACCCTGTTCGATGTGCACCTCGACGTACGCCTTCACGTTCTCCTGACGTCGCTGCGCTCCATCGAGTCGATTGATGTCGACTCCATGTTGCGGCAACACGTCGACGAGGCGATTGCCCTCCTTGTCGACGAGACCAGCCAGGATCTTCGGGTCGACCGTTCCCATGAACGCGGCCGAGCCGAACAGCGAACGAGAGAAGCGAGCGCCTTCTTCGTCGGCCCAATCGACGAGTGCCACGGTGATGGGCGGCTTGCCTTCGGCCGCGAGGGTGCGCAGCAATTCGAGTCCGGCCATGACGCCGAGCGCTCCGTCGAGCCAACCGCCCTTCGGAACACTGTCGAGGTGGCTGCCCACCACGAGGGTGTCGTTGCTTTCGCCCCGCAAGTAGGCCCACAGGTTGCCGGCTTCGTCGACTTCGATGTCGACCGGAAGAGTGGCCAGGTGCTCGCGCAGAAGATTGCGCGCCTCGACCCATTCGGGTGTCCAGGCCAGGCGACGCGAGCCCGCCGGGCCACCGGTGCGCGCGGCCAGGCCCTCGAGATCGGCGATGACACGCCGCGGATCGAACGTCGACACGGAGGTATCGGATGCCATGGCTCAACGGTACCGTGTGCCCGGTGACGGATCACATCCTCATCAACGACTTGCGAGTGATGGCGCTCATCGGAGTGCTCGATCACGAGCGCGAGGCTCCGCAGCCGCTGCGCGTCGACATCGACATCCACTCCGATCTCACCGACGCCGGCCAGAGCGACGATCTCACCGAAACGGTTCACTACGGCGAGGTGTGCATGCAAGTGGCCGAGGTCGCGCGCAAGTCGAACGACCAGCTGCTCGAGCGGCTGGCTCAACGCATGGCCGACATGGTGTTGTCTTTCGCGCACGTGAATGCGGTCGACCTGACGCTCACCAAGTTGCGTCCGCCCATCCCCGAAGACG
>JBEAXP010000058.1:0-3132 GCA_041159745.1 Actinomycetota bacterium | reverse complement strand
AGGGCGTGCCGTTCAACAACGGCGCCCCCAACCTGGCGGTCGACGCACCCGTGTTGCGCCAGTTCGCCACCGACAAGGGCGTGGCCATCTCGGGCAAGGACTTCAAGACCGGCCAGACGCTGATGAAGACGGTGTTGGCTCCGATGTTGAAGGCCCGCATGCTCGGTCTGTCCGGCTGGTACAGCACCAACATCCTCGGCAACCGCGACGGCGAGGTCCTCGACGCTCCCGAGAACTTCAAGACCAAGGAAGAGTCGAAGCTCGGCGTTCTCGAAGACATCCTCGAGCCGACGAAGAACCCCGACCTCTACGGCGACGTCTTCCACAAGGTGCAGATCAACTACTACCCGCCGCGCGGAGACAACAAAGAGGGTTGGGACAACATCGACATCTTCGGGTGGATGGGCTACCCGATGCAGATCAAGGTCAACTTCCTCTGCCGCGACTCGATCCTCGCCGCTCCCCTCGCGCTCGACCTCATCTTGTTCTCCGACCTCGCGCAGCGCGCCGGTCTCGGCGGCATTCAGGAGTGGCTGAGCTTCTATTACAAGAGCCCGCAGGTGGCCCCGGGCCTGTATCCCGAGCACGACCTGTTCATTCAGCTCACCAAGTTGAAGAACACGTTGCGCTGGATGATGGGCGAAGACCAGATCACGCACCTCGGTCGCGAGTACTACGAAGAGATCTGATCGCGCCGTGGCGCCACGGCTCTGGAATCCGAAATCGTGGGTGAGCCTCTCGCCCAACGGGATCGGCCACACCAAACCCAACCACCTGGCCGAGATGGCCCAGGTCGCCTTGCACGTGCGCAAGTCGCCGCGCAAGGCCTGGAACATCCTGTCGAAGGGCGTGTGCGACGGTTGCGCCCTCGGCGTGGCCGGCTTCCACGACTGGACGCTCGACGGCATTCATCTCTGCACCACACGGCTCAAGTTGCTCGAGGTCAACTGCGCCGAACCGTTCGATCACTCGGTTCTGCACGACGTGTCGTGGTTGCGCAATCGATCGAGCACCGAGTTGCGCGAGATGGGGCGACTGGCCTTCCCCATGCGCCGCCGGCGCGGTGAGCCCGGGTTCGCCCGCATCACGTGGGACGAGGCTCTCGACGCGATCGCCTCACGCATCCGAGCGGCCGGCCCCGATCGCACCGCGATCTATCTCACGAGTCGCGGCCTCACCAACGAGGCCTACTACGCAGCGGGCAAGGCGGCCCGCGCGATGGGTGTCGCCAACATCGACTCGGCTGCGCGCACGTGCCACGCGCCGTCGACCATCGGGTTGAAGTCGACCATCGGCGTGGCCGCGAGCACGTGCAGCCTGCAGGACGTGATCGACACCGACCTCGTGGTGCTGTGGGGCACGAACGTGGCCAACAACCAACCGGTGTTCACGAAGTACCTCTACGAGGCCAAGAAGAACGGCGCCAAGGTCGTGGTGGTCAACCCGTATCTCGAACCGGGTCTCGAGCGTTACTGGGTTCCGTCCAAACCCGAGTCGTTCCTGTTCGGCACGAAACTGTGCGATCTCCACGTACCGGTGCGTCCGGAAGGCGACGTTGCGTTGGCCAACGCGTTGCTCATCGAGTTGCGTCGACGCGGCGCGATCGACGAGACGTTCGTGCGCGATCACACCACGGGCTGGCCGGAGTTGTGCGCGCACCTCGACGCGCTCGACTTCCGCGATCTGCTCGACACCGCCGGCGTGACGGCCGCGCAGTTGAACGCGTTCGCCGATCTCTACTCCTCGGCACGCGGTTCGGTGCTCATCTGGAGCATGGGCATCACGCAGCATCGCCATGGCGTGGAAGGCGTGCAGGCCATCGTCAACGTGGCCCTGGCGCGCGGCAACGTGGGTCGCGACGGAGCCGGGCTCATGCCCATCCGCGGCCACTCCGGCGTGCAGGGAGGTGCCGAGATGGGCGCCTACTCCACCGCCTTTCCCGGTTCGGTGCCGGTGAGCGCCGAGTCGGCGCGCGAGTTGTCCGAGGCGTGGGGCTTTCCGGTGCCCGACCGCCCCGGGCTCACCGCACCCGAGATGGTGTTGGCCGCCGAGTCGGACTCGATCGACGTTCTCTATCTCGACGGCTCGAACTTCCTCGACGTGATGCCCGATCCCGATCGGGTCGCTCGCGCGTTGCAGCGCGTGCCTATGCGCGTGCATCAGGACATCGTGCTCACGTCGCAGATGCTGCTCGACGGGGACGACGTCATTCTTCTCCCCGCGGCCACCCGATACGAACAAGAAGGCGGCGGCACCTCCACCACCACCGAACGGCAGATCGCGTTCAGTCCGCAGGTGATCGATGCACCCGGCGAGGCGCGCAGCGAGTGGCGCATCTTCGCCGATCTGGCCGTGCGCACCGACCCTCGACGAGCCGAGGCGTTCGACTGGGCCGACAATCGCGCGCTGCGCACCGAGATCGCGCGCGTGGTTCCGATGTACGCCGGCATCGAAACGCTGACCGACACCGGCGACGCCGTGCAGTACGGCGGCCGACATCTGTGCGCCGGCGGCGAGTTCCCGCTCCCTGACGGCCGCGCGAGGTTCAGCGTGGTCGACGTGAGCCCGCCGTCGATCCCGCCCGGTCGGTTCTTCCTGAGCACACGCCGCGGCAAGCAGTTCAACTCCATGGTGTTCAACGAGCGCGATCCGCTCACGGGGGCCGGTCGCGACGCCGTGTACATCGACGAACGCGACGCCCGCGAACTCGGTGTCGGCGAAGGCGACCGCGTGCGCCTGTCGAACGCGGTCGGATCGATGCTCGGCACGGTCAAGGTCGTTCAACTGCCGCGCCGGAGCGTGCAGGTGCACTGGCCCGAGGGCAACGTTCTCATCAGTGCCGAACTCAACGACGATGCCAGTCGCATCCCCGACTACAACGCGATCGTTTCGATCGAGAAGGTCTGAGCCCATGCCCCTCACGTCCGCGGTGCGAGTGCGCGCCTGGTGTCTCGTGGCCGACGTTCTGTCGGTCGTGGTGTTCGTGGCCATCGGCCGACGCAATCACGACGAGGGTGTGGCACCGGCCGGCGTGATCGAGACCGCGGCGCCGTTCCTCGTGGCGCTGTTGGTCACCTGGCTCGTCGCCCTGGTGTGGCGCGACCCGTTGTCGCCACGTTCGGGCGCGATCAC
>JBEAXP010000130.1:0-2908 GCA_041159745.1 Actinomycetota bacterium | reverse complement strand
GGCGGCTTGAAGATCTACACGACGCTCGATCCGAAGGTTCAGGCCGCCGCCGAGTCGGCCAAACTCACCCAGTTGCCGGCCAATTCGGCGGGCATCGAGGCATCGGTGGTGACGCTCGATTCGAAGACCGGTGCGGTACGGGCGATGGTTGGTGGCCGGCCATTTCAGGCCGGGCGCAACGAAGTGAATCTCGCTTTGTCCACTCGGCAGACCGGGTCGAGCATCAAGATCTTCATTCTGGCCGCGGCGGTACAGGCCGGAGCGCAGAGCGACGATCTGATCGACGGCCGGCGCCCGTGCGTGCTGCCCAATCCCGACGACCCCGATCAACCCTTCGTGATCACCGAGGGTGTGAGCCGCGACGTGAGTCCGCTCGACGAGATGACGTGGTTCTCCATCAACTGCGCCTACAGCCGCCTGGCGCAGATGGTGGGTCTCGATCGAGTGGTCGACACCACGTATCGGATGTCGCGCAGTCAGTACTTGTACGCGGGACAGAGCGTTCTCGAGCGGCCGCCCCTGTTTCCCTACGCGAGCTTCGGTACGGGCGCCAACGAGATGAGTGCGCTCGACATGGCGTCGGGCGCTCAGACCCTCGCCAACGACGGACTCCATTCCGAGCCGTATTTCATCGAGCGGGTGGAGGGGCCGACCGGACTGCTGTACGAGCACGAAGGTGCGTCCACGCGCGTGCTCACCGAGGACGCGGCGCGTCGGACCACGAGCATCCTCGAAGGTGTGCTGAGAAGCGGCACCGCTCGTCGTTCGGCTTTGGAAGGTCGTGTCGCCGCCGGCAAGACGGGCACCCAGGACAACAACACGAACGCGTGGTTCGTCGGTTACACGCCCGAGTTGACCACCGCAGTGTGGGTCGGTCACCCCGATCTGTATCTGCCGATGGAGAACATCCCCGAGTTCGTGGCCGTGGACGTTCCGCGGGTGCAGGGCGGAACCTTCCCGGCCGCCATCTGGAAGGCCCCGATGGACGCGGCGTTGGCGGGTGTGCCGCCGTCGACGTTCGCCGCGCCCTCACCGAATCTCCGTCCGCCGATGCGCTTGTTCCTTCCCGGGGTGGAGTGTCCGGTGGCGGTCACGACCGCGCCACCCACCACGGCGCCCGATGACGCCGCGGCGAATCCGGATGACCCGAGTGCGGCACCGGCGAGCACGACCACCACGACGTCGACCACCTCGACCACGTCCACGACCACCACGACGACCACGATTCCGGGTCAGGTGATCTTCGATTTCTCCACCACGATTCCGCGTGGTCAGACCGATCCGACGTGGCCTGTTCCCACGATCGATCCACGACAGTTCGACATCGAGATCTGCGCGACCGCGCCCACGGCTCCGCCTTCGACCTCGGATTGACAGGCGTCTGTACAGTCGACGCATGGATCTCGTGGCGTTGGCGACGGTGCAGGCGATCGACACGGCGCTCGATCAGGCCCGTCACGCTCGTCCGCGTCTTCCGGAAGTGATCGAGCACCAGGCCGCCGAGCGCGACCTGGTGGCGGTACGAGCGCAGATCGCCGACATCCGCCGACGTCAGAGCGAGGCGCAACGCGAACTCGATGGCGTGGAGGAATCGTCGGCCGAGATCGATGCTCATCGCTCGCGGCTCGAGCGGCAGATGAAGACGATCATCGCGCCGCGGGAAGCCGAGGCTCTGCAGCACGAACTGCACACGTTGGCCACTCGTCGTGGCGCACTCGATGACCGCGGCCTCGAGTTGTTGGAAGCGTCGTCGGCGGCCGATGAGGAGATCGCCGAGTTGTCCCAGGTCGAGGTGCGTGCCGCCGAGTCGGAGGCGCGTGCGGCCGAGCGCCGGGCCGCGGCCGAAGCCGATGCCGATGCGCGAATCGCCGACATGGTCGTGCACCGCAACGAAGCGGTGAGCGTCGTGTCCGCCACCGACCTGGCGGCCTACGACCGACAGCGGGCGGCCTGCGGGGGAGTGGCGGTCACGGCCATCGCGCACGGGAAGTGCGGTGGGTGCCACATGGAGATCTCGAAGTCGGAACTCGATGCCATCAAGCGTTTGCCCGCCGACGAAGTGGCCGAATGTCCGAGTTGCGCGCGCTGGCTCGTACGGTAGGGCCGTGCTCTTCTGGTTCATCGGAACCGCGACGTTGGCGGTCTGGTACGTCTTCCGCGATTCGCGTTTCGATCATCGCTTGTTGATCGTCGGGGTGCTGTTGCCCGACGTGGTGGACGGTGTGTGGGGTGGTGCGCGGGCGTTGCATTCACTCGTCGGCAGCGTGGCGATCCTGGCGGGAGTGATGTTCGCGACGGTGGGGAAGCGGCCGTTGCGGCGTCGGCTATTGGCCATCCCGATCGGAACCTTCTTGCATCTGGTGTTCGACGGGGCATTCGGGAACACTCAAGTCTTCTGGTGGCCGTTCGGCGGGGTGTCCTTCGAGGGTGCGCGGTTGCCGGTGGTGGAACGAGGGTGGGTGAACATCCCCCTCGAGGTGGCGGGGCTCGTGCTGTGCGCGTGGGCGTGGAAGATGTTCGGGCTGCGCGAGACCGCGAAACGCACGGCCTTCATCCGATCCGGAACCCTCACCCCCTGACCCCACTTGGTGCTTCTGGTGGCAAAAACGTCACGTGTTTCGTTGATGTTTGCCACCAGTTCGGCGATCACCGCGCTGTCGGCATGCTTGTCAGCAAGGCGTCGCTGACTACTCTTCGATCAGTCCTAGGAGGGAATCATGACCGAAGCCGTCATTGTCGCAACCGCCCGTAGTCCGATCGGCCGAGCCGGGAAGGGTTCGCTGGTGTCGTTGCGCACCGACGACATGGCGGCGCAGATCGTTCGGGCGTTGATGGCCAAGGTTCCTCAGGTGAAGGGCTCCGATGTCGAGGATCTCATCATGGGAGTCGGTCAGCCGGCCGGCGAAGC
>JBEAXP010000019.1:0-19379 GCA_041159745.1 Actinomycetota bacterium | reverse complement strand
ATGGGTGACCCGGGTGAGAATCGCGGCACCCACGATGATGATGGCCACCAGGAGTGGCTTCGAGAACGTGTCGGTAGCCGAGGTCTCGGCCGGGCTCGGGGTCAGGGTTCGCAGCCAGAAGAACGTCATGTCGTGTCTAGTCTGCCCGGATTCCGAGCCATCCGGGGACGTGTGTGATCGAGTCGAGTTCGGCGAAGCGAGGTCCGGAGGGCAGAGTCTCCACCCGTTCGAGTTCCCAGAGGAACGGGTACGGCACGTGCACGGCATAGCCGCCCAGATCGAGCACGGGGAGCACGTCGCTGCGCACCGAGTTGCCGATCATGCAGAAACGCTGGGCGTCGACACCCTGCTCGGCGATGATGCGCGCATAGGTGTCGGCGTCTTTCTCGAGAACGATCTCCACGTGATCGAAGTGGTGGTCGAGTCCACTCGTACCCACCTTGCGCGACTGGTGGATGAGGTCGCCCTTGGTCACCAGGATCACCCGGTAGTGCTCGCCGACAGTGGCGAGGGTTTCCGACACGTTCGGAAGCAGTCGCACCGGCGCCAGCAAGAGGTCGCGCGCGATGTCGATGATCTCGGCGAACACCTTCGTGGGAACGCGATCCTGTCCGATGGTGACCGCCGCTTCGACCATCGACAGGCCGAAGGCCTTCACGCCGTATCCGTACACCGGCAGGTTGGCACGCTCCATGGCGGTGAGGCCGGCCATCACGTCGACGCCCTGGCTCGCGTACGGTGTCAGCAACTCGACGAACCGGGCCTCGGCGGCGTGGAACGTGTCCTCGCTATGCCACAACGTGTCATCGGCATCGAACGCGACGACATCGACGGGCTTCATGGCGGCGTCAGCGGTGAATCGCGTTGAGATAGTTGTACACGGTGATGCGCGACACTCCCATCGCATCGGCCACGTCTTCCACCGCCCGACGCAGAATGAACGCGCCGCGATCGTCCAACAGACGAATGGCCAACTGCTTCTGCTCGCGATCCATGTCGGTGACCGACGTTCCGATCTCGCGTTCGACCGAATCGATCAAGCGGTCGAGAGCGCCATGAAGCGCCGGGGGACGAACGATCGCCACCACTTCGCCGTCGATGGTGAGTGGGATGTCGGAGCCTTCGCGATCGGCTGCGGACACGAGTCGACAGCCGAGAACGTCGAGCAGGGGCTGCAGCATCGTGACGATGCTTCGAGGGTCGACGGTCATCGATCGACTCGTTCGATGTGCACGTTCACGTGGGTGGCACCGTTGGCGTAGGCCGCGCCCACCAGAGCCGAGACCGCCGCCACGACGATGTCGTCGGGCGCCGAGAACTCGGAGCCGAAGGGGCCGAACTCGATCTCCGGGCCGAGGTGGCGAACCGCGTCGACCGCGGCCATCACGTGGCGACCGGGGTTGCCCTCGACGAACGGCTCGACGGTGAATTCGACGCGCAGCATGACCCCCAAGAGTAGGTGGTTACATACGACCCATCACACGGCGGAGTTCGATCGCTCGGGCCGAGCAGTCGCGACCGGCCATGTCGAACGCGTCCGACAGACGCGAAAGCGCCGAACGGAACGAACTTTCCCAGTCGGACTCGAAGGCCTGCCGGGCCGGACCGACCCAGGCCGTCCCGGCCAAGGTGCTGGTCACGAGGCTGACGATCGACTCGACGCTCTCGCGCTGGCGACACAACGTGGTGCCCAGTGATTCGAGTTGGTCGGGGTCGGCACCGATGAGAGAACCGATGGTCACGGATGTACTCCTTTTCTTCGGCGTGTTCCACACGTTCGCTCGGAAGGAACACGCGGGTTCGACGGATGGGACTCGCGGCTTCTCGTTCGAGAAGCCCGGAGTGAAGGGTGTGGTGGCGCCGAAAAGGGCGACGCTCACCAGCGAATCAGTGGAAGAACGAGCGCGAGGCTGTCGGGCAGGAATCGATCACGGTCGATCGCCACGCGCAGGTCGTCTCGACTCACCCACCAGGCCTCGCTGATCTCGCCGTCCGTGAAGGTGAACGGTCCCTCGCTCACGATCTGGTAGCACCGGCCGAGCAACGACACCGTGTCGTCGTCGAAAGCCCTGACGACTCCGTCGTCGAGCGGAGTGATCACCACGCCATGAACACCGATCTCCTCGGCCACCTCGCGCACCGCGGCATCGTCGTACGACTCGTGGGCCGAGACGACTCCACCCACCGCGATGTCGCACCAACCCGGCCACACGTCCTTGGAGGGAGACCGACGATGGACGAGCAGTCGCCCGGCACCATCCGTGACGGCGATGAACACCGCCCGGTGGCGCAGACGCTCCAAGCGCATGCGTTGCCGCGGCACGATCTCGATGACCCGATCGCTCTCGTCGACCCAGGCCACCTGCTCCACCGGGCCACTCTACGAGTGCGTCGGTTCTGTCTAAGGTGGGGCCATGGCAGCAGAGGGGATCCTGGCAACGCTCGCCGACGAGGCGCGCGATCAGCAGAGCGACGCGGTGGCCCTGCGACGCGAACTTCACCAATGGCCCGAGATCGGCAACCACCTACCGATCACGCGCGAGAAGGTGCTCGAAGCTCTCGACGGACTTCCCCTCGGAATAACGTTGCACGAAACGACTTCGGGGATCGCGGCGACACTCGAAGGTGCGCACGACGGACCGACCGTGCTGTTGCGCGGCGACATGGACGCTTTGCCGATGCCCGAGGACACCGGCCTCGACTTCAGTTCGCGTGTCGACGGGGCGATGCACGCCTGCGGTCACGACACGCACGTCGCCATGTTGGTGGGCGCGGCCAAACTCCTCTCGCACCGACGCGACGACCTGCACGGCCGCGTTCTCTTCATGTTCCAGCCCGGCGAAGAAGGTCATCACGGGGCCCAACACATGATCGACGAGGGACTGCTCGAGATCGGTCCGCGGGCGAACGGCAGCGAATCGCCCATCACCCGCGCCTTCGCGATCCACACCACGTCGTCGCTACCCACGGGCTTCGTCAGCACGAAGGCCGGCCCGCTCATGGCGTCGAGCGACTCGTTCACCATTCGCGTGGTGGGCAAGGGTGGCCACGGCAGCGAGCCGTTCCGCACACTCGATCCCGTCCCGGCCGCCTGCGAGATCGTTCAAGCACTCCAGGCCATGGTCACGCGGCGAATCAACGTGTTCAATCCATCCGTGCTCACCGTGACGCGTCTGCGAGCCGGGACGGCCTTCAACGTGATCCCCGAACACGCCGAGATCGGCGGGACGATTCGGGCGATCAGTGAGTCGACCCGCAAGATGGTCCACGACGGAATTCGCCGCGTCGCCGAGGGCATCGCGTCCGCCCACGATCTCGGGGTCGAGATCGACATCAACATCGGATACGACGTCACGGTCAACGACAACGACCACGCACAACACGCCGCTCGTCTGGTGAAGACGGTGGCCGGCGCCGATCGCTTCATCGAGCTTCCCACTCCGGTCATGGGTGCCGAGGACTTCGGCGTGGTGCTCAATCGCATTCCGGGTGCGATGGTGTTCCTCGGAGCGACTCCGTCCGATCGCAACCCGGCGACCGCCGCACCCAACCACTCGAATCGCGTGTTCTACGACGAGGACGCCATGTCGACCGGCATCGCGCTCTACAGCGCGGCCGCCATCGATCACCTCGTGAAGTAGACCACCTCAGACGATGGCCAGCGCGTTGGGTGGGCTCGCCACCCCTCGCGGAAGGTTCAATGGCGCCGACACGAAGAAGCACTCGTAACGTCCGGTCCGCGCACAGTGCTCGGCAAGAGCGTCGAGATTCCACATCTCACCCAGCGGGATACCGAGCATCGGCAACAAGAGAGTGTGCGTGAAGATCTCGTGCAGTCGCGTGCGATCGGCCCGAACCTCCGCCTCGTGCTCGGGAGTCGTGGCCGAACCCGGCGGCCACACCTCGACGGCGGGATTGTCGCAACCCACCGCGGCGATGTGCAGGTTCCACAGCGTTCGCGCCAACTCCTCGCCCGAGCGAAGTCCGGGTGTGCGCAACGACGAGGTCTCGGCGATGCGCGTCCGAACGTCGATCGACTGCTGCTCGTACCACTCGATCCAGCCGAACCGCAGCAAGAGCACGTCACCTTCACGGAGTTCGGTTCCTTGCGCGGCCAGACATTCGAGGATCTCCGACGGCTCGATCGGATCGGCTTCCGAACAATCGATGGGTCGACCGATGCTCGAACGCCAGCGACCGAGATCGGCCAACACCGCACGGCCCGCGATTCCACGCCGCGCCCAGTGATCGATGCCGTGATCGTCGTCGTCGAGACCGCCGAAGTGACCGGTGCCCGGTAGCGAGTCGTCGGAGAGCGCCGCGTGGTTGCGGATGTGTCGGAATCCGTCCCACTGGCTGCTCGACTGGGTGTTCCACGCATGGAGCACGTCGTCGTGACTCGTTCCAGTGGAGCCACCGGTGACCTCGTGGCGGAAGGGTTGCCGGCCGAACAAAGGCGGGTCGGGAAGGCCCATGCTCCAGTTGAGAGCGAACACCCGACCCTCGCGCACCAGACGGGCGGCGTCGACGATGCGTTCGGGGGTGAGGAGATTCAGGCATCCGTACAACGGACCGTCGGCCTCGGCCCACACGTCCCAACTCGCCGGAAGGCCGGCACGTCGCGGCAGTTGGTCGTAGTCGGGAAGACCTGATCGTGAGGTGTTCATGGCCCGACCGTAGTGCCGAGTTCGGATTCGATCGACAGGTACCCCCGACGATGGTGAGCCGACGCTCGAGGCCGAGCATCATGGCGTCGTGACTTCGTCCCCGGGACCCCTCCACGGCATTCGCGTCCTCGACCTCACGCGCGTCCTGGCCGGGCCGCATTGCGGCCGCATGCTCGTCGACATGGGTGCCGAGGTCATCAAGGTCGAACCACCGGACGGCGACCTGACCCGTTTCGCCAGTCCTCGGGTGGGTTCGATCTCCACTTACTTCGCCCAGCAGAACGCCGGGAAGCGCTGCATCAGCGTCGACCTGGCGACACAGGAGGGCGCCGAGTTGTTGCGCCAGTTGGTCGACAAGAGCGATGTGCTGCTCGAGAACTATCGCGCCGGTGTCATGGACCGCTTGGGCCTCGGCTACGACGCACTGAGCGCGCGCAACCCCCGACTCGTGTACGCGTCGATCAGCGGTTACGGCGCCGATGGTCCGTGGGTGCATCGTCGCGCGTACGCGCCCGTGATCGGAGTCGAGAGCGGGCTCACCAAGATGCAGGGCGACGCCCGCGGCGGGCAGTACGCGAACGACCCATGGTCGCACGCCGACACCTACACAGCACTCGAAACCGCCTCGGCGATCCTGGCCGCGCTGTTCCAACGTGAACGCACCGGACGCGGCGAGCGCATCGACGTGTCGATGGCCGAAACGATGCTGTACGTGAACGAGCACGCGCACGATCAGCTCTTCGACGGAGAGATCGACCCATCCTGGATTCGCTCGTATCAACCCGGCGATTACCCGATCCTCACCGTGGCCGACGGCACGCGAGTTCTCATCGCCGGTCACCCCGCCGAGCGGGGAACATTCGATCTCATCGCCGCCGCCATGGACCGCGCCGATCTCGGAACCGATCCGCGTTTCGCCGACGTGCCCTCGCGCCGTGCTCACTTCGACGAGCTCCTCGCCGAGATGCAGAACTGGGCGTCCACCTACGCCGATGCCGTGGTGTTCGAGGAGAAGTGCTCGAGGAGCGGACTCGCGGTCGGTGTCCTGCGCAGTGTTCGCGAACTCGCCGAATCCGACTGGGCCGAGGCGCGTGGAGCGGTCGTCCGGATCGACGACCGACTCGGTGGGACCCTGCGGGTTCCGAACTCGCCGTGGCACTTCCGCGGTGCGACCACCGGAGTTCGCGGCGAACCGCGTTACCGCGGCGAGGACAATCGAGCGGTGCTCGGCGAAGTTCTCGGACTGGACTCGGCTCGACTCGACGACCTCGAGGCGAGGTCGATCATCTCGAGTCGACTTCCCCGCGCGAAATGACGAGTACGCGGCCCGTCAGGCGTCGAGACCGTGCGGGGCATCGAGCACGGTGGTTCCCATGAACCGCGCGACCGGTGGCAGTGTTCGCGCGAGCACCGGTCCGGTGAGCACGACGAAGAGCAAGGTGCCGACACCGATCTGACCACCCAGAGCGAGACCGCCTGCGAACACCACCGCTTCGATGAGCCAACGCGCGACTTGCATGTTCATGCCTCGATCAGCGAGGCCGAGCATGATCAATTCGATCGGACCGGTCCCGAGCATGGTCGAGACACCGACCGAGATCGCCGAGTAGAGAAGCGCCAACCCGACCAGCATCATCGGAATGCGCCAGGCCAGCTCATCGGGCTCGGGGATCGCCTCCAACGACAGGTTGACCGCCACACCCACCAGAACCGCACCGAGCAGAGTGCCCCACTGGGGAGGTCGTCGCAGAGCGATGGCGAGCAGGGTGTACACGCCGCCGGTGATCCAGCCCATCGTCCCGACACCGATGTCGAGTTGCTCGGCTCCGCCCGTGCTCAGCACATCGGCTGGTGCCACGCCGAGCTCGGCCGACACCATCAAGCCGATGCCCACACCCACCACGCCGATACTGGCGAGAAGACACACGAAGCGAAAGGTGAACGACCGCGGCTCACGGGTCGCGGTCGTCGAGGTCACCGACTCACCATAGATGGCCCGCCCGCGGCCGGACCGCTTCTCGTCAGCCGACGTTCTTCGGCGGTCGTGGGAAGAACGGACTCGTGCGTGCGATGTACTCGGCGTAACCCTCGCGCCGCTTCTTGAGCGAACGTTCGAGCAACGTCACTCCTGACACGCGGCGCAGAAGAATCGTCATCGTGACTGCGCCGACGAGACCCCACGCTCCGCCACCCGATTCGGCGGCGATGATGGCCAAGCCCCACCACACGCACGCATCTCCGAAGTAGTTGGGGTGTCGTGTGTACCGCCACAGACCCTGATCCATCACCTTGCCGGCCGACGCCGGATCGGCCTTGAAGCGTGTGAGTTGCGCGTCGCCCACGACCTCGAAGAAGAAGCCGATCAACCACACCACGATGCCGATGACCGCCAACGGTCCGACCGACGGAGAGTCGTCGGCCTGGCCCAGCTGGACGCCGAGCGACACGATCCACATGAGCGTGCCCTGAAAGGTGAAGACCGTGGCCAGACTGATGATCGGGAATCGCGGTCCCCATCGCTTGCGCATCGCGCGATAGCGATAATCCTCACCGTGTCCGGTGTTGCGCCACCCGAGGTAGATGGCCAACCGAAGACCCCAGATCGTGGTGAGGATCGTGAGCAGCCACTGCCGTGCGTCGTCGCCGTCGCCGACGATGCGCGACACCCAGGCGACGACCACGAATCCGAAACCCCACACGATGTCGACGATCGACGCGTTGCGAATGACAACGCTGACGATCCAGGTGGACACCATCACCACCGCGATCGCCACCGCCGACCACATCATCACGTCACCCATTACGACTCCTCTCGTCGAGTGCTCGTCCGACTTCGGCATCGAGGGCGAGCCACTGCCGATCGAGCCATTCGGTGAACACCTTCATGTTCGCCTCGGTCGCGACCGGAACCTCGGATCGTGCGACTCGTTTCATCACGAATCGCACCGGAGCGGGCCGATTGCCCACACCGCGCAGGATTCCGCCGAAGGTGTCGAATCCCTCGAAGCCCACATGCCAGGCCAGAACCACGTCGGCGTCGGCGTTGCCGCGCAGGAGACCGGCCGCGCCCGCCGGGCGGGGTGGGAGGAGGTGCTGCAGCCCCCGCAGTCGCGTGGCGCGTTCGGGGTCGATCGAGGCGATCTTCTCCAGGGCCGAGGCCCGCTTCTTGGGATTGGCGCGGGTGCCCTCGGGAAAGATCACACCGACGCCGTCCGATCCGAGGTCGGCGACCAGGCGTTCGAGGGCCGCCAACTCGGGCGCCGAGTCGGTGGCCCCGCGATCGAGGAAGTGATTGGGCAGGCGGTTCCCCACGATGTCGAGGCAGGGGTCGGCCAGTAGCTCCTTCTTCAAGACGTAGCGGGGATTGATCCCGCTCTTGCTGGAGATCGCGTACGCCGACACCAGTGAGTCGGCCAGGCTGGCGTGGCGGGCGAAGAGCAGGGTGGGGCCGGGTCGCAGAGCCTCGGGGTTCTCCACCAGCACGCGCACCCCGCAGGTGAGGCGGAGAGCGCCGATGAGCCGAGCCGCCCACCAGCGCTGGAGCCCGTAGTGAGACGGAAGATGCCGGCCGCGCCCGACGAGCCACAGGACGCCAGCCACCACGACACCGGCGGTCTCGATCCAGGCCCAGGCCACGGCGAAGGACAGCAGCCGAACCGAGGGAAGCCGACGCTGACCGCGCAGGAGATCGGCCAGCAGAGCGCTCGGAAGCCAGACGGGCACGAGCACGGTGAGAAGGATCGCCCCCAGAACGAGAGCCGGGATCGTCCGGAGTCGCCTCGTCATGAACGAATGGTAGAGCCCCCGGGCCGGGCAATTTCTCAAGTCGTCGGGCGAGGTGGCCGATACCCGGCCGTGCTCTGGCTATCGGTTGCCGCGACCTCGGGCCTCGCCGTGGGTCTCATGGCCCACCGGCATCGTCTGTCGTCGGCCATCAGCGAGCAGCAGCAACTCCGCGACGACCTTCGGCATTGGGAGCACCAGGCGACCCACGACCCGCTCACCGGACTCCTGAATCGGGCCGCCTTGCTCGCCTGCCTCGAACGGCGGCTCGTCACGAATCCACGTCTGGCGCTTCTGTTCTGCGACATCGACCGCTTCAAGGCAGTGAACGACAGCTTCGGACACGACGCCGGCGACCTCTTGATCGGAGAGATCGCGCGTCGCCTGGAGAATCTGACCGACGGAACGATGGCGGTGGCGCGCCTGGGTGGCGACGAGTTCGTGATTGTGGTCGACGCCGAACGGGCCGACATCTTGTCGCGCGCGATCGTCGGTGCGATGCGATCACCATGCTTGGTGGGCGACCGCATGATTCGTGTGTCGGTCAGTGTCGGCGTCGCGACCGGACTCTGGGCGTCGCAGTCGTCGCCGACTCAGGTGCTCGCACTCGCCGATTCGGCACTTCGCGAAGCCAAACAACTCGGCGGAGATCGAATCGAGCGGATCACCAGCGATCGACACCCGGAGCTCGAGGAAATCGTCCGTCGTGGGACCGTCGTCCGACGAGCGATCGCCGACTCCCGAACGGTTCCGTACTTCCAACCCGAGTTCGACGTCGAGAATCGCCGACTGGTCGGAGCCGAGGTTCTGGCCCGGTGGACGGCTGACGATGGCTCGCTCATGCAGGCGGCCGAATACCTCGAGTCGGTGGTGGACGCTCATTCGTACGAGCGACTCACCGAGTCGGCGGTGCGTGGAGCCACTCCCCTCATCGACGTCGTGCTGTCGTCACCGTTCGCCGACGGGTTTCGCTTCCGAGTGAACCTCCCGCAGCATTGCGCGCCGCGCGCTTGGCGTGACGATCGAATCGTTGCGCTGTTCGGACCGGCGTCGCTCGACTGGTTGACCATCGACGTGTGCACGACCGCGGTGACCGACGACCTCGAAGCCGCGGCCGAGTCGTTGTCGGCTCTGCGGTCGCGTGGTGTGCGCGTGTGTCTGGCCGACGTCCTCACCGCCGATCTACGCGCACTGGACGCCATCTCCATCGACGAAGTCCGAGTCGATGGCCGAGTCATCGGCTCCGATCGACCGTCCGATCGTCTTCACGTCGACGCGGCCCGCCGTGTGTCGGAGCAATTCGGCGCCACACTTTCCGCGGTGTGCGTCGAGACTCCCGAGCAGAGTCGTGAACTGCTCGCGCTCGGATGCTCACGCCAACAGGGCCGTCTCTTCCACCACGAGGCGACCGCCCTCGAGTTCGAACGCCTCCTGCTCGACGGGACACCGAGCCACTTGTTCGACCGTCAAATGGCGTAGCGTCTTCCCTTCGTGTCGGCCAAACAGCGGGGAATCACCTGGATGCTGGTGAGCGCGCTCGCCTATTCCCTCTTCACCGTCTTCGGCAAGAACGTTCTCGAACAACTCGGAACGACCGACGTTCTCTTCTGGCGCTTCGCCATCGCAGCTCCAGTCGCCTGGACCGTGGTGGCGATTCGCCGCGCCGGTGGGTACGGACCCTCCCCGCTCGCCGTTGATTGGCGTCCTCGATTCGCGGCCGGTGTGGTGTTCGGTCTGCTCGCCTACTTGGCCTTCGCCTCTCTCGATCGCCTTCCCGGTGCCCTCTACATCGTGATCTGCTACACGTACCCGGCCATGGTCGCGATCGGCGCGCGCGTCCTCGGCAAGCCCACCACACGTCATATGTGGTGGGCGGTGTTCATCACGCTGCTCGGCATCGCATTCACGGTTCCCGAGGTGGTCGACGGAGCCGGTGACTCCGCCGTGATCGGAATGATCATCACCCTCGGCAACGCGTTTCTCTACGCGTGCTACATCCTCTTCAGCGAGCGGATCGTGGCGTCCGAACCGACGGACGACGGCTCGCATCACAACAGCGGCGATGGGTTCGTCGCCGCCGCCTGGGGACTCACGGGTTCGTTCCTCCTCGCCGCGATCTTCGCCGTGGGTGCCGGAGGTGTCGAGGCGCCATCGGGCCCGAAGTACGTATGGTCGATGATCGCACTCGGCGTGATCAGCACCGTGATCTCCGGAACCGCGTTCTTCCTCGGAGTGAAGCACCTGGGCCCGGCGCCGGCGGCGCTGGTGGCCTCGACCGAACCGGTGCTCACGCTGATCTGGGTCGTGTTGATCCTCGACGAGTCACTCGTCGCCATCCAGATCGTCGGCGCGATTCTCGTGATCATCGGTGTGATCTGGTCGCAACGAGTGCCGAAGATCAGCGAATCAGTGCGTGCAGTTCCTGAACCCTGACGAGCATCGACGTGGTCGAAGTCCAACTCGGTAGCGGGCCTCCCGCACCGCTGCTCGACGTCCACTCGATCGACCACTCGACCGACACTCGCGCGTCGAACCGACCACTCGGATGAGCCGTCGACGCGTGGCGGTACTCGTACGAACACGGTGAGTCGAGATCGTCACCCCACCCGAGATTCCAGTCGGGCCCCGGACCGACGCACGTCACCGACTCGGTGATGGACGAGTTCACGACCGAATCCTCGGTTGCGAACGTGATGGTGGACGGTGTCGCGGTGGCCGTCGCCCAGATCACTCCGTCGGGAGTCGGTATCCATGCCGTCGCCGACACCGGACGCCACCAGGTGGAGTCGGCCCAGAACCAGGTGGACACGAGCACCACGGTCGCGTTCGGATTGGGCGCCATCTGCAGTCGCGGCGACGGAATGCTCGCACGAACCAACGCGGAAGCCTGTTGCCCGAGTTGAGCTTCCGAGATCTGGGGAACCCACACCGACGACCAGAACGTGCCGCACGTGCGCGTGTAGAGCACGTACTCGATGCCATCGATCTCCATCGAGATGGGCGCGGTTGATCCGCTCCCCACACTCGAGTCGTACGCCGTCTCGACCGTCCACGTGCACGCCACTCCGTTCCACGACCCGGCCGAGTCGGGAGTGCCGGTCTGCACTCCGGCCCAGATCTCTCCGTCGCCCGAACCCGCCCACGACTCCCCGCCCGCGTGCACAGGGTTCACGGCCGATATCAGGAACGACAGCGAACCGACGATCGAGGCGCACAGACATCTCTTCACGACGCGACGCACAGGTTCTCCCCCACGACTCGATCGGTCGTGCTGAATTCGACCCAACGCCAACCCATCGACGTTCGCTGCGTGACGAAGACCATCCGATAACTCGACATCGATTCGTCGAAGATCGCCGATTCACCACCGCCGGGAACCCTCATCGTGAGGACCACGTCATCGGTGATGCACACCGCGACATGAGCCAGTTCGGGGGAGATCTCGTCGATGCCCTCCACCTCGTAGATCAGAGCGCCCGTCTTCGAGGCCACGATGCCGTGACGACGACGCCGGTCGATGAAGTCGCTGAGATCGCGATGGGCCGGCGACTCCGACACCGCGAGATCGTCGACATCGCAACTCCACGGGTCACGACTGCATTCGCCACGCTTGGCCATCAACTCGGCGAAACCCCATTCGACGACCACCGCTTCCTCGATTGGCACCTCGACGACCGTCGTCGAATCGGGTCGTCGTTCGATCACCGGGTCGGCGGCGCGGGTCGGTTCGCTCCGCACCGCGTCGAGCCGACCAGTCGCTTCGGGGGACGAACCTCCGCAATTGACCAACGTGAGCATGGCCGCGGCCGACACCATCGTTCTCCGCACCTTCATCGACCCTCCGAACTCGAGCCGTGTCCGCACGGCTCACCGGGACGAGAATGTCGTCACGTCGTCTTGACGATGAATGGGCCGTTCGTCCCAGCCGGTCGATCTCTGGGAAACTCGGACATGGCTCTCACCGAACCCCGTGTGATGCAACTCGAACGCGATGCGGCCTCGGCGATCCGTCAGATTCTCGGGATCATGACCGATCAGTTGGTGATGTTCGGGGGTGAGGACACGGGGTGGGGTGCTCGATCGTGGCGACTCGACGAGATCATGGCGCTGGAGGGTCGAATCGAAGAACTATGGCCCGACGAGAGCTTCGGAATGACCGAGGCTGATCCGCTGTCGGCCAGTGATCGCGATCAACCGGCGCGCGAGTTCGTGGTGCACATCGAGGACGCCGAGTTGATCCTCGCGGGTATGGCGTTCACCGAGATGGCCAGCGCGGAATTCCCGTGGGCCGACATGGTGCGTTGGACGAGCGACTTCATCGCGGGTGAATTGCGAAGCCTGTGGTCGGACGACATCTGGCGCTCGCGTCGTTGACGGGTCTCCGTCAACTCGCGGCGGCCGCCGCCTTCTCGCGTTCCTTCTTGGCCTTGGCCATCGCAGTCTGCTGACGAATCGCACCAGCGATTCCTTCGGGGTTGGCGATGGCGGTGAAGATCAGCAACACGCCTCCGATGAAGGCTTCCCAGGTTCCCAGCGACCCGATGACCTGTGACATTCCGTAGAACGCGATACCCGCGGTGGCGGTGATACCGGCCGTGATCGCACCGCTCACACTGGTGATACCACCCAGGTACGCCACCGACAATGCGGTGAGCGACGCCATGGTCCCGTACGACAGATCGGACACCGCCCCGAAGCGATAGGCGATGAGGGTGCCGCCCACACCGGCGATGAACGACGAGAGTCCGAACGTGAGCATCTTGACGCCGGTGACGTTGATGCCGATGGCCGCGGCGGCCCGCTCGTTGCCGCGAACCGCCAACATGATGCGACCCGAACTCGAACGACGCACGTTGGCGACGAGAAGGGCGAGCACCAAGAGGATGACGGCGAGGAAGATTCCGAAGACCGGTCGCGACGTCTTGGTTCCGAACACCAACCCGAAGTCCCAATCACCGAGAGCCGGATTGGGAACCTTGGCTCCGCCGCTCTCGATGTCGCCGATGAGGCTCGGGTTCTTGAACACGAACTCGGCGATGGTCACGCCACCGGCCAACGTGACGATGGCCAGGTTGGTGCCTCGAACGCGCAAAGCCGGCAAACCGACGAGCAATCCGAGAACGGTGGCGCCGAGAGCAGCCAGGATCGGAGCCAACGGGAACGGAATGTCGTACTGCGTCGCGAACTTGGAGAGAAGAAAACCGGCCAGACCCGCGAAGGCCATCTGGGCCAACGAGGTCTGACCGCCGAATCCGGTGAGCACCACCAAGGACAGAGCGAGCACCGCGGCAACGATCGTCGTCATGATCGCGGCCCGCCACAGCGGTCCGAGGAAGACGAGACCCGCGATCGCGAGAACGAAGGGAACACCCACCGAGAACGCCGACAGTTTCGCCGCCGGCACCGACGGCAGGCGCCAGTTGTTCACCGAGCCGCGTTCGGGCAGACGTTCGCCGAGAACGACCATCGTGACGATGATGATGAGGAACGGCAAACCCTCACGGGCGCCGTACTCGGGCCACCAACTCACGTCGTTCTGAAGCTTGGTGAACATCGACTGCACCATGCCGATGAGAAGACCCGTGATGAGGGTCGGCCAGAAGAGTCGGAAGCGGCCGATGAGTGCGGCACCGAGGGCCGGGATGAGGAAGCCGAACGTGAAGATGCTCGGGTTCAACTGGATCATCGGTGAAGCGAGAATCGCCACGACGGCACCGACGACCGAGGCCACGACGCCGCCGAGTCCGGCGAGGAAGTCGGGCGAGTACCCCAACAGCACCGCACCCTTCTCGTTCTCGGCGGCCGCCTTGGTGGCCAAGCCGACTCGCAAGAACTTGCCGGCGGCCCACAACGCCGCCGTCAGGACGAAGGCGATGAAGGCCAGCCACAGGCCGTCGCGCGGAATGGTCAGGTCACCGGTGATCGTGACGGGCTCGCGCGGAAGAATCGGCGTGACACGAATGGCGGTCATGTCCTCGAACCGCCGTTCGATGAGGCTGATGAAGACGATGATGAGGCCGATACTGGCCACCACGTTCGCCAGGGCCGGCGCTTTTCGCAATGGTTTGAAGACCAATGCGTAGAGCAGGAGGCTCATGAGCACGGCGGTGAGGAGCGCCAGGATCATCGCCCAGCGATAGCCGACGTCCTCTCCGAAGTGGTAGCGATCGGGCAGACCTGGAATGGGGAAGATGTACGCGCCGTTGCGCAACTCGGCGTACGTGTACGCACTCCACATCGCCACCGCGCCGTAGGCGAAGTTCACGACCCCGGAGCCCTGGTACGTGACGACCAGGCCGAGGCCGAACGTGGCGATGATCGCCCCGGCGCCACTGCCGAGCAACAAATAGAAGAGATAGTCAGTCATGTTGAGTGCATCCCTTCGCTGTTGCTCGGCAGTGGCTGATGCCGATCAGGGCAAGTACTGCTTGCTGTCGACGAGGTAGAACGGATCTTCCATCGGGGCCACCACGCCGTCACCGGCGTAGTACGACCACGGGGACACGAATGCACAGACCGAGCTGTAGGCCGGCACGGCGCCGCACTCGATGGGCGTCTCGCCACCGAACAGGAACAGTCCCTCCGTGTTCTTCAGGAAGTCGAACAGGTTCGGACCGGTCATCTCGGTTCCAGCCGCCACCATCTGATTGGCGTAGTCACGGAGCGACATCACGAGGATGTAGCCGAGACCGCCGAGACCGAGACCATTCGACTTCACTTCGTCCTCGGCGACACCGATGACCGGTGCGAGAACACGACGGAGTTCGGCGCGCTCGGGAGTCTCACGGTCCTGGGCGACGCCCTGGAAGTGCCAGTTCGTGGCTTCGTCGCCCACGACGCTGATCACGTCGTCGTCCGAGCAGATGCCGGTGGTGAGCACCGGGATGCTGAGACCGAGCGTGGCGTAGCCGCGCATCGTTCCGATGCAGCCGGCGTCGGAGTAGAGCGAGATCAACAGGTCGGGGTTGTCCTTCGATGCTTCGCGCATCAAGCCCTGGTAACCGGCGTCGGTCTCGTTGTCGCCGCCCTTCACCGTCTTGAACGTGATGCCCGCCTTGGTGAGAGCCGCCTCGAGGCCGGCCGCCACCTGGTTGGCGCCCGCGTTGTCGGCACTCACGATGCCCACCGATGCCGCGTTGAACTTCTCCTTGGCGACCGTCGCCATCTGACCCACCGACGTGGCGGTTCCACCCGAGAGATAGAGCGCGTTGGCGGTGTAGTCACCGGGAAGAATCGGCAGGATGCCGATCACCGGAACGCCGGCCGCTTCGTACGTCTTGTAGTCGGGGAACAGGTCGAGACCCACGAGCACGAGTTCGACACCCTTGCCCACGAGTTCCTGAGCACAAGCCTGCGACGTCTCGGGCGAGCCCTTCGCAACGCACGACTCGAACTTCACGGGTCGATTGCCGAATCCGCCCGATGTGTTGAGGTACTCGAACGCGGCTTCGGCGAAACGGCGCATGTCCGGGAAGTCGAGACCCGGAGTGCCTTCCGTGTTCACCATGCCGACGATCATTTCCGGACCGGTCGGCGGACCGGCCACATCGGCCGGCGCCGACGAATCAGCCGGTGCCGACGAATCGGCGGGTGCGGCCGAGTCGGCCGGTGCTTCGGTGGCGGCCGGTTCGGAACTGCCACCGTCGTCGTCACCACCGCACGCGGCGATGATCAAACTGCCCGCCATGAGCGCGGCAACGAGTCGCGACCCCCGCGAGCCCACTGTCGTGGATCTCTTCATGTTTCCCCCTCAGTTGTGAGCCGCGTGTGCGGCCGGATTCAGTTGGCCACGGAGGCCGGTACCCAACTGCCGTGGAAGCCGAACGGCACCCGAGGCAGTTGGACGGTCGCGATCGGATCGGCGGCCATGGTGAGCGCGTCGAAGATCACGAACTCACTGGTGTCGGCCGCGGCGTCGTAGACGTAGGTCATCAAGTAACCGTCGTCCTCCGACTTGGCTGCTGCCGACGCAACGAACACGGCCTCCCCCGAGACCCGTCCCTTGCCCAGTTCGATGGAAGTACGGGTGCCGGTCTGGCGGTCGTACTTCAAGATGGCGCCGGCGTCGACTTCTCCGAAGCCGGCGTTGCCCATCGACATTTCGTATCCGAAGCGGTGCTTCTTGCCGATGACGGCGTCGTTGACCCGCGGGAACTCACCCGAGCGATCGTCGATCTGCTCTTCGGTGACCTTGCCGGTGCGGGTGTCGATGACCCAACGCCACAGGAGCGGCGGCGGGAAGTCCATCGCGTCGGCCTTCCAGATGTGCTCGAAGCGGGCGACGTCGAGAACGATCTTGTCGCCGTCTTCATAGCTGTTCATCGGGTGGAACACGTAGCACGGGTTGACGTCGTACCACTTCACCTGCGAGTCGTTGCCGTTGCGCGGCATCACGCCGAGGCGCGCCGGATAGGTGTCGCTCCACTCGATGGGCATCTTGCCCTCGAGCGCGAGATCGAGATTGAACACCGCCGGGAGATCCATGAAGATCACGTAGTTCTCGGTGATGTTGAAGTCGTGCATCATCGTGGGTCCGGTGACCGTGATGGGCTCGACCTGCACCAACTCGCCGGTGGCCGACACACGTAAGTAGGTGAGGTAGGGCGGCAACGGTGCGTAGCCGAACGCGAGCATCTCGCCGGTGGTGGGGCAGATCTTCGGATGCGCGGTGAACGGACCCTTCAGGACGCCCTGGTAATCGGTGGCACCCACGGTGTTGAGATCGCCGTCGAGCACGTAGGGGAAGTGGCCTTCTTCGAGCGCGAGGATCTTGCCGGCGTGGCCGACGATGTGCGTGTTGGCCTTCGAGCAGCGCATGTCGAGGGTGACGTTCGGGTCGAGGATGTCGATCGACGGATCCTTGATGAACGGCGTCTGCACGTAGCGGTTGCGGTACCACTGAGCCTTGCCATCACGGAGGCGAACGCCGTGGATCATTCCGTCGCCGAAGAACGGATGGTCGCTCATGCCGGTGATCGGATTGGCGCCGTTGCGGAGGTAGCGGCCGTCGAGTTCGGCCGGAATCGAACCGACCACCTTCAGATCGGTGAGGGTGCGCTCCTCGAAGACGGGGCGTCCGTTGCCCTGCAGGTGAGCGGGAACTTCTTCGGTCATCGACATGAGGATCTCCTCGGATTCGGTTACTGGACGACTTCGGGTGAACGGGCCCACATGAGGGCGGCATCGAAACTCAACGTGTAATCGGGGACGAACTCCATGATCACGCGGTGCGGAGAATCGAGGAACTTCTGGAATGCGAGCGCGGCCGCTTCGTTGTCGGGGCGCAGGCGTCGCGAGAACTCGGGGTAGAACCAGTCCTTGGTGGCGCGGTCGTCGTGGATGAACGTGTTGCCCTTGTAGGTGACGGTCTTGCCGCCGCCCATCTTTCCGCCGGTGCTGTTGATGCAGATCGCCGAACGCGGATTGCGACGCAGTGCCGGGATGCGCTTGCGCGTGGCGGCCGCCGTGAGCCACAACTTGCCGTCCTTGGGCATGTACGACATGACGACGCCGAAGGGCTCGCCCTGGCTGTTGACCCACATGAACACGCATTCGCCGTGCGAGTCGACGAGCTTCTTCTCGAGCTCGGGCGTCAGCGCGCACTCGGTCAGGTCTTCGTAACTGTCCTGAGAACCCATGTTCTCCCCCCTCGACGGGACTGTAACACCCGACACACCACTGTTTCTACGGCCCGTAATTATTCCGCGCTCAGCCGGGGTGGCGTTCTCCGACCAGGCCGAACCACAGGAGTTCGGCCAGCTGATCGGCCACGACCCGAGGGTCGGCCGCAGCCGAGCCGATCACCCAGAGCGAGGCCATTTGCAGCATCCCCACCATCCCATAGGCCCACGAATCGGCGACCGAGGGGTCGAGACCCGCGCGCTTGCGCCACCCTTCGAGGGCCTGCGACAGCGGAGTCACCGACTGTTCGGCCAGCACCAGACGGCCGAGCGAGGTCTGATCGGTGGATCCACCGGTCACATAGAGGAAGAGCTCGCGATGGTCGACCACGGTTCGGAGATTGGCTTCGATGAACGACGCCAGGCTCGAGCGGGTGAACCCGCGGCCGTCGAGGGCCGTCCGGGCGGCCGCGGCCATGCGCTCGGAGAGGCGTTCGGCGAGTGCGGTGGCCACATCGGCCCGTGACCCCACCCGGTCGTACACGATCGGTTTGGTGACCCCGGCCTCGGCCGCGATGGCGTCGATCGAGGCGCTCGCTCCGTCGCGGGCGATCACGAGCTCGGCCGCATCGAGGACGGCATCACGACTCACATCGAGTTGGCCGCCCACGGGACGTCCCGGGCGACGGGTAAGCGGACGGGTCACGCCGACATTCTGGCCGACCAACCGACCCCTCCCGACCAGGTTCGACAACTTTCTTACTCATGGTAACTTCCCTCGTGGGGAGCCTCGGCGAGAGGAACAAGGGGGAAATCGTGAACGAGAACGTGAGGCGCATGTTCGATCTCGGCGATGACGTGGCCATCGTGACCGGAGCCGGACGAGGGATCGGCGAAGGCATCGCGCACGCACTCGCTGGCGCCGGAGCGGCCGTGGTGTGCGCGGCCCGCCGAGCCGATGAAGTGGAGCGCGTGGCCGGTGACATCCGAGCCAACGGAGGACGCGCGATCGCCGTGCCGACCGACGTCACCGACGACGACGCGGTGCAGGCGCTCTGCCAGCGGGCGATCGACGAATTCGGTTCGCTCGACATCCTCATCAACAACGCCGGCGGTTCGCCGATTCAAACCCCACTCGCCGAACTGCCTCGCGAGGAATGGGACGCCACCATGCGGCTCAACCTCACTTCGATCTGGGTGTGCACCAACACCGCGGCGCGGATGATGCGCGACGGCGGGCGAATCGTGAACATCTCGTCGAAGGCCGCTGTGTCGACGGTGATGGGAAGCGGTCACTACGCGGCGGCGA
>JBEAXP010000016.1:0-9547 GCA_041159745.1 Actinomycetota bacterium | reverse complement strand
ACCGGAGCCCACCCGAAGCCGGGAGCCCCGAACGTCATCGTGATCCTGTTCGACGATCTCGGTTTCTCCCACCTGGGCTGCTACGGATCGTCGATCGACACGCGCCACATCGATCGGCTGGCCGACGAGGGGCTTCGCTTCACCAACTTCCACGTCACGCCCCTGTGCTCTCCGACCCGGGCGGCCCTTCTCACGGGTCGCAACCACCACGCGGTCGGCATGCGTTCGATCTCCAATTTCAACTCCGGCTATCCGCACATGCGCGGGCACATCTCCAACAATGCGGCCACGATCGCCGAAGTGTTGCGCGACACCGGATACGCCACGTTCGCACTGGGCAAGTGGCACCTCTGTCCGATGACTGATTGCTCGGCCGCCGGACCCTTCGATCAGTGGCCGCTACAGAGAGGTTTCGACCGGTTCTACGGGTTCCTCGACGGTGAGACCGATCAGTTCCACCCGGAGTTGGTCTACGACAATCACTGGATCGAACCGCCGGGTCGTCCGGAGGACGGATACCACCTGAGCGAGGACCTGGTGGACAAAGCGGTCGAATTCGTCCACGACTCGGTGGGTGTGCGCCCCGACCGCCCGTTCTTCATGTACCTGGCCTTCGGGGCCACCCACGCGCCGCATCAGGCTCCGCAGCGGTACCTGGAGAAGTACCGCGGAGTGTTCGACGAGGGTTGGGACGTCTTTCGCGAACGATGGTTCGCCCGTCAGAAGGAACTCGGGGTGATTCCCGCCGACACCGAGTTGGCGCCGCGCAACCCCGGGGTCGAGGCATGGTCCGATCTGTCCGACAACCAGCGCCGACTGGCCTGTCGCCTGCAGGAGGCGTACGCCGCCTTTCTCGACCACACCGACGATCAGATCGGTCGCTTGATGGATTCTCTGGAGGCCCTCGGAATCGCCGACGACACGATGGTGGTTCTACTGGCCGACAACGGAGCGAGTCAGGAGGGCGGCCCGTTCGGGGTTCTCCACGAGATGAAATTCTTCAATTTCCTGATCGAGACACCCGACGAAGCGATCTCTCGAATCGACGAGATCGGCGGACCCCATTCGCACAGCAACTATCCCTGGGGCTGGGCCCAGGTCGGCAACACGCCGTTCAAGTGGTACAAGCAGAACACCCATGAAGGCGGCATTCACGTGCCGTGCATCGTCCGATGGCCCAAGGGAGTCGGTGCGCGCGGCGAGACACGCGATCAGTTCCACCATGTCAACGACATCGTGCCCACCATCTACGAGGTGCTCGGAGTCACGCCTCCCGACGTCTATCGGGGTCATGAGCAGATGCCGGTGTCGGGCACGTCGATGAGCTACGCCTTCGATTCGGCCGACGCACCGACCCGCAAGAAGGTTCAGTATTACGAGATGCACGGCCATCGCGCCATCCACCACGACGGTTGGAAGGCCGTGACGCGTCACCAACCCGGCACTCCGTACGACGACGACAAGTGGGAGCTCTACCACGTGGCGGTCGATCGGTCGGAGGTCCACGATCTGGCCGCCTCCGAGCCCGAGCGCCTCGCTTCGCTGATCGAATTGTGGTGGTCGGAAGCCGAACGCGAGGGGGTTCTCCCGCTGGACGACCGTGGACTCGAGCTCATGGGAGTGCGCTTCGCCGAGAACTCTCCGCATCCGGTCGACCGAACCTACGTGTACCGGCCCCCGATGGCGCCGCTGCCCGCTCAGGCCGCCGCGGCGTTGGGAGGTCGGAGTTGGGATCTCGACGCGCAGGTGTTCCTGACGAGCGGACAAGGGGGAGTGATCTACGCCTCGGGCACCGAGAACTCGGGTATGAGTGTCTACGTCGAGGACGATCGACTGGTGTTCGATTACAACATCTTCGGCGAGCACCACGTTGTTCGTTCGTCCGAACGGGTTCCGAATGGCGCCTCGCTGCTGTCCTTGGCCTTTCGTCGCGAAGGCAAGACCGGAACCGCGACCCTGAGGATCGACGGACGCGACGTCGGCGTGTTGCCCATTCCGTTCGTCATGAGAACCATGAGCAGTGTCGGCCCGTCGGTCGGATACGACCATGGTTCACCGGTCGCCGAGTCCTATTCGACGCGTCGGGACGGTTTTCCGTTCGAGGGTCGACTCGAGCGACTCGAGATCAGGCTCGTGCGAGCCGCGAGCGAATCAGACGTTGCCGCGTCCGAGGGGCGCGCGCAGATGGGGCGTCAGTGACCTGACTCCCGTGACGTGATGCCGTGATCACGTCACAACGGCACTACGTCACAACGTGGGAATCGAGACGTCGAGGAGTGTGAGCGTGCCGGTGAACTCGGCCGAGGCTCCCACCGGCACGACGAGGGCCGTCGATTCGACGAGGTCGACCGGGCGACTTTCGACCGAGCCGGAGCCCCGGCCGTCGAGCACGAAGACGAATCGGAACTCCTTCGGTGCGACCGGGGCGATCTTCGCTGTCGCATTCTCGAGACGATGCACCATGACGTCGGCGACTCCGGCGGTGCCGCGACGGATCCCGGTGTCGGCCGCCGTCCAGCCCCGGCCCTTGTCGGTCCACTCGGCCTCGGATGCCACGAAGTGAACGAAGTGCTGGCCCGACCATTGGCGGTCGGGTCGGCGGACAGTGGTGGGCAAACGCGTGGCCGGGTCGGCGAAGGTGACGTGCTCGGCCGGATACCCGAGCTCGACCACGTGCATGTTCTCGGAACTCTCCAGCACCCGGTGCCGAATTTGAGGAGGCTGAATCACGCAGTCGCCGGCTGCCAGAACGAACGGTTCCCCCTGATCTTCGTAGACGACCTTGACCCAACCCTTGTGGCAGAAGATGAGCTGAAAGACGACATCGTGGAAGTGCACGTAGTCGGGCACGGGTCCCGCCGTCGGAATCCGGATGTGGGACGCGATGACCGAACCGCCCTGTCGGTCGGGGACGAGGTCTCGGTACTCCATTCCGGCCCGGCCAACATGCCATCCGTCGGTCGGGCCGGTGAGGGCGAAGTTCGAAACCAGCGGCGGGAGAACGAGTTGCTCACGAGCTGGTCGCCACTCGATCGTGGTTCCGTCGGCGAGGCGATCGACGCGAGGCTCGACGATTTCGTCGCTCACGAGTCTGATCACCGTGTCAACGTGGGCGTCGGCGGCGGTCTCCAGATGTACGCGGCAACCATGGCCCGACAGTGTGGCCATGCGGGGTGAGTCCGCCGGGAAGATCTGCTCGACTCGGAAGCCCTGCTCGAGGAGGTACGCCATCGGCGGGTCGATGTCGCGCGAGTTGATCACGATTCCGGCGGCGAGCACGTGATGACCCTACCGGGGTCGGACGATCGGAGTCGTGGGCATTCGATCGGCGATACTGGACGTGTCAGGGGGACGATCATGTCGATGAACGAACTGGGTTTCTACACGCTGCCCGGAGCGCCACGTGGTCCGCGCGATCTGATCGACGAAGTGCAGGACGGTGAACGCCTGGGCCTGGGGTCGTGTTTCATCTCCGAGCGTTTCAACATCAAGGAGGCGGTGACGCTGTCGGGCGCGGTCGGTGCGGTCTCGAACTCGATCGGAATCGCGACCGCGGCCACCAATCACAACACGCGGCATCCGTTGGTGACCGCGTCGTACGCCACCACGATGCATCGTCTCACCGGTGGTCGCTTCTGCCTCGGTATCGGTCGCGGTATCGCACCCATGTTCTCGGCCTTCGGCCTGCCCAAGATCACGACGGCGCAGATGGAGGACTTCGCCCAGGTGATGAGACGCCTCTTCGCCGGCGAGGTGATCGTCGGTCACGACGGCCCGATCGGAAAGTTCCCGGTCCTGGCGCTCGACCCCTCTTTCGACGAGAAGATTCCCTTGGGCATCACCGCGTTCGGACACAACACTCTCGAGTTGGCCGGTCGGGCGTTCGATTGCGTGATCCTCCACACCTTCTTCACCGACGAAACCCTCGTTCGTTGCGTGCGAACCGTGAAGGAATCGGCCGAACGAGCCGGGCGCGATCCGGCCTCGGTCCGAGTCTGGTCGTGTTTCGCGACGATCGGCGATCACATCCCCGAGGACGTCAGGTTGAAGAAGACGGTCGGCCGCTTGGCGACCTACCTGCAGGCATACGGCGATCTCATGGTCAGCACCAACGGCTGGGATCGGTCCGTCCTCGAACGCTTCCGTCAGGACGATTTCGTTCGCTCGTTCCGAGGTGCTCTCGACGGTGTCGCCACCACCGAACAGCTCGAGCACGTCGCGACCTTGATTCCGGACGAGTGGCTGGCCCCGGCCGCGACGGGCACACCTCAGAACTGCGTGCGAAAGATCAGGGAGCAGTTCGATCTCGGAGCCGATGGCGTGATCCTGCACGGAGCGAGCCCTCGTGATCTCGAACCTATCGTGATCGAATACGCCAGAACTCGTCCAGCCGGGCGATTCGACCATCTCTCGGCCAATCCAGGAGGATGAAGTGCCCACAGCGCGCAATGGCTCGATCGACATCTACTACGAAGTCTTCGGGCTAACCGACGACCCGTTGCTGATCCTCGTCAACGGGCTCGGAAATCAATGCATCTCCTATCGGCCGGGGCTGATCGACGAGTTCGTTCGGCGAGGCTTTCGTGTGGCTCGATTCGATAATCGAGACGTCGGTCTGTCGAGCGATGGTCCCGATGGCTACACGCTCGGCGATATGGCGTCGGATGCCGTGGCGGTACTCGACGCGATCGGTGACCAGAAGGCGCACTTCTTCGGAGCCTCGTTGGGCGGGATGATCGTGCAGACAGTGGCGATCGAACATGCGAGCCGAGTCCTCTCGATCACGTCGGTGATGTCGACCACGGGAGATCGCGAGGTCGGTGGACCGACCGAAGACGCACGCGTGTTGCTGGTCACCCCCGGGTCGACCGAACGGGACAAGGCCATCGACTTGCACATCGCCGGTCAGCGGGTCTGGGGCAGTCCTGGTTTCGTCGAGTGGGACGTGCAGCGAGAGATCGCCGGTGAGTTGTTCGATCGGGCCTGTCGGCCGGCCGGAGTCGCCCGGCAATACCGGGCCGCCCGCGACGATCGGTCGCGTACCGAGCGACTGCGTGGTGTCACCGTTCCCTTCCTGGTGCTCCACGGCACCGCCGACACGTTGATCGACATCTCCGGAGGACGTCGTACGGCGGAGGTCGTGCCGGGGGCGAGGTTCGTGGCGATCGAGGGCATGGGTCACGATTGGCCGCGTCACTTCTGGCCTCGTCTGGCCGACGAAGTTGCGCGGTTCGCCCTACAGTCATGACCGGAGAATCCGATGACTGACACCACCAACGCCCCCGACCGACAGCCCGTCAGCGACTGGGCCACCGACTACGACATTTTCGATCCCGCGTACGTTCGCAATCCCTTCGCCGTGTGGGACGAACTTCGCGACCGTTGTCCGATCGCGCACACCGATCGGTGGGGCGGATCGTGGTTGCCCACCAAGTACGAGGACGTCACTCGGATCGCCCGTGACATCGAGAGATTCCCATCGGGCGGCGGAATCGCGGTCATCCCGCCGGTCGGCCTCGACGGCGCGCCCGCCGGTGGTCCCGGACCGGGTGCCGTTCCGGTGCTTCCGTACGGCGTGCCTCCGATCAGCGCCGATCCGCCTCTGCACACCTGGACCCGGCGTTTGATCCTGCCCTGGATGAGCCCGCAGAAGACCGCGTCGTACGAGCCCATGACCCGCGCGCTGTGCGACAAGTTGATCGATGGATTCATCGGTGCGGGCCAGGCCGACGTGGCCGCCGACTACGCCCAGCAGATTCCAGTTCGGGTGATCGCACACATTCTCGGAGTGCCTCCCGAACTCAGTGACACGTTCACCGGTTGGGTCAGAGACGTTCTCGAGTTCGCGTACGACCCCGAACGGCGTCGCCGCGGCGTCATGGGTGTCGTCGGTTTCTTCCAGAACGCACTGGCGGATCGCCGGGTGAACCCATCGGACGACCTGATCTCCGAATTGCTGCACACCGAAGTCGACGGTGCTCCGATCGACGATTCGGTCATCATCGGCATGTGCAGTTTGCTGTTGATCGCGGGAGTCGACACCACCTGGTCGGCGATCGGCTCGTCACTCTGGCACTTGGCCTCCCATCCCGAGGATCGCGATCGCTTGGTGGCGCAACCGGAACTGATGGACACCGCGGTCGAGGAGTTCCTGCGCGCGTACTCCCCGGTCACCATGGCTCGTCGCCTTCTCGAAGACGTGGAGTACGAGGGTTGCCCCATGAAAGCGGGCGAGCGCGTGCTCATGAACTTTCCCGGAGCCAATCGCGACCCCGAGGTGTTCGAGAACGCCGATGAGGTGATCATCGATCGCCAGATCAATCGCCATGTGGCGTTCGGAGCCGGCATCCATCGATGTGCGGGCTCGAACCTGGCCCGCATGGAGCTCCGAGTCGCGATCGAAACGTTCATCGGTCGGATCCCCGAGTTCGAATTGATCGACCCGGCGGCGGTCACCTGGGCCGGCGGACAGGTCCGCGGACCTCGCGAGGCGCGCGTCCGCTTCTGATGTCGTCGGCGATCGAAGCACCGATGCAAGGCACGGTGCTCTCCGTTCTGCCCGTCGGTTCGCTCGTGAGGGCCGGGGGAGCCGTGGTGGTTCTCGAGTCGATGAAGATGCAGCACGACGTGACGGTGGATCGTCCGTCACGCGTGGTGGACGTGAGAGTGTCGATCGGTGACACGGTCATGGCGGGAGCCAGCCTGGTTCTCGTCGAATCCGCCGAGGTCGCTTCCGATACCGCTACGAACTTGGCCGACGACACGGGGCCGCGCGTCGATCTGAGCGAGGTGGTCGCGCGCCATCAATCCGGACTCGATGACGCGCGTGTCGATGCGACGAGCCGTCGTCACTCGGCCGGTCGGCGGACCGCCCGCGAGAACGTCACCGACCTGGTGGACGCCGACTCGTTCGTCGAGTACGGACCTCTGGTGATCGCCGCGCAGCGTCGACGTCGTGGCGTCGACGATCTGATCGCCCGAACACCGGCCGACGGACTCGTCGGCGGGATCGGACGAGTGAACGGTGCTTTGTTTCCCGGCCGCGAATCACGGGTCGCCGCCATGTCGTACGACTACACGGTGCTGGCCGGAACTCAGGGTCAGCAGAATCATCGCAAGAAGGATCGGCTCTTCGACGTCGCCGAACGCCTGCGGATTCCGGTGGTCTTCTTCGCCGAAGGTGGTGGGGGACGACCGGGAGACACCGACGGCCTCGGAGTGTCGGGTCTCGATTGCTGGGCGTTCCACGACTTCGCCCGGTTGTCCGGCTTGGTGCCCCTCGTGGGCATCACCGGTGGATATTGCTTCGCGGGAAACGCGGCGATTCTGGGCTGCTGCGACGTGGTGATCGCTCTCGAAGGTTCGAACATCGGGATGGGCGGACCAGCGATGATCGAAGGCGGCGGCCTGGGCGTCTTCGAACCGTCCGAAATCGGTCCGCTCTCGGTTCAGCGATTCAATGGAGTCGTCGACCTCGTGGCGGCGGACGACGCCGATGCGGTGCGTCTCGTCAAGAAGTACTTGTCGTACTTCCAGGGGTCGATCGACGAGAGCCCGTCTCCGGATCAAACGCTCCTACGGGACGCGGTGCCGGTGAACCGCAAGAAGGCCTACGACATGCACGACGTGGTGCGGGGCCTCTTCGACTCGGATTCCGTGCTCGAACTTCGCCGCGACTTCGGAGTCGGAATGATCACCGCGCTGGCTCGTGTGGACGGACGACCGGTTGGCGTCGTGGCCAACAACCCGCTTCACCTCGCGGGAGCGATCGACAGCGATGGGGCCGACAAAGCCGCGCGTTTCATGCAGCTCTGCGATGCGTTCGACATTCCGATCGTCACCCTCGTCGACACTCCCGGGATGATGGTCGGGCCCGAAGTGGAGGAAACGGCTCTGGTACGCCACTGCAGCCGTTTGTTCGTCACCGGGGTGAACGTCACGGTGCCGGTCGTGTCGGTTGTCGTGCGCAAGTCGTACGGACTCGGAGCGCAGGCGATGATGGCCGGATCGACCAAGGCGCCGCTCGCGTGCGTGGCTTGGCCCACCGGCGAGTTCGGCGGCATGGGCCTCGAAGGCGCCGTACGCCTCGGCTACCGCAATGAACTGGCGGCGATCGTCGATCCGACCGAGCGCGAGGCCACCTTTCAGCAGATGGTCGACCGCATGTACGAACACGGGAAGGCGTTGTCGGTGGCGACCCACTTCGAAATCGATGACGTGATCGATCCGGCCGACACTCGGCGCTGGATCAATGCCATTCTCGAGTCGGCGCCGTCCGGGGCGCGACAGGGCAAGAAGCGCCCGAACATCGACACGTGGTGAGGGTCGACCTGGTCAGAGACAGACGTCGTACGGCCTGATCGGAACGCGGGGAAGTTCGCGGCCAGTGGCGTTGCGAATCGCGTTCGCGATCGCCGGCGTGACCGAGATGCACGGCGGTTCGCCAACGCCCTTGGCGCCCAGGGGCGCCTTCGGCTCGAATTCCTCGATGAAGACGGCCTCCACGTCGGGGGCATCGAGGAACGTGGGCAGCAGGTAGTCGGTGAAACTCGGGTTGCGAACCTTGCCGTTCGTGACGACGATCTCCTCCATCACGGCGAGGCCGAGACCCTGCGCGATGCCACCCTCCACCTGTCCGACGCATGACAGGGGGTTGAGGACTCGTCCGACGTCCTGAGCAGTGGCCACCTGCACGACTTTGACGAGACCGAGTTCGGGATCGACGTCGACGACCGCACGATGGGCCACGAAGGCGAACGCAACGTGGCAATTGCCCTGACCGTTCTCATCGAGGTCCTCGGTGGGCGGGTGGTGGTATTCGACCGTCTCGTCGATGTCGAGATGGCGAATGACGTCGGCCACCGGCTTGCGAAAGCCCCCGCGAGTGTCGACGATGTCGGTGCCGTCGACGACGAGGTTGGCCCGATCGAGATCGTGATACGTCGCGACGTGGGCGAGGACCTTGTCGCGGACGGCGACACAGGCGGCGTTCACCGCACCGCCACTCATCCACGTCTGGCGGCTCGCCGAGGTCGATCCGGCCGAGCCGACCTGAGTGTCGATGGTGTCGAGCAACACCTCGTCGACACCGAGCACGGTGCGGGCGATCTGCTGGGCCAGCATGACGAAGCCCTGGCCGACCTCAGCGGTCGCGAACTTGACCGAAACCACGCCGTTCGAGATCCGACAACGCGCGGTGGAGTAGTCGTCGAATCCCTCGCTGTACATCAAGTTCTTGATGCTGACGCCCCAGCCGACACCACGCCGGATGTGCGACCGATCGGCGGTGCGCCCGGAGCCGCCGGGAATGTCGCGGAAGTCGGCGTCGGAAGGCAGGTCGGGGGGCAGGGGAATGGCGGCCGTGGCGCGGATGCACTCCTCGACCGGTGCGACACTGTCGACGACCTGTCCGGTGATCAACTTGTCGCCGGTCTCCATGGCGTTGCGGAGGCGAATTTCGACCGGATCGATTCCGCAGGCCGCGGCGAGTTTGTCCATCTGGCTCTCGTGGGCGTAGCAGGCCTGGACGACTCCGAAGCCGCGCATG
>JBEAXP010000208.1:0-8497 GCA_041159745.1 Actinomycetota bacterium | reverse complement strand
CGGATTCACCGTCGCCACGCGGACGACGGTCGCGCCTGTCTCCGCGGCGATCACCCGGACGGCCGTCGCGCTTGTCGCGCTTGGCCAGTTGCTGAGTGACCGGTTGGAAATTGCGATCGTCGGAGATGAGAGCGATCGTCTCGACCTTGTTGGACTTGGCGCGGTTCTGGACGACGGAGAGGATCTCGATGCCGTCGATGTCGAACTCGGCGTCGACCTTCATGACGTCGCCGGTCTTGGAGCCCGACGGAAGAATCGTGCCGTCCAGCACGCCCTTCGGTTCGCGCGCGCCGGCGGCCCGCCAGGTCCAGGTGCCGTCGGGTCGTGAACTCGTGAGTTCGATTTCGATCCGGCGGGACATGGGTGCCGACCCTATCGGAGTTCGGACTCGGCTCCCAAGAGGTGCCCGATTAGCGTGGAGACGTGCCCATCTACGCCCTTGGTGATCAGGTCCCGTCCATTCATCCCACTGCTTATGTGCACCCCGACGCGGTGGTCATCGGATCGGTGACGATCGGAGCCGAAAGCACGGTGTGGCCAGGGGCGGTTCTCCGTGGCGACGACGGAGAAATTCGTATCGGCGAGCGCACATCGATCCAGGACGGCAGTGTCCTGCACACCACGCCGATGTGGCCCACGGTGGTCGGAAACGACTGCACGATCGGCCACATCGTGCACCTCGAGGCCTGCACCATCGAGGACGGTTCGCTGGTCGGCAACGGTTCCATCGTCATGCATCAGGTGATCGTCCGGAGCGGCGCGGTGGTGGGTGCCAACAGCGTGCTGCTGAACGGCACCGAGGTCCCGAGCGGCGCCCTGGCCGTGGGTGCGCCCGCCGTCATCAAGGAAGGTCGGGCACGTTCGGGCGACATCGCCATGGCCGCCGCGTCGTACGTGGCGCGGGGCAAGCGCTTCGCCAAAGAACTGCGTCGGATCGACTGAATCGACCGAAGAGAGCAATTCCGTGGCGTGGGGTATCGCGGTCGACACGACTCCGACCGACGTGGAGTTCGTCAGCGATCTCTTGTGGGGTCTCGGCGTGGTCGCCGTCACCGAGCACTGGCAGAACGACGGCACCGTCACGTTGCGAACGTCGCTCGGTGACGACGTGGAAGAGGTTCGTCGGACACTCACTGCGCTGCCGCCCGGAGTCGCCTGGCGTCTCGAGGAGATCGACGACGCCGACGGCACGCAATGGCGACGACACGCCGAAGCCACCGCGGTGAGCGATCGCGTGCTCGTGGTGCCCTCGTGGATCGACGCGCCGTCGAGCGGCCACGAGATCGTGGTTCGGATCGAGCCCGGCTCCACGTTCGGTCTCGGAAACCACCCGACGACGTTGGCGTCGTTGCGCATGATCGAGCGCCTGGTCCGCCCGGACATGGCTGTGCTCGACGTCGGCTGCGGGAGCGGAGTCCTCGGTATCACCGCACTCGCGCTCGGCGCCGAGTCGGCTCTCGGCGTCGACGTGTCGGTGGCCGTCCTGGCGACCTCGACCGAGAACGCCGCGGCCAATGGGGTGGCCGATCGTTGGCAGGTGACGACCGACGCGTTGGCCACCATCTCATACGCCTACCCGCTCGTGCTCGCGAACATCCTCGCGCCCACGCTCATCGAACTGAGCTCCGATCTCAAGCGCGTGGTGAAGGAGGACGGCACCCTGGTGATCAGTGGCGTCCTCGACGGTCACTACGACCATGTGGCCGCGGCACTCAGACCGCTCGTGGAAGTCGATCGAATCGTGATCGACGGTTGGGTGGCGGCGGCTTTCAGGTGACCAGCGCGTCGATCTCGGCGCGACGGGGGAGGGATGGCACCGCTCCGGCCCGCGTGGCCGCCAGCGCACCGGCCGCCGATGCTCGCCGGGCCGCGGTCACGATGTCGTGACCTTCGGCCAAGGCGGCGGCCAAGGCTCCACAGGCCGCATCGCCCGCACCGGTGGTGTCGACGGCGCGCACGACGAAGGGAGGAATCTCGATCTCGTCCTGTGGTGTGACGATCCGCAGTCCCCGCGCTCCGAGCGTGATGACGACCGTCGAGACGCCGGCGTCGAACAGCGCCGAGGTTCCACCGAGTTGAACGATCTCGTGCTGATTGGGAACGACCACGTCGCACAGCGACACGAGTTGACGCGACAACGGGGCGGCCGGGGCCGGATTGAGGACGGTCGTGGCACCGCCGACCTTGGCGATGGCCAACGCCGCTTCGACGGCATCGAGCGGAATCTCCAACTGGCACAGCAACACCTTCGTGTTGGCGATCACCTCGCGGTGATCGTCGACCACGCTGATCGTGACGCACGCGTTGGCCCCCGGAACCACCACGATCGAGTTCTCGGCCTTTTCGTCGACGGCGATCAGCGCGCGGCCCGTCGGACGGGCGACATCGACGACGTAGGTGTCGAGACCTTCGCCGTGCATGAGCGAATGCAAGGCGTCTCCGGCCGAATCGTTGCCGAGACAACCGACGAACGCCGTGCGGGCTCCGGCCCGGGCCGCCGCGACCGCCTGGTTGAGCCCTTTGCCGCCGGGGTGCTCGGCGTAGTCGCGGCCGAGGACGGTCTCGCCGGGAGCGGGTAGGTGTTCGACCGTGGCGACCAGATCGAGGTTGGCGCTGCCCACCACCACGACATCGTGTCCGGAGGAGCGAGACGACGCCGAGGCCACGTGTGAAGGCTACGCGTCGACGGCCCGCAGCAACGGCGTGATGTCCAGCCGTTCGACGGCCGGGAGGTACACGCGCGCCGCATCGGATCGGAATTTGGTGCACAGATCGGGTCGGAAGAATCGGGCGCCTTCGCGGACCACGTAGTTGAGGATGAAGAAGCGGTACGCCTCGGGAAGGAATCGGATCTCGTCGGGGGAGAGCGGGTCGACGCGGTGATACGCGCGGACGAACTCGACGAAGTGGGGTTCGACGAGTGTGTGGGGCGAGTACGTCCAGTGGGTCCGATCGCCGGTGGCCGACGACACGCGGGACAGGAAGTAGAAGTCGAGCAGGCGCGACTCGACGCGGAACCAGTCGTAGTCCCAACGGCTGTACAGATCGAAACCTCCGTCGCGGTGCTTGACCGAGAAGTTGCCCAGGTTCCAGTCGACGAGGATCGGAATGCGGTTCCACGAGTCGTAGCGGACTTCTTCGAGCTCCATGAGGAAATCGTGCGTGTGCCGCCACAGCACCCCGATGTGCTCGGGGGGCAGGTCGAAGTTTCGGGGGGCGAACGGACTCGACAGCAGATCGAGCAGATGAATCGCGTCCGACTTGATGCTGTTCGATGTGGCCGGGATGTGGGGCGCGATTCGGCGGCACTCGGCGTGGAAGCGGGCCATGTTCTCGGCCAGGCATCTGATCTCGTCGACGTTCAGTTGGCGAGGAAGCGAATCGGCCTTCTGCGCCTCTTCGTAGAAAGCGACCCACACGTTCTCGTCGTACCAGGTGAAGGGTCGATCACCGCGAGGTGTGGGTCCGCCGAGTACACGGGCCAGGAAGTCGCGGTACGGACCGTCGGAGAGCAAGTCGGTGCACCGATACAAACGGTCGTGATCCTCGGCGAACAAGAAGTACGAGCCGTAGCTCGACACCTTGCCGTACACGTTGGTGCCGTCGTCGAGCGACACTTGGTACACGGTGTTGGTGGACACGCGCGGGCTCGTGTCGTGAACCGCGACGATGCGTCGGGTGTCGCCGTGGGCCTCCCCGAACGCCGACCAGGCCGACGAAAGAGCCGCGCGGTGGTCGCCCTGGGCCATGACTCAGTATTGCCCAGGCGGGAACGGAGATCTCAGGATGCGGCGCGGATACCGATCGGGGCGATCAGGCGATAGCCCGCTTCGTGACGCTCGTCCTCGCTCTCGCCACCCCAGAGGCCGTACTCGTGATGGGTGCGGGCGAACTCGCGGCAGGTGGACTGCACGGTGCACGACGCGCACACCTGACGCGCCTGCGCCTCGCGGCGCTCGCGTGCCTGCGGGCGTTCGGCCGACGACGGGAAGAACAGATGAGTGAGCCCTCGACAGGCCCCCTTGGACATCCAGGCATCATCGGTCTGCCGACGCGTGATGATGATCTCTGCTGCGTTCACACGACCCCCCAGTCGCTCGAGAACAACGTTGACCGCAAGGTAGGAGCGAAGTGATCGGCCGGTCAATAAAGCCCCGTGTGACGTTGGTCGGGGCGGGGGAGCGGGTCAGGTCGGGCCGGCGAAATGTCGGACACCCTGGGCGAATGCCTCGACACGGCCGGGGTGGTGTCCCAGGCGGTCATCCACCGAACCTGGTGGCGGTGCACGTCCCAGTCGTAGAAGAACGACCAATCGCGCAGGGGTTCGATCAGGGTCGGGGGCAAGGCGGGGTAGAGGCTGTTGACAGCCGGGGGCCCCGTCAGTTCGACACCCGGGATGTCGCGCACCGCGGAGTACAACACCTGCGCCATGTCGTTCGCGTGGCGGGCGTTGGCGATCCAGAGGTCGTTCTCCAGCAACGCGATGAACTGGGCCGAGATGTAGCGCACCTTCGACGGGAGTTGGGTCACCTGCTTGCGCACGTACTGCGCCGATGACGACAGCGAACGGTTCAGATACACGACCGCCTCGCCGTGCATCATTCCGTTCTTGGCGCCGCCGAACGACACGACGTCGACGCCGGCATCGACGGTGAAGGAGCGCAGAGCGGCGACGTCGCCGCCCAACGCCACCGTGGCATTGGCGATGCGCGCCCCGTCGAGGTGGACGGTCATTCCGAGCCGATGCGCGGCCTCGCAGATGGCGGCGATCTCGTCGGGGGAGTAGAGGGTTCCCCACTCGGTGCTCTGCGTGATCGACACGACACTCGGTTGAACGTGGTGCATGACCCCGCGGAAATGGGCGAACTCTTCGATCTGCTCGGGCACGAGCTTTCCGTTGCGATGCGGAACGTCGATCAACTTGGCTCCGAGGACGCGTTCGGGAGCTCCGGTTTCGTCGACGTTGATGTGCGACGAATCGGTGCACACGACCGCACCGGCGGGCGAGAGCATCGTGGCGAGGGCGAGGACGTTGGCTCCGGTGCCGCCCCACACCATGAACGTGTCGACCGGACGCCCGAACAGATCGTCGAACAGCCCGTTGGCCCGAACCGTCCACTCGTCGTCGCCGTAGGCGGTGGCGTGACCCGCGTTGGCGCGAGCAATGGCGTCGAGCACGGCCGGATGAACGCCGGCGTTGTTGTCGCTCGCGAAGCGATGAACGGGTGCGGTGGGCACCGAGTCAGTCTGTCGGACGAGCGACGGCACCGAACGGTGTTTGCGACCATCCGCGGTCGGCACCCTCGTATCGACCATCATTTCGTCATGACGAAATCAGCCAAGCGGGAGACGGGTCCGCGGTGCCGGTACTGCCGGCGGGTGCTGCCCAAGCAGTCCGGCCCGGGCCGTCGCAAGGAGTTCTGCGGTCAGGCCTGCCGTCAGTGGGACTGGGTGGGTCGTCAGCGGGCCCAGGAGTTGCAGTTGAGCGAGAACGAGTTGGTGGTGGCCCGGGCCGAACTCGACGCGCTGTACGACGATCTGTACGTGCTCACGTGTGCGATCGCCGACACGGAGAAGGAGCTGAACGCCAGAGCCACGGCGACCTCGTTGCGCGAATCGTTGGAGTGGCTGCTGGAGGCGGCCCGGCCGCTGCGCGAGCGGACCCTCAAGCCGTTCAGCCAGTGAACGTCGAACCTGGTGCGGACCGGAATGTCACCTGGCTCTCGGCCTGGACCGTTTGCCCATAATCTCCGTTATGTCACTTCGATCTGGTCCACGACCAGGTCGAATTCGAAGTCGGTGGCCCGGATTCGGACCTTCGCTCCTCCCCTGGGTCAGCGGACGTCGAGCAGATCGACCACGAAGATGAGCGTCTCATTGGGCTTGATCACGCCGCCGGCGCCGCGGGCTCCGTAGCCCAGGTGCGGCGGAATGGTGAGTCGGCGGCGGCCGCCCACGCGCATGCCCGCGACGCCGCGGTCCCATCCCCCGATCACTTCGCCGGCGCCCAGCCGGAAGTCGAAGGTCTGGCCGCGGTCCCACGAGGCGTCGAACTCGCGCCCGGTGCTCCACGAGACGCCCACGTAGTGCATGACCGGGCGACTGCCGGCCTTGGCCTCCTTGCCCTCGCCGACCGCGAGGTCCTCGATGACGAGTTCGAAGGGCGGGTCGCCGGCGGGAACGGTGATGACGGGCTTGTTGTTGGAGGCCATGAGGCGACGCTAGTTCCCGTCCTTCGTCCCGGAGGTGGTCGCGCACCTCTACGGTGGAGCCGTGAGCCGTATCGACGACGTTCTGAAGGATGTGGCCGCTCTCGGAGCCGACGACATCGCGTGGAAGAACGGGCGGGCGTTCTCACTCGCCTACTACGCCGGCGCCGACGTTCAACGGGTGGCCGACGAGGCCTTCGCGATGTACGGCTCGGCGAACGGACTGAACGTCGACGCGTTCCCGAGTCTTCGTCGCTTCCAGTCCGACGTCGTGTCGACGGTGAGCGGTTGGCTCTCGGCGCCCGACGGCGCGGCCGGTTTCATGACGAGTGGCGGCACCGAGTCGATCCTCCTCGCCGTGAAGGCGGCTCGCGAGTTCGGTCGCCGCGAACGTGGAGTGTCCTCCCCCAACATCGTCATGCCGACCTCGGCTCACGCGGCTTTCGAGAAGGGTTGCTACTACTTCGGCGTCGAAGTGCGGCGCGCGCCCGTGTGCGACGACTGGCGAGCCGATGTGTCGGCGATGGAGTCGCTCATCGACGACGACACCGTGATGCTCGTGGGCTCGGCGCCGCAGTACCCGCAAGGTGTGATCGATCCGATCCCGGCCATCGCATCGCTCGCGCATGCGCGCGATCTGTTGTGCCACGTGGACGCGTGCATGGGCGGGGTCACTCTGCACTTCCTCGAAGCGGCCGGAGAGATCGTCGCGCCGTGGAACTTCTCGGTACCGGGTGTCACGAGCATGTCGGTCGATCTCCACAAGTACGGCTACACGTCCAAGGGCGCGTCGGTCATCGTGTATCGGACGAAGGCCCTACGGGCGTTGCAGACGTTCGTGACCGACAACTGGCTGGGTGGCCTGTACGGCTCGTCGGGAATCCTCGGCACCAAGAGCGGCGGTCCGATGGCGGCCGCCTGGGCGGTGCTGCGCTATCTCGGCGACGACGGTTACCGCGATCTCACCCTGCGCGCGCGACGGGCCGCGTTGCGACTGGCCGACGCGGTCGACGCCCACCCCGATCTGGTCCTGCGGGCCCGCCCGGATTCCACGTTGCTGTCCTTCGGATCGGACCGGATCGATCCGTTCGCCGTCGCCGATTCTCTGGCGACCCGGGGCTGGTACGTCGACCGGCAATCCCCTCCCCCATCGCTGCATTGCACGGTGAACGCGGTGCACGACCAGGTGATCGACGATTTCGTGGGCGATCTGGATCGGGCCGCTCGCGACGCGGCCTCGGCGCCGGGTAGCGGCTCGGCCGGGGCGTACGGCACCGTCGACTGACCCGCCGGTCGCGGCGACCGTGCCAACATGATTCCCATGAGTCTGCGCTTCGGAATCTTCATGCCGCCCATGCACAAGACCGGGGTCAACCCGACCCTGGCTCTGCACCGCAACCTGCAGCTGGTCGAGCACCTCGACCGTCTCGGATATCACGAGGCCTGGATCGGCGAGCACCATTCGGCCGGATCGGAGTTGATCGCGTCGCCCGAGGTCTTCATCGCCGCGGCGGCCGAGCGGACCAAGCACATCAAGTTGGGCACTGGCGTCTCGTCGCTTCCGTACCACCACCCGTTCATGCTGGCCGATCGCATCGTGATGCTCGATCACCTGACGCGCGGTCGCATGATGTTCGGAGCCGGCCCGGGCCAGCTCACTTCCGACGCGTACATGCTCGGCATCGACCCGATGACCCAGCGGCCGCGCATGGAGCAGTCGCTCGACGTGATCATGCGTCTGTTCCGCGGTGAGACCGTCACCGAGTCGACCGACTGGTACACGTGCAACGAAGCGGTGCTGCAGATGAAGCCCTACAGCGACTTCGACATCGTCGTCGCGTCGTCGATGTCGCCGTCCGGCTCGAAGTTGGCCGGGAAGTACGGCGTCGGCCTGCTCTCGATCGCGGCCACCGAACCGGCCGCGTTCCAGGTTCTCGACTACAACATCAAGGTCTGGGAGGACGAAGCCGAGCGGCACGGTCACAAAGTCGATCGATCGAAGGCGCGCCTCATGGGTCCGATGCACATCGCCGAGACCGAGAAGCAGGCTCGCGAGAACTGCCGCTACGGGTTGCGCTGGGTGTGGAACTACCTGAGCCACATCATCCCGGTCGGTGATCCGACGGCGCCGCCGCCTCCCGAAGACTTCGACGAGTGGGTCGACGAAGCCAATGAATCGGGACGCATGGTGATCGGGACGCCGGAGATGGCGATCGCGCAGATCGAGCGACTACTCGACAAGACCGGTGGCTTCGGCTGCTACATGTTCCTCGGCGCCGACTTGGCCG
>JBEAXP010000175.1:0-10876 GCA_041159745.1 Actinomycetota bacterium | reverse complement strand
GTGGCGATCGCCGCGGTGGACGTGATGGCGGCCGGGGTGGTCGCGATCGCGGTCCGCGCCGTCATCGCTGACTCGACGATCCGCGACGCTTCGACAATCCGCGACGTTTCGACAATCCACGACCCGCCGGTTCGACCGGCGGGTTTAGGATCGCCGACATGACTGGTTCGCCCATCGAGGGTTCGCCCATCAAGGTCGGTGTGTTCGGAGCCGGTGGGCGCATGGGCGCCACGGTGTGTGATGCCGTGGCCGCCGACCCAGGTTTGCAACTGGTCGCCGCGGTCGATCCGGCCGCCGTCGGTCGTTCGATCCACGGAGTCGCCATCTCGGCCGATCCGCGCGCCATGGCCGATGCCGGTGTGCAGGTCGCGGTCGACTTCACCGTGGCCGACGCGTCGCGCACCAACCTCCAATGGTGCGCGCTGCACGGTGTTCACGCCGTCGTGGGCACCACCGGCTTCTCCGACGACGACTACGGGTCGTTCCGCGCCGCATTCACGTCGTCCAACTGCCTCATCGCGGCCAACTTCGCGATCAGTGCGGTCTTGATGATGAAGTTCGCCGAGATCGCGGCGCCGTGGTTCGACACCGCCGAGATCATCGAACTGCATCACGACGCCAAGGCCGACGCGCCTTCCGGAACCGCGGTTGCCACGGCCCGCCGAATGGCCGCGGCATCCCAGGAGTGGGCGGCCGATCCCACCCGGCACGAAGTGATTCCGGGTGCGCGAGGTGGAAAGGGTCCGGCCGATATCCGAGTGCACGCCGTCCGCATGCGCGGCATGGTCGCGCACCAAGAAGTGATTCTCGGTGCCGCCGGCCAGACGCTCACCATCCGTCAGGACAGTTACGACCGCGTGTCGTTCATGCCCGGAGTCGTTCTGGCCTGCAAGAAGGTGTCGACTCTCCCGGGGCTCACCCTCGGCCTCGACTCCGCTCTGGGTCTCTGATCGCGCGGCCGCGCGCTCAGCAGTAGATCTTGGTGGTGTAGGCCACGTCGTCGTCGAGCGGCCGTACGTACGCGCCCTTGGGTCCGAGCTCGCGGGCCTCGCACGCTTCGCTCTTCGTGGCGTACGGGCCGAAGTAGACGATGTGGATCGGCGCGCCGTCGGCCTCGGGCCACAGCGAGTCGCAGGTCTGATCGTTGCGCAGATACGACGAGCCCGGGTAGCGCTTCAGGAGCTTGGCGATGTTGGCGCGATTGCGCGACTCACTCGACGAGACCGATGCACCCACCGCGGTGATGTACGAACCGTCGCACTCCGGCTGGCTCATCCGAACACCAGTGATCTCGAGGTCGTTCGGGAAGACGACTTCGGGTCGGGTCCGTGCCGTTTCGGTCTCGGTCAGGCGGGTGGTGCCGTCGTCGAGGATGTCGATCCGCGAGTCGACCACCACATCGCAGAAGAACGATTCGCTTCCGTCGGGGTAGGAGAGGACCTCGCCGGTCCTGCACCCCGTGAACTCCACGAAGTCGAACGAACGATCGGTGACGGAGATCGCGGTCCACTCGTCGCCGATCGGTCGCCCGGTCACGATGTCGACGAGTTCGCCGTCGATCGCGCGAAAGACGTGCGACACCTCGCCGTCGGGTGATCCGCTCCAGGTGATGACGACCATCGGGTTCGCGACGAGGCGACTGCCCAACACCTCGAACGTGACGGCGGTGTCGGGCGACTGGAACGGGATGCCGTCCACCGACGTCCACTGGCCGTCGACCCACCCAAGAAGCACCAATCCGGCGATCGAATCGCTCGGTCGGGCGGCCAGATCGTCGGCACTCGCGATGGCGAGAATGCGGTTGTCACTCACGAACGGTTCGTCGAGATGGGGCTGCAGGAAAGCCGCCGAGAACCCGCGCCAGGCCTCGGAAGCGAGCGACAGTTGGTCGACTGGCGTCGTGGTCGCGGGTGCGACGGTCGTCGCCGGTGCGGTGGTGGCTGGAGCCGCCGCCGGCTCACCGTCGTCGAGTGCCAGCACGATGACGAGGACCGCCAGGGCCAAGGTCGACACGATGGCGATGAGCGACACGGCGACGAGACCGCGATTGCGACGCACGGCATTCGAGTCGATCTGCATGACCTGATCGACCTGGGCGTTCGTCGGAACGTTGGCCACGCTCTGCGCAGTGAGCATCACTCCGCAGTCGACGCAGAAGAGTGCGTCGTCAGGATTGTCGGCCCAACACAGACCGCACTTCATGTCGTCCTCCCCGTGGTGTCGGAGAGAACTGTAGTCAGTCGACGCAGGTGAGCGTCAGAGGACGTTGGCGCTCAGAGGTGCCCGAGAACGATCTCGCAGGCGCTCACCGTGACGCCGGGGCCCTGCTCGACATTGATCTCGGTGACAACGCCGTCCTGGAGGATGGCGGAGTAGCGCTGCGAACGGGTGCCGAGTCCGAAACCCGAGCCATCCATCTCGAGGCCGACCGACTTCGTGAAGTCGCCGCTGTCGGCGAGCATCAGGATGCCATCGGCGCCCTGGGCCTTGCCCCAGGCGTCCATCACCCACGGATCGTTCACACTGACGCAGGCGATGGTTTCGACACCCTTGGCCTTCAGCGCTTCGCGATTCTTCACGTAGCCGGGAAGGTGCACCATCGAACAGCCGGGGGTGAACGCACCGGGAACGGCGAACACCACGACCTTGCCCTTGCCGAGAACGTCGTGCGAGCTCACGGTCTCGGGCATGCCACTCGAGCCGAGCACGCGGAACTGAACGTTCGGAATCTTGTCGCCGACGGAAATGGCCATGATTGCTCCTTCAGGAAACGGACGACCGAAATCTAGGGCCGAGGCGCGGGGAACGCTCAGTCGTGACCGGACGGCCGAGGGTTTCCTCGAGATCCCGTCATGTCGAGGAAAGTCTCTTCGAGATCACGGCTCGTCGGTGGGACGTTCGATCTCGTGCAGGACTTCGGGGGCCGACCGGCGGGCCTGCTGAGCGCTCTGCGCGAACGTGAGGGCGAAGAGGCCGGCCACGATCCACCACTGGTAGTCCTCGATCCAGTCGAGGAACGACCGGATCTGTTCTTCGAAGGCCTGGCCGCCGGCCCACAACACCACCAACTTGAGCGCGATGCCGATCGACAGGAGCGAGACGAAGCGCCACGGCGCGAAGCGACGATGGCCGGCCATCATGCACACCAGGTTGCTGGCCGGCATCAGGATGATGATCAGCCAGCCGGCGCGATCGACGCCGGTCTGGAACCAGCGGTAGATGGCCGGAAGTTCTCCCACCTGCTTCTCGGTCCAGCGCAGGGCACGCTCGCCGTACCACCGGCCGAGGAAGAAGAGGACCGTCCCGGCGATGAAGAGTCGGACGAACCCGAGCACCGCGTAGGGAAGCGGGTCGATGAACGGCACCGATCCGAACAAGTTTCGATTGCGGGCCGACATCGCCAGCACCACCGCGGGTCGTTCGTCGACCCAGGCCGGACCGATGTTCGATCCGAAGGTGCCGAGTGCGAACAGAACGCCCGCACTGATCAGAATCGCTCGGCGGGCGATCGGCGATGCGTGGATCGGCTCGGCCGCCTCGGCATCGGGGGTCGAGCCGGACATGAGCACCGAATCTACGAGAAGTTCCGTGCCGCGTCACGTCGTGGCTCTCGTTTCGTGACGGGCGCTTCGCGCACTGGTCGCGACACGAGCACGACCACTAATGTTCGTCGGGCACGCTGTTCGGCGACGACAAGGGGGATTTCATGGCCGCGAACATTCCGGGACTGATGCAAGACGTTCCGCTCGGGATTCTGCACATCTTCGAGCGAGCCGAGCGCTACTACGGTCGCAAGACGATCGTGACCGCGACGGCGACCGGACTCGATCGCACCACCTACGCCGAGTGGGCCGATCGCACGCGGCGGGTCGGAACCGTGCTCGATTCACTGGGCATCTCGGCGTCGGGTCGAGTCGCCACGTTCGCGTGGAACACCGCGCGGCACCTCGAACTGTATTTCGCGGCTCCGTGCTCGGGCCGGGTGCTGCACACGTTGAACATCCGGCTGTTCCCCGAGCAGCTCACGTACATCGCCAATCACGCCGAGGACGAAGTGATCTTCGTCGATCGATCGCTCATCGGGTTGCTGGCGCCTCTGCTGCCCACCTTCACCACCGTGAAGCATCTCGTGATCATGGACGACGGGAAGGGTGACGTCCCGGCCGATCTCGGGAACTTCCAGGTTCACGATTACGAGAAGTTGATCGCCGCCGCCAAGCCTTCATCGTTCTTCGAGGTCCCCGAGAACACCGCGGCGTCCATGTGCTACACGAGCGGCACCACCGGCAACCCGAAGGGAGTGGTGTACTCGCATCGCAGCACGTTCCTGCACACGATGGCCACGATGTTGGTGGACGGCCTCGGTGTTTCCGAACGCGACACGATCCTTCCCGTGGTTCCCATGTTCCACGCCAACGCGTGGGGACTCGCTCACGCGGCGGTGGCGGCCGGCTCCAACCTCGTGATGCCCGGCCCCGATCTGTCGGGCAAGGCGGTGGCCGACCTCATCGTGAACGAAAAGGTGACCGTGGCCGCGGGTGTGCCCACCATCTGGATGGGTGTGCTGCCCGAACTCAAGGGTCGTGACACGTCGAGCCTGCGCGCGATTCCGTGTGGTGGATCGGCCGTCCCGCGCGCGTTGTCCGAGGCGTACCGCGAGCAGACCGGTCTTCCGATTCTGCAGGCCTGGGGCATGACCGAAACCAGTCCGCTGGCGGCCGTGTGCCACCTCGACTCCGATCAGTTGTTGCTCGATCTCGACGCGCAGGCCGATCTGCGTACCCAGGTTGGTCGCGCGATGTTCGGCGTCGAATGCCGAGTGGTCGAACCCGGCACCACGAGCAGTGTGCCGTGGGACGGCGAATCGAGCGGCGAGTTGCAGTGTCGCGGCAACTGGATCGCTGCGACCTACTACAACGACGAGCGCGCCGGCGAGAGTTTCACCGCCGACGGTTGGCTGCGCACCGGCGACGTTGCGTCGGTCGACGAGCGCGGACGCATCCGCCTGCTCGATCGCACCAAGGACCTCATCAAGTCGGGTGGCGAGTGGATCAGCTCGGTGGAGATCGAGAACGAACTCATGGCCCATCCGAAGATCCGCGAGGCCGCGGTGATCGGAGTGCCTCATCCGAAGTGGTCGGAGCGACCACTGGCCTGTGTGGTTCTCGAGAAGGACGCGACCATGACGCCGGCCGAAGTGATCGAGTATCTCGCGCCCACTCTGGCCAAGTGGCAGTTGCCGGACGACGTGGTGTTCATCGACGAAGTGCCCAAGACCAGTGTGGGCAAGTTCTCGAAGAAGACCCTGCGCGACCGCTTCGCCGACTACCACTTGCCGACGGCGTAGGCGACGTCGTGGACGTCGTGGTCTAGAACCGGCCCGACTCGATCACGCGCTGCAAGAACTGGCGTGTGCGCTCGTTCTCGGGCGCCGAGAAGAACTTGTCGGGCGGAGCCACTTCGGCGATCTGGCCCTGGTGCAAGAAGCACACGCGATCGGCGATCTCGCGAGCGAACGCCATCTCGTGGGTGACGATGAGCATGGTCATGCCGCCGGCCTTCAGCTCGCGCACGACGTCGAGCACTTCGCCCACCAACTCGGGATCGAGTGCCGAGGTGATCTCATCGAGCAGCAAGATTTCCGGTGACATGGCGAGACAGCGGGCGATGGCCACTCGTTGCTGCTGGCCTCCCGACAACTGATCGGGATAGGCATCGGCGCGGTCGCCCAGCCCGAGACGTTCGAGCAGTTCGCGGGCGGTGTTCTCGGCCTCGCCCCTCGACACACCGAGAACCTTCCGCGGAGCGAGCGAGAGATTCTTCAGCACGTTCATGTGGGGAAACAGATTGAAGCTCTGGAACACCATGCCGATGCGACGACGAATCGGATCGACCGGTAGGCCGGGGACGCTGATGTCGACGTCGTCGACCACCACCTGGCCATCGTCGATCGGTTCGAGCAGATTGACGCAGCGCAGAAGCGTGCTCTTGCCACTTCCCGAGGCGCCGACGAAGGCGACCACCTCGCGATCGGCCACATCGATCGACACGCCATCCAGCACGACACGCGACCCGAACGACTTGCGCACGTCGATGAGCTGCAGCTTCGGGATCATCGCACGGCCGTTCCGGAGGTTCGACGCCGTTCGCGCGCGGTGAGCCAATCGACGAATCGCGTCTCGGGAATCGTGAGGGCGAGGAAGATGACGGCCGCCGCGACGTATGGAGTGAAGTTGGCGAACTTCGACTTGTCGATTCCGGCCTGGCGAAGGATCTCGATCGGCCCGATGAGACTTACCAGAGCCACGTCTTTCTGGAGCGACACCATGTCGTTCATGAGCGGCGGAATCACGCGCCGCACGGCCTGGGGAACGATCACGTGGCGCATGGTCTGGCTGGACGACAGACCGAGCGATCGCGCGCCGGCGCGCTGACTCTCGTGCACGCTTTCGATTCCGGCGCGGAAGACTTCGGCCACGTACGCCGAGTAGGCGAGCACCAGGGCGACCGACCCCCACAGATACGGGCTGTTGTACGGGCGATCGAGTCCGAGTCCGGGCACTCCGAATCCGATCAGAAGAATCGTGAGGATGACCGGGACGCCTCGGAAGATGTCGGTGTACGCGGCGGCGAAGAGCCGCAGGGGGAAGAGTGCCGGGGTGCGCACGTTGCGGAAGATCGCAAGGAGCAGGCCGACCGCGAGGATGAACGGTGTGCTCCAGGCGAAGATCTGCAGGTTCTTCACGAACGCTTCGAGAAGCCGGGGGAACGAGTCGTTGAAGAGTTCGCCGTCGAAGAACGACTTGCGGACCCTGTCCCAGCCCGGTGTGAGCGGAACGAAGATGACGAGTGCGCCCACCACGAGCGCCGTGGAAGCGGCGGCGATGGTGGCCGAGCGGCGCCGTTGCCGCCGTTCGAACTCCTGACGGCGGGTGAGCTTCTTGCGTCCCGACGTGACAGTGCCCGGGCGATCGCTCGGCCCGGGCACTGTGTCGGTCATGGCGTAGAGATTACGCCGGGACGTCGGTTCGAGACGTCAGTACGTGATGTCAGTACGAGATGTCTCGTGATCAGCCGACCGAAATGACCGGAGCGCCGACGTTCTCGCTCAACCACTTGTTGGTGATCTCGGCCAAAGAACCTGACTCCTTCAGAGCGGCCAGGGCCTTGTTGACGCAACCGACGAGCTTGTTGTCCTTCTCGAAGAGCAGACCGAAGTTGTCGGTGGAGCCTCCGGCGTCAGCCGGGAACTGACCGATCACCGACGAACCCTCGATCTCGACGGCCGAGATGTAGAGAGCGGTGGGAAGGTCGACGACGATCGCGTCGATCTGGCCGGCTTCGAGAGCGGCCTTCGCACCGGCGTTGTCGTCGTACACGAACGCCTCGTTCGAGGGCTTGATCACGTTGTTGATGAACTCGAGGCTGGTTGTTCCGGCCTGAGCACCGAACTTGACGTCGACGAGATCGGCCACCGACGTGGCACCAGCGGCCGGCGAACCATCGAGAGCGACGATCGCCTGGTTGGTGGTGTAGTACGGATCGCTGAACGACACGATCTCCGAACGCTCCGGAGTGATGGAGTACTGCTGGAGGTTGAAGTCGAAGTTCTTCGCGCCGGGCTGGATGGCCTCGTCGAAATTGGTGCGCACCCACACGACGTTCTCGCCCTCGAAGCCGAGTTCGCTGGCGACGGCGTAGGCCACGGCGGCCTCGAAGCCCTCGCCGCTCTCCGGTGCGTCGTTCTCGACCCACGGCGAATACGCCGGGTTGCCGGTGGCGATGGTGAGTTTGCCGTCGGTGATGGTGGGGCAGTCGCCGCCGCTCGAGCCTTCGTCGTCGCCGCCGCACGAGGCGAGGGCGAAGGTGCCGATGAGGGCGGCAGCAAGGGACACGCGCCGGATGTTGGAGGGGATCATGGGGTCCTTTCGATGAGGTGATGGTCCCGGAGGACAATGCGAAAGATTACCGAGGCCGGCGGATAATTCCCGACTGTTTTGGTCGTGAATTGTGGCCAGAGGGGGTTGACGGTGAGACGGATGACGTCTTAGTGTCTCACTTGTGACACCTGGCATGACGCCGACGCGCACCGCCGAAGATCGCGTGCTCGACGCTCTTCATGAGTGCATCGTGCGATGGGGGCTCGGCAAGGTCACCATCGACGACGTCGCAAACGAATCACACGTGTCGCGCGCGTCGATCTACCGCATGTTCCCCGGTGGCAAGGACGTCATGTTCGAGGCCCTGCGTGTGCGTCAGACCCGCGAATTCTTCGACGGGATGCGTTCGGCGCTGCTCGATTCCGATTCTCTGCTCGATCTCACCGTGCAGATCGCCGTGTACGCGACCACCGAATTGCGCAACGACGAGCCTCTCGTCACGATGCTCGCGACCGAGGAGGCCAGCACCATCCGCGACCTCACCGTCGACGGATTGCCCCGAATCATCAACGTCGCGTCGGCATATCTGCTGCCCATCGTCACCGCGTACGTGCCGCACGACGTCGGAGTTCGCTTCGTCGACCTCATCGCGCGGCTCGTCATCTCGCACTTCCTCGCGCCCAGTTCGCTCGTCGACCTGGGCGATCCGGCTTCGGCCCGCGACTTCTTCGCGCCGCTCGTCGCCTTCATCGATCTTCCCGTCAGCTAGTCCGTCAGTCAGATAGTCAGCCAGTCACCAATCTCGACAACAGGAGACCAACACCATGAGCATCACCGAGAAGGAAAGCCAGGAGATCATCGGCCGCGCCGATCTCAACGACATCGAGGCGATCCTGGCCATCCCCACCTGCGACCCGAACGAGGTGCAGCACGTGGTGAAGGACAACGCCGACGCCATCTTCTCGTGGGACTACTCGCTGTCCCGACCGGCGTTGCGCCGCCTCTACGAAAAGGCCAAGGTCGGACAGTGGAACGCCACCACCGATCTGCCCTGGGACACCGATGTCGACGTCGAGGCTCAGGTGTCGGCCGACCTCGCCGCCGCCGTGTCGGGCCTGACCGCCACCCACTACGACGGCACTCCGGTCGAGAAGTGGGGCGACAAGGAATGGACCGAGTTCGCCATCCTGCAGCGCAAGTGGAGCCTCTCGCAGTTCATGCATGGTGAGCAGGGCGCGCTTCTTTGCACCGCCAAGATCACCGAGACCGTGCCGTGGTACGACGCCAAGTTGTACGCGTCCACGCAGGTCGTCGACGAAGCCCGTCACGTCGAAGTGTTCGCTCGTTACCTCGACGAGAAGTTGGGCGGCGGCTTCCAGATCAACGCGCACCTGCGGATGCTTCTCGACGACATCATCAACGACAGCCGGTGGGACATGACCTACCTCGGCATGCAGGTGATGGTCGAGGGTCTGGCCCTGGCCGCGTTCGGCAACCTCTACCAGTTCACGAGCGAGCCGCTGTTGAAGCAGCTGCTCCGCTACGTCATGAGCGACGAGGCCCGTCACGTCGCGTTCGGCGTGCTCTCGTTGCAGGAGGCCTACTCCGAGATGAGCGATGCCGAGATCAAGGATCGCCAGGAGTTCGCCTACGAGGCCTCGGTCCGCATGCGCGACCGCTTCATGTCGCAGGAAGTGTGGGAACGCATGGGTATCAGCACCCGTGACGTGGTTCCGTTGGTCCTGAGCGACCCCACGCGCGAAGTGTTCCAGCAGATGCTCTTCAGCAAGATCGTCCCCAACTGCAAGAAGCTCGGCTTGCTCGACCGCAACGACTCGTGGCTGCGCAAGCGCTACGAGGAGATGGGTGTCATCCAGTTCGAGAACATGGAGGACACCGGCGAGGAGTACACGAAGTTCGCATTGGGCGAGGAGATGCCCTCCAACCACTGACCGACAGAAGTACCTTCGGGGCATGCGTTGGCGTGCTCAGGACCTGGCCCGTGCTCTTGCCGAGCACGGGCCCTGTCGTTTGGTGGGTCCCGACGTGGAGATCGACGGCGCGTCGTTCGATTCGCGTTCGCTCACCGCGGGCCAGATGTTCGTACCGCTGGTGGCCGAGCGCGATGGCCACGATTTCGTCGATGACGCCGTCGCGCGCGGAGCGGTCGCGTACTTGTCGTCGCGTCCCGCGCGGGCCGATCTCGTCGATCGCGTCGCGTGCATCGAAGTGGCCGACACCGGACAGGCGCTCATGGATGCCGCTCGCTGGGGCAGGACTCGTCTCCCGGCCGGCACCATGGCGGTGGGCGTCACCGGATCGGTGGGCAAGACCACCACGAAGGATCTGATCGCCGCGGCCATATCGGGCGCCAAGCGCACGGTCGCATCCGAGCGCTCGTACAACAACGAGCAGGGTCTGCCGGTCACGATTCTCAACGCGCCGATCGACACCGAAGTGCTGGTTCTCGAGATGGGGATGCGCGGATTCGGCCAGATCGATCTGCTCTGCCGAATCGGTCGACCGGCCATCGGCGTCGTCACCCGCGTCGGCGAGGCGCACACGAGCCTGGTCGGCGGCCTCGACGGGGTCGCGCGGGCCAAGGGCGAATTGGTCGAGGCCTTGCCGTCGTTCGGCGTCGCGGTGTTGAACGCGGATGACGACCGAGTGATCGCCATGCGATCGCGCACGACAGCCCGTGTGATGTCGTACGGCGAGTCGTCGGCGGCCGACATTCGCATCGCCGACCTCTCGCTCGACCAGCAGGGCCGCGCGCGGTTCACCGTGCACACTCCGAATGGGTCGACCGCGATTCGATTGGGTATTCCCGGGCGCCACTCGGCATCCAACGCGGCCGCCGCCGTCGCCGTCGGAGTCGCCCTCGGAGTTCCGATCGAAGCGATGGCCGACGGACTGGCCGAGGCGCGGGTGAGTGCTCATCGGTCGAACGCGTTGAGACTGCACTCGGGTGCGACCCTTCTCGACGACTGCTACAA
>JBEAXP010000045.1:0-5349 GCA_041159745.1 Actinomycetota bacterium | reverse complement strand
GGCCAGCAGTTGCTGCTCGGCGCCTACCAGCAGCTCGCCCGCCAGATCGGTTTGGGCAACGTTCGTCTGTTCAACCGCACCGAGTTGGTCGACGTCGTCACGATCGACGGCCGTTGCGCGGGCATCGTCACGCGCGACCTCATGACCGGCCAGGTCGCTTCCCACGCCGCTCACGCGGTGGTCCTCGCGACCGGCGGTTACGGCAACGTGTTCTTCCTCTCCACCAACGCGATGGCCTGCAACGTGACGGCCGCCTGGCGCGCGCACCGCAAGGGCGCCTACTTCGCCAACCCGTGCTACACGCAGATCCACCCCACGTGCATTCCGCAGAGCGACGAAACGCAGTCGAAGCTCACGCTCATGTCCGAGTCGCTGCGCAATGACGGTCGCGTGTGGGTTCCGCAGAATCCCGACGATCGCCGTTCGCCCGATCAGATCCCCGAGAGCGAGCGCGACTACATCCTCGAGCGCCTGTACCCGAGCTACGGCAACCTTGCACCGCGCGACATCTCGTCGCGCGCGGCCAAGCGGTCGGTCGACTCGGGCCGCGGCGTCGGTCCGCTCAAGAACGGCGTGTATCTCGACTTCTCCGACGCCATCAAGCGTTTGGGCAAGCCGGTCGTCGAGGAGCGCTACGGCAACTTGTTCGAGATGTACGAGCGCATCGCCGGCGAGAACCCGTACGACGTGCCGATGCGCATCTACCCGGCGTCGCACTACACGATGGGCGGTTTGTGGGTCGACTACGAACTCATGACCACGGTCCCCGGTTTGTACGCCGCGGGTGAGGCCAACTTCTCCGATCACGGCGCGAACCGTCTCGGCGCTTCGGCGCTCATGCAGGGTCTGGCCGACGGCTACTTCGTGTTGCCGTACACCATCGGCAACTACCTGGCGCCGATGCTCAACAAGCCGATCCCCGGCGCCGATCACCCCGCGTTCAAGGAAGCCGAGAACGCCGCGCGTCAGCGTTTCGAGGGCTACCTCGGAATCAAGGGCACGCGGTCGCCCGACTGGTTCCATCGCGAACTCGGCAAGATCATCTGGGACTACTGCGGCATGGAGCGCACGCAGCAGGGCCTCGAGAAGGCGTTGTCCGAATTGCCGGCGCTGTACGAGGAGTTCCAGAAGGACCTGCGCGTCACCGGCAACGGAGAGAGCCTCAACCAGACTCTCGAAAAGGCCGGCCGCGTCGACGACTTCTTCCAACTCGGCATGCTGATGTGCCGCGACGCGCTCGAGCGCAACGAGAGCTGCGGCGGTCACTTCCGCGCCGAATACCAGACCGACGACGGCGAAGCGTTGCGAGACGACGAGAACTTCGCGCACGTCGCGGCGTGGGAGTGGACGGGTGACCCCACCAAGTCCACGCGCCACACCGAAGCCCTCGAGTTCAACACCGTCCACCTCGCGACCCGGAGCTACAAGTGAGCCACCACCTTTCGAACCTCACCCTCAAGGTCTGGCGTCAGTCCGGCCCCGACAACTCGGGTCACTTCGAGTCGTACAAGATCGACTCGATCAGCGACGAGGCGTCGTTCCTCGAGATGCTCGACGTGCTCAACGAGAAGCTCATCGGAGAGAACAAGGAGCCGGTCACGTTCGACCACGACTGCCGCGAGGGAATCTGCGGCACGTGCTCGCTCATGATCAACGGTCAGGCGCACGGTCCCGAGCGGGCCACCGCCACCTGCCAGCTGCACATGCGCAAGTTCAAGAGCGGCGACGAGATCGTGATCGAGCCGTGGCGCGCGCAGGCGTTCCCGATCGTGAAGGACCTCATGGTCGATCGTTCGGCGTTCGACCGCATCATCGAGTCGGGCGGTTTCATCACCGCTCCCACCGGTGGTGCGCCCGACGCGAACCTCATCCCGATCCCGAAGCCGGTGGCCGATGCGGCCATGGACGCGGCGCAGTGCATCGGTTGCGGTGCGTGCGTGGCGGCCTGCCCGAACGGCGCGGCCAACCTGTTCACGGCGGCCAAGATCTCGCACCTCAACTTGCTGCCGCAGGGTCAGGCCGAGCGGTACAAGCGGGTCGAGGCGATGGTCGAGACGATGGACGAGTACTTCGGTTCGTGCACCAATCACGGCGAGTGCGAGGCGGCGTGTCCGAAGGAGATCTCGATCGACGTGATCGCGCTCATGAACAAGGACTACCGCGCCGCCAAGTTCAAGAACCGCAAGGAACTCAGCCGCAACTGATTGGGTGCGAAAACCCGGCAAATTCGCCGGTCTGGCTCCCCATGAATCTCAGCGTGAGCGGATGTCGCTCGTGTACCGGTTGGTCGCGACGACATCTCCGCACTGGAGAGTGAGATCGAGGGTGATCGGCCCCTCCGAATACGGTGCGACCACGTCGACCGAGCCGATGCGACAGCACTCGTCGGCGCCGATGTCGCCCTCCCAGATCCACTGACGCGACTCGCTGTCAGTCGAGACGACGGCCATCACCTGCGCGTCCTCGAGGGATCGGTGGAGATCGCTCACCGCGTGGATGTCGATGGCGACGCGCTGACCGGGCTCCATCGACATCGGCAGTCGATCGGCCACGACGATCACCGGCCGGCACGCGTCCGCCACGGCGTTGAAACCGAGTTTCGGATTGCGGTGATGATCGAGCACGCTCCACGACACCATCGGCATCGAGTCGTTGAACGCGAAGAAGCAGAAGCCCCCGGTGGGCGAGTACTTGAGCCGACGCAGAGTCTCGATGTGATGCTTGAGAACCTCGGCTTGATACACCTGCGTGGCCAGTCGCCACTCGTCGAACGTCGCGAAAGCGCGCGGCGGGACGTGCAGATCGAACAGTTCCTTCTGCAAACCGTGCTCGCGCCTCAGGTGATCCCAGTCGAGATTGGGCCAGTCGGACGCGTCGATGAAGTCGGCCGCATCCGGAACGGCCTGGGCACCGAACTCGCTCACGAAACGGACGAGCCGCGGCAAGCGCGCGGCGAACTCGGGAAGATCGCGTTCGTTGCCGTGATACCAACCGAAGTAGAGGTGGCTGTCGGTGCCGTCGAGCTGAGGCAGATGTGGCAGCACGCCGCTGTGTGCGATGACGGGCCGGGTTTCGTCGCACCGCTCGAATGCGCGCTTCACCCAACGGTCGAGGATGCTCTTGTTCCAGCTGGGCAGCTGCTGGCCGGCGAAGAAGGGCAGCGCCAACTTCTTCAGGTCGAACGTGTCGCCGTCGCCGACGCTGAGCGTGAACGGCTCGTTGTGGGCGCACCACAAGGCGATCGACGGATGATGGCCGAGGACGTTGACTGTCTCCTCGGCCTGGCGAACGGCCTGCCGGCGGATCTGGCGCGCGTAACCCCACTGCAACGGGAAGTCCTGCCACACCAGCATTCCGAGTTCGTCGGCTGCGTCGTACAACTCGGGTCGCGACACATGGCCGTGAACACGAACGAGGTCGAGGCCGGCTTCGCGGGCCAGTTCGATGTCGCGACGCAGATCGTCGGCGCTGGCTTCGCCGAGAGTGGCGCGGGTGGGGGCGAGGTTCGCGCCCTTCACGAAGAGCCGCTCGCCGTTGACCGAGAACACCCAGTCCTGCATGGCGATCTCGCGCAGACCGGTGCGGAGAGTGCGATCGTGACTCACGATCTGGTCGACGATCACGCGCATGGTGACGTCGACCAGGGGTTGCGGCCCCATCGACCACGGCCACCACAGCCGCGGATCATCGAGATCGAACGTCCAGTCGATTTCGTTGGAGCCCGATGCGAGCGTTCGCTCCTGTTCGTCGACCGTTTCGCCATCGACGAGAGTGACGATCTTGACCGGGCGCTCGACGTCGCTGTCGAGGCGGGCGTGCAGGCGGAGGTGGGCGCGCGATTCGTTGGCGTCACGACACAGGACGTTCCAGGCGTCGATGCGGACCGGACCGGTGCGTTCGATGCGCACGCCGCGCCAGAGGCCGCCCGGATTGAACGATGGTGAGATGCAGTCCCAGTGCTGGAAGACACCGGTGATGTTTCGCTTCGAACGCTTGTCTCGTTGGGGCGAACATGTGACCGCGATCGCGAGAGCGTGCTCGGTGTCGAGTTGCGACAGCGCGGTCACGTCGTAGGCGTGCGGAACGAAGTAGCCCTCGGGATCGCCGAGGTAGGCGCCGTCGAGCCAGATGTCGGCTTGGTAGAAGGCTCCGTCCAGAACGACGAAGCGACGTTCGCCGGCGACTGGCTTCTCGGAGGTGAACGTGCGTCGGTAGAGGAGTGGTCCGTCGGACGTGGCGAAGTTCGGATTGGACTGCCAGTGCGACGGCACCGTGATGGTCGGCCAGTCCTCGTCGTCGGTTTCGAGACCGACTCCCGTTCGCAGGACGTCGTCGGATGCGGCGATCACGCGCCACTCGCCGTCGAGGTCGTGCAGCGACCACGCGTGCGATCGTGAAACGGCCGAAGTGGGTGTGTCGGCCGTGGTCATGGGACCAAAGTAGTTGACCTCGGCGAGTACCGAACACCGGCCGAACGGAGATCCGTCCCGGCTCCGAGGGCGACGCGGTGGGGCGTTACTGTCGAGGCATGGCTCAACCTTCCGGACTACCCACGACGATCGGCGAACTGCGGGCATCCGGATGGGTGTCGCGCCCCGTCAAGGAGGAGATTCGTCTCAACGCCGTCAAGCGCATCTCCGCCGGACAGCCGCTGTTCGCGGGTGTGCTCGGCTACGAAGAGACGGTCATGCCGCAACTCGAGAACGCGATTCTCGCCGGACACGACGTGATCTTCCTCGGCGAGCGCGGTCAGGCCAAGACCCGAATGATTCGCAGCCTCACCAATCTCCTCGACGAATGGATGCCGGTCGTCGCCGGCAGCGAGATCAACGACGATCCGTACAACCCGGTCTCGCGTCACGCGCGCGATCTCGTTGCTCAACACGGCAACGATGCGCCGATCGAGTGGGTGCACCGCGACGATCGATTCGGTGAGAAGTTGGCCACGCCCGATACATCGATCGCCGACCTCATCGGCGAGGTCGATCCCATCAAGGTCGCCGAGGGTCGGTACCTCAGCGACGAACTCACGTTGCATTACGGCCTCGTGCCGCGCACCAACCGCGGAATCTTCGCCATCAACGAGCTGCCCGACCTGTCGGAGCGCATCCAGGTGGGCCTTCTCAACGTGCTCGAGGAGCGCGACGTTCAGATTCGCGGATACAAGATCCGGCTACCGCTCGATGTCCTGCTCGTCGCGTCGGCCAACCCCGAGGACTACACGAATCGCGGCCGCATCATCACGCCGCTGAAGGATCGTTTCGGCAGCCAGATTCGCACTCACTATCCGCTCGACGCCGCCACCGAAGTGGAGATCGTCCGACAGGAGGCGCGTCCTCCGTCGGTGGG
>JBEAXP010000038.1:0-5199 GCA_041159745.1 Actinomycetota bacterium | reverse complement strand
GGCAACAACTTCACGATCAACCGCCGACCGATCACGGTCACGGCGACCGCCGCGAACAAGAAGTATTCGACTGCCGATCCGACCTTCGCCTACACCGTGACCGGCGGCAATCTGGTCGGTTCCGATCAGCTCGTCGGTGTTCTGACCCGCGCCACCGGCGAGAACGTGGGCGATTACGCGATACAGGCCGGCACCCTGACGAACGCGAACAACCCGAACTACGACATCACGTTCACGTCGTCGAACTTCAACATCTACCCGCGGCCCATCACCGTGACGGCCCATCCGAAGACGATCACCTACGGCGATGCCGACCCAATCTTCACCTACACGATTGGCGGCGACGGCTTGAAGCCCGGTGACGCACTGTCGGGAGCATTGGCGCGGGTGGCCGGCAACAACGTCGGCACTCGAGTCATCGCGATCGGCACACTCGACAACCCCAATTATGGGATCACGTTCTTCGGCAGTCTCCTGACGATCGAGGCCAAGTCCATCACGGTGACCGCCGACGACAAGAGGATCACGTATGGCGATCCCGAGCCAACCCTCACGGTGTCGACCGCTACTGGTGCCCTGGTGGGCAGTGACTCGTTGTCGGGCTCGCCGTCGCGCGACGCCGGTGTGAACGCCGGGTCGTACACGATTCGACAGGGCTCGGTCACCAACGCAAACAATCCCAACTACAACATCACCTTCGTGAACGGCACGCTCACGATCGATCAGGCGCCGCAGGCTCCGCTCGTCATCCAGTCGGTGCAGCAGACCTATCGGGTGGATCTGTCGCTGCAGCAGTCCGGAGGCTCGGGTGACGGCGCGGTCTCGTGGGTGGTCACGGATCCGAGTACGTCGAACTGCTCGATCACGGGGAGTCTGTTGTCGTCAAGCGGAGTCGTCGGGTCGTCGTGTGTCGTGCAAGTTGCGAAGGCTGCGAGCACCAACTTCTTGTCGGCAACGTCGTCGGCGACGGTGACGGTGGTGCCGCGAACGCTGTCGGTTACGGCCGATTCGCCGAGCAAGTTCTTCGGTGATGCCGACCCCACATTCACCTACACGATCACCAGCGGTGTGCTAGCCAGCGGTGAGAACCTCACGGGCGCACTCACCCGCGCACCCGGTGACACGCCGGGGACGTACGCGATCACCCAAGGCACGCTCAACAACACGAACTACCAGATCATCTTCACTCCTGGCTCGCTCACCATTGATCGTCGTCCCATCACCGTGACTGCGGCTAACGACGGCAAGGTTGCCGGACAGCCCGAACCGGGGTCTCTCGGCTTCACGGTGACGACCGGGAACGTGGTGAGCGGTTCCGCCTTGGTCGGAACACCGACCCGCGCGCCCGGCGAACTCATCGGCACTTATCCGATCATCCGGGGCGGACTCACCAATGCGAACAATCCCAATTACGACATCGCCTTCGTGCCCGGAACGTTCACGATCACGGGTGTGAGTCAGAGTGCGCTCGTCCTGTCGGCTGCGACTTCGTCGACCTCGCCGGCCTCGTCGGCTTCGATCCTGCGGCTCGATTCCGCCGATCTCTCCGTGTCGGGAGGAAGCGGGACTGGTGCGGTCACGTATGCGATCGTGACCGAAGAACCAGCGGGCGCGTGCTCGTTGGTCTCCGACGTGTCGACCTCGGCTGCAACGGTCACGGGTGTCAAGCCTGGCACGTGCACGATCCTGGCCACCAAGGCCACGGACGGGACCTTCGACGAAGTCCAGTCGAACGTGGTTTCGATCACGGTCAACAAGAGACCGCAGGTGATTTCGTTCAGCGCGACGAGCCCGATGACGTATCAGGCGGCGCCGTTCTTGGTCACACCGTCATCCGATTCGGGACTCTCGGTGCAACTGTCGTCGTCCACGTCGAGTGTCTGCTCGGTGAGCGGATTCCAGGTGCAGCTTTTGTTCAGCGGACTGTGTCGACTCGTCGCGTCGATTGCCGAGAGTACGAACTTCCTCGCGGCCGCGCCGGTCACGGTCGACGTGACGGTCAGCGCGGTCCTTCCCTCGGCCCCGACGGTCAGTGCGCTCACCGCCACCGATGATTGGATCGCCGTCACCTTCGACGCGGGTGATCATGGTGGCGAGGTGATCACGGGTTACGAGTACTCGATCGATGCCGGGACGACGTGGGTTGCGCTACCGGCTGGCTCGATCACGTCGCCGTTGCTGATCAGCGACGTCGCGCCGTCGACCACGTACGGAGTTCGTTTGCGAGCGATCACATCGGTCGGGGCCAGTTCCGACTCGAACGAAATGTCGGTGACGACACCGGCGCCGCCAGCGATGCAGAGTGGCCCGGGTGGTGCAGTCGCCGTCGAGTCGTCGGTGGTGACCACGACTCCGGATTCGACTACGGTCGTGACCACCATCGTGTCGACGACGAGTGCACCCACTTCATCGTCGCCGTCTTCGTCGTCGGTCACCACGGTGGAGACGACGACGGTGCGTCAGACCACCACGAACGCTCCCAACAGCACCTCGGTCACGACCGAACGTGTCACCTCGTCGGTGGTGACGTCGAGTGGATCGGGGTCGAACACCAATTCGTCGTCGGGCGGCACCTCGGCATCGAACTCGGGCTCGAACTCTCAATCGACTTCCGGCTCCTCATCGAGCAGTGGCTCGAACAGTGGACCCGTGACGCAGAGCGGTGTCGAGCCGCCGGCGTCGGTCGAACAGATGGTGCCGGGCGAGTCGACCATGACCCGCGATGGCGTGCCCACTCCGATCGATTGGGCTCCGTTGCCCGACGGTGGTGTCGTGGCCACCTGGGGCGAAGTTCAGATTCAGATCGTCGCGTCGTCCGACAACGGATCGGATCAAGTCCTGCCCGATGGCACGTTCGCCGTCGAAGCCGGACGAACGGTCGATGTGGAGGCCGAAGGTCTCGCCCCCGGTACCCCAACGAGCGTGTGGCTGTACTCCGAGCCGATGCTGCTCGGCGAGGCCGTCGTCGGATCGAGCGGCGTCCTCGACGAGTCGTACCTCATCCCAGTTGGGATCGATCCGGGTGGTCATACGTTGAAGCTCCGACTTATCGAGGCGACCGGCGAGGTCACGGAAGTCGCCGTCGGCCTGCTGGTTCTCGACGCCGAGACGGCCGCGCTGCATCGCGAGGGACGACTCACCGATTCGGTGGCCGAACTGCTGGCCGCTCCGACCGTCACACGCGTGATCGTGAACTCGGACGAGGGTTCGTCGCTGGTGGCTTTGTGGCTCGTTCTGCTGCTCGTTCTCTTCCTGGCCGTTGGTCGCATGGGAGAGATTCGTCATCGTCGTCGCATTCCCGATTTCGTGTCGGTCGTGGCCGATGACGCGTCCTGGACGAGTCGTTTGCGTCTGGTGCGTTGGCTCCTGCCGATCACCGGGTTCGTCCTCGGTGCGTGGGCATCGTCGATGACCCACGACCTGCCGGTTCCGCCAGCGGCGTTGATGATGCTGGCACTGCTCGTGCTCGGAATTCTCGATCCGCTCACGGGCGTGGCGGCTGGATTCGCGTTCGTCACGTCGGTGGTCGTCGGGGGCGGTATCGGATCGCTCGACTCGGTGCGAGCATTGATTCTCATCGCAGCGATGTGGATCGCTCCGGGTCTTCTCGGTTCGGCGGTCAGTCGCATCACCAGTTCGCGGATTCTTCTGATCCCGGCTGTCGTACGCGCGACGGTCGCGACCACGACGTTCGTCGCGATGGTCGAAACGCTTCCGGCCTACACGCTCGTCGAGACCACCACCAACGAATTCGTCACCGAATTCGCGTGGGTGATCGCCCTCGTGTCGATCGTGCGGACACTGCTCGATCATTCGTCGGTCGCGCGTGCCGACAGCGACGTCCGAACTCCGCGTCGGACCCTCTGGGCGAATGTCGGCGGTATCGCCTTGTTGGCTTTCATGGTTCTCACCCAGCAGACGGCCAATGGCTGGACGATCGTGTCGTTCGCGTTGTTGGCGGCGGTCATTGTTGGACGTTGGGTCGCGTATTCGCGACGAATCGGATCGTTCGATCTCGTTCGGTGGTTGGCGGTCGGCTCGTCGGTGCTCATCGTTCTTGCCGCCACGGGAGGCTTCGGCTCGTCCGAACCCGATCAGTTGGGCGACCCCAATGCCGAACTGGTGACGGACTCCGGTCGATCACTCGTCGATGTGATCGTCGACGTCGATTCGTATCCGACCGTCTTCGAGGCCCGTGTTCGATCCGATCACCGCGTGGTTCTCAGCCATGACGAGTTCGAAGTGGAACTCATCGTGGGCTCGGTCTTGTCGACCGGTGAGGGTGTGCCGCTGACCAACGACAATCTTCAGGTTGTCGTCGGCGAGCACGTTGAGATCTCCGGTCAAGGTTTGGCCGGAGGATCACCCATCGAGACCTGGATCTACTCGGTGCCGCGCCGTTTGGGCGTGGCCGAGGCGACCCGCAGCGGGAGTGTCGACACGCTGTTCGACGTACCGAGTGATCAGTTGCCCGGACGTCACGACCTTCGAATTCGTTTGGTTCTCGGTAATGGGAAGTCGGCACTGGTGTCGTTGCCGATCGAAGTCGTACCCACGGTTCCCGAGCAACGATTCTGATCAACGAGTGCCGCGAAGAAGTTCGAGCGCGGCCTGCTCGATGCACCATTTCGGCTCGGCGAAGGCTTTGCCCTCTCCGAATCGCGACACCAGGTCGACGACTCCACGAGTGATCAGCCCGTAGTCGGGCTCTTCCGTCGCACTCGGGTGCACCGATCCGGCGATGGCCGCCACCGGTCGCCCGATCTCGTGACACAGTTGGGCCACGCCGCCCACCACCTTGCCCTCGAAGCTGGTGGCGTCGAGACGTCCTTCGCCCGTGATCACGAGATCGGCCGCGCGAATGCGTTCGGCCAGATCGACTTCTTCGGCGACCATGTCGAAACCGGGCACGATCGTCGCGCCGAGTGCGACGAGCCCACCGGCCAGCCCGCCGGCGGCACCGGCACCGGGAACGTTCGAGACGTCGACGCCGTGGGACTCCTTGTAGAGCTGCACGAGTCGTTCGAGGCGGCTCGTGAGCATGCGAACTTGTATGGGCGAAGCACCCTTCTGTGGTGCGAACACTTCGGCGGCGTCGACGAAGAGAGTGTCGACGTCGCAGGCGACCACGAATTCGATACCGCGGAGCCGAGCCGGAGCATGGATCGCCCGCACCGCACCGAGTCCGCCGTCGGTGGT
>JBEAXP010000115.1:0-2850 GCA_041159745.1 Actinomycetota bacterium | reverse complement strand
GCCACCGCTAGCGTGAAGAGGCGCTATGTCGGCTTCTGACGCACTCGATGCCATCGTCAAGGCCTACGACATTCGGGGCACGGTCCCCGATCAGTTGGATGCCGATGTCGCCCATGCCCTCGGAGTCGGTTTCGCGAAGTTCATCGATTCGTCGGTGGCGATCGTCGCGCGCGACATGCGGCCGTCCGGCCCCGAACTCGCCGACGCGTTCGCACGGGGCCTCATGGAGCACGGTGTCGATGTCATCGACATCGGTCTGGCCTCCACCGACTTGATGTACTTCGCGGCCGGCAAGCTCGACGCACCGGGCGCCATGTTCACCGCTTCCCACAATCCGGCTCAGTACAACGGCGTCAAGTTGTGCCTCTCGGGTGCGCGGCCGGTCGGTGTCGACACCGGACTGCAACGAATCAAGGAAACGGCTCGCGAGGTCCTCGCCGGCCGGGGGCCGGCCCCGTCGGGTCGGGTCGGGCGAACCACCGAGCGCGACCTGTTGTCGGCCTTCGCCGACCACGTGGTGTCGTTCGTCGACCCATCGTCGCTGCGCCCGATGCGCGTGGTCGCCGACACCGCCAACGGCATGGGTGGCCTCGTCGTGCCGGCCGTTTTCGAACGACTCCCGCGCCTCGAACTCGAAGTGATGTACCCCGAACTCGACGGGTCGTTCCCCAATCACCCCGCCGACCCTTTGCAGTCGGCCAATCAACGCGACCTGCAGGCGAGGGTGGTGGCCGGTGGCTTCGACATCGGCCTGGCTTTCGACGGCGACGCCGACCGCGTGTTCGTGGTCGACGAGCAGGGGAGGGGCCTCTCCGGTTCGACCACCACGGCGATCCTGGCGTCACGGATGCTCGCGAAGCATCCGGGGGCGACCATCCTGCACAACCTCATCTGCAGTCGCTCGGTTCCCGAAGTGGTGCGCGAGAGCGGAGGCACTCCGGTGCGCACGAAAGTGGGTCACTCGTTCATCAAGCAGATGATGGCCGAGACCGGTGCGGTGTTCGGCGGCGAACATTCGGCGCATTACTACTTCGCCGACAACTACCGAGCCGACAGCGGACTCATTGCCACGATGCTCGTCCTCGAAGCATTGTCGGAGTCGAACGACGTGCTGTCCGATCTCCGCAAGCCGTTCGAGCGTTATTCGTCGAGCGGTGAGATCAACACCCAGGTGGCCGACACCTCGGCGGTCATCGAAGCGGTCGCCGCCCACTACCAGGGCCGGCAACAGGACCGTCTCGACGGCCTGACCGTCGATTGCGGGCCGTGGTGGTTCAATCTGCGACCGTCCAACACCGAGCCGCTCCTTCGCCTGAATCTCGAAGCCCCCACCCGGGACGAATGCGACGAACACGTCGCCGAAGTCCTGGCCCTGATCACCGCCGTCTGACCCGACCGGCATCACCCGAAGGGAGTCCCCATGTCACTCGACCCGGATCTCGTGAGCGTTCTCGCCTGCCCGATCGACCACGGGCAGTTGTTCGTGTTCGACGACGAGAACTGCATCTACAACCCTCGTCTCAAGCGGCGCTATTCCATCCGTGAGGGGATCGCGGTCATGCTCGTCGACGAGTCGGAAGTGGTCTCCGACACCGAGCACGAGCGCCTGGCGGGCCGCATCGCGCGTGGTGAGGCCCGCGCCACCGGTTCGGCCGCGGCCTGAGAATCGAGCACCGGCTCGTGGCCGGTGATTACACTCGCATCGTCTCATCGGGCTGATGTGAGCGGTGCCAGCAGGCCCCGGCCCGAGGTGACGCGAATCTTTCGCGTCCCCGAACGACTCCATCAACTGCTTCCCCTGAAAGAGGTTCACCCATGTCTCTCGCCGCCCGCAAGGACTACCGCGTCGCCGACGTCTCGATGGCGCCGTTCGGCCGCAAGGAGATCCATCTCGCCGAGCACGAGATGCCCGGTCTGCGCGCTCTGCGCAAGGAGTTCGGCGCGTCGAAGCCGCTGAAGGGTGCGCGCATCTCGGGTTCGCTGCACATGACGATCCAGACCGCGGTGCTCATCGAGACTCTGGTGGAACTCGGCGCCGAGGTGCGCTGGGCCTCGTGCAACATCTTCTCCACCCAGGATCATGCGGCAGCTGCGGTGGCCGTCGGTCCGAATGGCACGGTCGAGAATCCGGCGGGAGTACCCGTTTTCGCGTGGAAGGGTGAGACTCTCGAGGAGTACTGGTGGTGCACCGAGCAGATGATGACGTGGCCCGACGGTGACGGTCCGAACATGATCCTCGACGATGGTGGCGATGCCACGTTGTTGTTGCACAAGGGTGTGGAATACGAGAAGTCGGGTGAGGTTCCCGATCCCACCACGGCCTCGAATGCCGAATTGGCCATCGTTCTAGGACTCTTGCAGCGCGGATTGAAGCAGGATCCGACCAAGTGGACCCGTATGGCTGCTGGTGTCAAGGGGGTCACCGAGGAGACCACCACCGGAGTCATGCGCTTGTACAAGATGCACGAAAAGGGCGAATTGTTGTTCCCCGCGATCAACGTCAACGACACGGTCACCAAGTCCAAGTTCGACAACTTGTACGGTTGCCGCCACTCGCTGGTCGACGCGATTTGTCGGGCGACCGACGTGATGATCGCCGGCAAGGTGGCGATGGTGTGTGGCTACGGCGACGTGGGTAAGGGATGTGCTCAGTCGTTGCGAGGCCAAGGCGCTCGCGTGATCGTCTCCGAGGTCGACCCCATCAACGCTCTGCAAGCGGCGATGGAGGGTTATGAAGTGACCACCATCGAGGATGTGGTGGGTCAGGTCGACATTTTCGTGTCGGCCACGGGTAACGACCACATCATCACGGTGGACCACATGGCACTCATGAAGCACAACGCCATCGTG
>JBEAXP010000028.1:0-15372 GCA_041159745.1 Actinomycetota bacterium | reverse complement strand
TCGCGGTGGCCAGGGACGTCACGAATGTGGGGTTGCGGCTCATCCCGCCGTCGATGCGCAACTCATCGACGTCGAGCGTCGGGTGATCGGCCAGTGCGGCGTCGAGGAGATCGGCTCCGCGATGCGCGACCCCCTCGAGAACGGAGCGAACCACGTGGGCGCGCGTCGAGCCGCGGGTGAGGCCGAGCAATGCGCCCCGGGCACCGTAATCCCAGTTCGGCGTGGCCATTCCGAGAAGGGCCGGAACGAACCACACGTCGTCGCTCGACGCAACCGAACTGGCGATGGCGTGGCTCTCCTCGGCCGAGCCGATGAGGCCCATGTCGTCGCGCAACCACTCGATACAACTGCCCGCCGACAACATGATCGATTCGGCTCCCCACGACAGCGAGCCGTCGAAGCTCCAGGCCACGATCGGAAAGGTTCCATGACTGGTGCGCGCGGGAGTCGCCGGTGCATCGCGACCAGTCAGCAAGTCGAGCATGCCTCCGGTGCCGAACGTGCACTTGGCCATGCCGGGTCGAACGCACGACTGACCCATCAGCGAACCCTGCTGGTCGCCGACGAGAGCGGCGATCATCGGCGCGCCGGGTAGCGCGTGAGCGCGACCGATCTCACCCGAGGTCGACACGATCGTCGGCAACATCACCGGATCGACACCCATCGCGGCCAGGGCGCGCGTGTTCCAGTGCGGTGCACCCTGATGCATCGTGGCCAATCCGGTGACCGCGGCGTTCGAATGATCGGTGACGTGGAGACGCGACTCTCCCGACAATGTCCAGGCGACCCAGGTGTCGACGGTTCCGAGGCACAAGTCCGACGGATCGCGACCCGCCGCGTACGTCTCGAGCAACCATTTGGCTTTGGTGGCCGACTGGTTCGGCGCGAGAGCCAGCCCGTGTTCGGCTTTGGCCACCATGCAATCGCCGACGGTTCGCAGGTCCTGCCAGCCGAGCGCCGGGCCGAGGGGCCGACCACTCGATCGCTCCCACAGAACGGTCGATGCTCGCTGATTCGTGATTCCGACCGCTCGCACCGGTCCGGCCTCATCGAGGGCGGCACGAGCGACTTCGAGAACCAGTTCGGCCAAGCGTGCGGCATCGAACTCGACCAGACCCGCGAACGGCGTGTCGGGCGCGAACGCGCGGTAGTGCAGCGCGTCGATGGTGGTGTCGGGGCGAACGACGGCTGCGCGCAGTCCGCTCGTGCCCACGTCGATCACGAGAATCGACACGTCAGGCTCCAGCCCGGCGGGTCATCGATCCGGCGAGTCCGCCGAGAACTCCCATCACCACGGCGACCGTGAGATTGAACAGCACTCCACTCCAGCGAACCTCGCCACCGCGAGCGAGTTTCACGATCACGAGGACGGCCTGCGGAATGACGTAGGCCACCGACGCCGTGACGATGCCGTGCGACAGCGGAGTTCCCTTGGTCTGGTGGCGTGCGGCGACTCCGGCACCGAGAAAGAATCCGACGGCCGCTCCGAACGACAGCAACACGGCCGCGGTCGCACGACCGCCTTGCGGATCGCCGTCGCCGGCGACGAGCCGTGCGGCGACGGAGAGCGGCACGGCGAACGTGAGCGACACCGAGGCGCCGGCTCGCAGTGCTCGTCGGTCCCAACGTGACTCGTTCATGACATGCCTCCCGTCGCGAAACGATCGGGAAGGCCCATCTTCCCGGGGTTGAGAATTCCGCGTGGGTCGAGGGCGCTCTTGATCGCACCCATGACGTCGAGAGCCGGCCCCAACGCCTCGGCCGCGAATCGCGCGCGATTGAGGCCGACTCCGTGGTGGTGGCTGAGATTGCCGCCAGCGGTCAGGATCGCGCGGGTGCCCGCTTCCCACAGTGCGTCGTACGTGCTGTCGAATTCGCTCGCCGGCGGACTGGCCGCGAACGTGAAGTACAGGCACGCCCCATCGGTGTAGCTGTGCGACAGATGACAAGTCGCCGAACGAGCGTGATCGACGGCCAGCAGAGCCGATCGAGCGGCGTCGAAGATGGCCGGCAGGCGTGACCACGCGCCGGTGATCTCCATCGTGTCGACGACGAAGCCCTTGCGAGTGAGCGCTTGCAGAGCACTCGTGTCGTTGCGGTGATGCATCCACTTCTCGACCGCCTCGACGTCACGCGGCAGACAACCGGAAGTGGCCAGGCACTCCTCGTCGACCACCGACATGCTCGCCGAAACCGAGGCCACGTCACCTTCGTCGAGGACGAGTAGAACGCACACGTTGCCGTCGCCGCCCTGACCGCGTTTGCTCTCGGCGCCGTCGTACAGGCGAAGCACCGCCGGGGTGGCACCGCGTTGCATGATGCGCCGACAGGCGTCGAGACCCGACGCGAAGTCGTCGAATCCGTACACGGCTCGTCGCTCGCACACCGCGGCCGGGTGCAGACGCAACCACGCGCGCGTGATGATGCCGAGAGTTCCTTCGCTCCCCACGAACACCTGATTGAGATCGGGTCCGGTCGCGGCTCGCGGCGCCCCGCCGGTGCGAATGACTCGACCGTCGGCGAGCACCACCTCGAGTCCGACCACCATGTCCTCGATCTTCCCGTAGCGGGTCGAGTACTGGCCGGCGCCGCGACAGGCCAACCAGCCGCCCACGGTGGAGATGTCGAAACTCTGCGGGTAGTGGCCGAGGGTGAGGCCGAGCGGTGCGAGATGCGCCTCGAGATCCGGTCCGAACGTGCCGGGAAGAACTTCGGCCACCAAGGACACCTCGTCGACCGACACGACGCCGTGCATCGCCGACAGATCGAGCAACACGCCTCCGTGCAACGGGATCGACGCACCGCACACTCCGCTGCGCCCTCCGGCCGCGGTCACTGGAATTCCCTCGTCGTGGCAGATCGCGAGAAGGGCACTCACTTGTTCGGTCGTCGTGGGTCGACACAGAACCGCAGCCGACTGCGGAACGAATCCGTCGAGAGCCCACCGCATGGCCAAGGGCCACCAGTCGCGGCTCGCATCGGCGATGGCTTCGGGATCGGACGACGTCGTGAGTGTCGGAGCGATGGCGGCGAGACGCTTCGCGACTTCGGCCGAGACCGCCACGGCGGCGGTGGCGAGGCGCGGAGCGTGCGGGGCGACGAGTTCGATCGGGGGAGTGGGTTCACGCATACGACTCGACCTCCCGGCGGCAGATTCGATCGAACGATTCGACTTCGAGGTCGACGCGCGTCGCGTCCCAACCGAGCAGCGGCGCGACGAGTTCGGCGGTCGGCCGGGCCGCCCGCCTCGCTCCCTCGCGATCGAACAGGAGCGCGCGTGTGCGCCGCGACAGAACGTCGTCGAGAGTGGTGGCCATCTCCTGGGTGACGGCGTACACCGCTTCGGCGCGCGTGTACGGCAGGCCGTCGACGAGGGGGAGCCCCAACGAGGAATCTTCGGCGATGAGAGCGGCCAGTTCGCGATCGCGTTGACGCCCGTGGATCGCGAGACGCTTGGTGCGGCATTTGTCGCTGCGTCCGAGTCGCTCGACCACGAGGTCGACCGTCTCCTCGGCCATGTGTCGATAGGTGGTCAACTTGCCTCCGTTCACGGTGATGACACCGTTGGAGCCTTCCCTCACCAGATGGCGTCGCGAGAGATCGGCGGTTCGTCCATCGGCGTCTCCGGTGACGAGGGGACGTAGCCCGGCCCATGTTCCGGTGATGTCGGATTCGGACAGGCCGGTGGTGACGGACGCGTTGAGGGCGCGAAGCACGTATTCGATGTCGGCCCGGGTGCACTGCGGGTCGTCGAGTGGGCCGTCGTAATCGGTGTCGGTGGTACCGACGTACGTGTGCGTGAACGTTCCGTCCGGCCGCGGTCCCCACGGCACCACGAAGAGGCTGCGCTTGTCCTTCGGAACCGGGATGACCACGGCGATCGTGTTGCGCACTTTGTCCCACGGAACCGTCACGTGGATCCCCTTGGCCGGGCGAGTGGGAACTTCGGTGTTCCAGACGCCGGTCGCGTCGACGATCACCCGTGCTCGTACGGGGAAGGTTCTCTCGTCGACGGTGACCGAACCGTGCGAGTAGGTGCAGCGATTCACGACGACCGCACCGTGATCGGCGGCGGTTCGCGCCAGGCTGATGCACAAGCGGGCGTCGTCGGCCTGTGCGTCGTAGTAGACGTACGCCGAAGCGAGTCGCTCGGTCGGCATCGTCGGCATGTAGGTGGCCGCGCTCTTCTTGCGCAGACGTCGATGCAGTCGACCGATGCGCACTCCGCCGGTGGCGTCGTACATCCACAGCGCCGAACCGAGAGCGCGGGCGATCTTCTTCGAGACGACTCCGTCCTTCGTGAGGATCGGAATCATGAAGGGGAGGACCGAGACGAGGTGCGGTGCGTTGCGAATGAGACGCTGGCGCTCGTACAACGCCTCGTACACGAGACGCACATCGCCTTGTTGCAGGTAACGCAGTCCGCCGTGGATGAGTTTCGAACTCTTCGACGATGTGCCGCTGGCGAAGTCGCCCTTTTCCACCAACGCGGTGCGCAGTCCGCGGCGGGCCGCGTCGACCGCCACGCCCAGACCCGTGACACCACCGCCCACCACGAGGACGTCGAACTCGTCGTGTTCGAGGGCCGTCACCATGACCGAGCGCTCGAACGGACGTCCCACGAGGCCACCGTAGCGGGTGCTCTGAGCAGGGCTTTTACGAGACAGATTTCACAGTCTGCGAATCTGCACGGATTGAAGATTGGCAATCGGCGCACGTACGGTGTCGGCATGCGTTCACCGGCCGAACTGACCGAAGCCTTCCGGGCCCACGGCCTGAAGGTCACGCCCCAGCGCCAGCTCCTCTTCCGTCTGATGCACGGCAACGAATGCCACCCGACCGCCGAATCGCTCTTCCAGACGGCCAGTGAGCAGATGCCCGGGATCTCGCTGCGCACCGTGTACCAGACCCTCAACGATCTGGCCACGATGGGCGAGTTGCGGTCGCTCGATCTCGGCACCGGTGCCGTCCGATTCGATCCGAACATCGACGATCACCACCACGTGGTCTGCGATCGGTGCAGCGAAGTTCGCGACGTGTACGTGTCGGGTTCCGACGCTCTGTCCATTCAAGGTCTCGACGGGTTCGCTGTGTCCGGCACATCGATCCTGTTCAACGGTCTCTGCCCGCGGTGCTCCGCGGTCAGCGAGTAATACCCAAAACAACCCCACCATCAACAACAAACGCACAAGGAGTCATGTCATGAGCCTCAAGGGCACCAAGACACATGAGAACCTGAAGCACGCGTTCGCCGGCGAGAGCCAGGCCAACCGTCGCTACCTCTGGTTCGCCCAGAAGGCCGATGTCGAGGGCTACCCCGACGCCGCCGCTCTGTTCCGCTCGGTCGCCGAAGGCGAAACCGGCCACGCTCACGGTCACCTCGAGTTCCTCTCCGAGGCCGGTGACCCCGCCACCGATCTTCCGATCGGTGAGACCGCCGACAACTTCAAGGCGTCGATCGCCGGTGAAACCTACGAGTACACCCAGATGTACCCCGGCTTCGCCAAGACCGCTCGCGACGAAGGCTTCGCCGAGATCGCCGATTGGTTCGAGACCCTGGCTCGCGCCGAGAAGAGCCACGCCGGCCGTTTCGAGCAGGGCCTCAACGCGCTCTGATCGATCCTGATCGCATCGGACCCCGCCACTCGGTGGAGTCGCCGGTCAATCGGTGACGCCACTTGGTGGCGGGGGTCCCGAAGCAGGAGTATCTCCCCATGACCATCACGTACGACCCGAACCACCCCAAGTACCTCGACGAAAAAGACGTCCGTGATGAACTGACGCGTGTCTACGACCTGTGCCACGGCTGCCGGCTGTGCTTCAAGTACTGCACCGCGTTCCCCACTCTCTTCGATTTCATCGATCGCCATGACGACCAGGACGCCGGCAAGATGACGCCGGCCCAGCAGGACCAGGTCATCGACGAGTGCTTCCAGTGCAAGCTCTGCTACATCAACTGCCCGTACATCCCGGGTCAGAGCGAATGGGAGCTCGACTTCCCGCGCCTCATGCTGCGCGCCGATGCCATGCGGCATCACAACAAGCAGATCACCGTGCGCGATCGGCTCACCACCGACGTGATGGGTCGGACCGATCTGTTGGGCAAGGTCGCCACCGCGACACCGGTCATGAACAAGATGATGGGTGCCAAGAACGGGTCGCTCGTTCGCAAGGTGATCGAGAAGACCGCTGGTGTGTCGAGCCAGCGCCTACTGCCTCCGTTCGCTCGCCAGCGCTTCACCACGTGGTTCAAGCGTCGCCCCAAGCTGCGTCTCGGCAAGCGCCAGGGTCGCGTCGCGGTGTACCCCACCTGCCTCGTCGAGTACCAGGCTCCCGAAATCGGACAGGACCTCGTGAAGGTGTACGAGCGCAACGGTGTCGAGTGCACCTTGGCCGACACCACCAAGTGCTGCGGCGCGCCCTTCCTGCACAGCGGCGACATCGATCAGTTCAAGAAGGTCGCCGCCGAGAACGTCAAGGCCCTGGCCGAGAGCGTTCGCAAGGGCAACGACATCGTCGTGCCGCAGCCCACGTGCGGCTACGTCCTCAAGAAGGACTACGTCGACTACATCGGCGGACCCGATGCCAAGTTGGTGGCCGAGCACACGTTCGACGCGGCCGAGTACCTCGTGAACCTGCACAAGGGTGAAGGAACCTCGCTCGACACCGAGTTCACCGGCGACGTTCCCGAAACCATCACGTATCACACGCCGTGCCACCTGCGGGCCCAGAACATCGGCCTGAAGAGCCGCGATCTCATGAAGCTCACCGGCGCCAAGATCAAGCTGGTGCAGCAGTGCTCGGGCATCGACGGGATGTGGGGCCTGCGCGCCGAGAACGCCGACTTGTCGCTTCCCATCGCCAAGAAACTGGGCGACGAGATCATCAAGGCCGGAGGAGACGTCGTCACCGGCGACTGCCACCTGGCCAACACCGCCATCAACGAACAAACCGGCCGCGAGCCTCTGCACCCCCTGCAAGTGGTGGCGCGCGCCTACGGAATCCCCCAGGAGTGATCCATGAAACTCACCCTCGATGACATTCTCGACGTGCGCGCCTACGAGCGCGAACGAGACGCGTACCGTCGCCGCATCATCGATCTGAAGTCGCGTCGACGTCTCCCGCTCGGCACCTTCATCTCGCTCATCTTCGAGAATCGCGAAACGATCCGTTCGCAGATCCAGGAGATGGCGCGGGCCGAGCAGCTCACGACCGACGAGGAGATCCAGGTCGAACTCGACATCTACAACTCGTTGATCCCGGGTTCGGGTCGGCTCTGCGCCACCTTGTTCATCGAACTCACGAGCGACGACTCCATGCGCGAATGGTTGCCGCGCCTGGTGGGTATCGAGCGCTCGCTGGTGCTCCGCCTCGCCGATGGCCGCGAGATCCGGTCGTATCCCGAAGCGCAGCACGAGTCGCAGCTCACGCGCACCGACATCACCTCGGCGGTCCATTACCTGCATTTCGACGTGACGTCCGAGGAGGCGTCCGCGCTCGAAGCAGGCGGGGCCACTCTGGTCTGCGACCACCCGGCGTACCGCGAGGAGATCGCGCTGAGCAGGGTGAACGTCACCGAATTGCTCTCTGACCTGCGGAACTGACCCTTTACAACGTCGCCGACGCGGTCCTAGGGTTGCCCCGGGGGGCAAGTCATGGACGTCGTATGGCGCGAATTGGGGGCATGCCGGGGTCTCGATCCCGAGGTGTTCTTTCCGGAGACCGAGGAAGACGCTGACGTCGCCAAGGACATCTGCCTCACCTGCGATGTTCGTATCGCCTGCCTCGAACACGCGCTGAACAGCCGCGAGAAGGTCGGCGTGTGGGGTGGCACCACCGAGCGCGAACGTCGGCGAATCATCCGCCAGCGCCGACGCACGGCTTAGTGCTCGGGCGCCGCCCGTAGCCTGACGGGGTGAATCCCGCTCTCGTCGACATCGGCGGATGGCCCTCGCTCATCACGCGCTTGCTCGATCGCGAAGACTTGCCGGCCGCGCATGCCCGCGCGGCCATGGCCACCATCCTGGCCGGCGACGCGACGCCCGCGCAGTTGATCGGCTTCATCATCGCATTGCGGGCGAAGGGCGAAACTCCCGAAGAACTCTCGGGTCTCCTCGACGCCGTTCTCGACGCCGCCGAGATCGTTCCGTTGTCGGACGAAATGCGTGATCGTGCGGTCGACATCGTGGGAACCGGCGGCGATCGCAGCCACTCCATCAACGTGAGCACGATGTCGGCGCTCGTGGTGGCCGGTGCCGGTGTTCCGGTGTGCAAGCACGGCGCCCGCGCGTCGTCGTCGAAGTGCGGAACCGCCGATGTGCTCGAGGCGCTCGGAGTGGCCATCGAAGTCGGCCCCGACGTCGTGTTGCGATGCGTCGAAGAGGCGGGGATGGGCTTTTGTCTCGCGCCGCGCTATCACCCGGCCTTCCGGTTCGCCGCCGCGGCACGACGTGAGGTGGGTGTACCGACGGTGTTCAATCTGCTCGGCCCGATGGCCAACCCGGGTCGGGTGCGTCGGCAACTCATCGGCGTGGCCAACCCTCAGGTGGCCGAGCGCATGCTCGCGTCGCTGCGTCTCCATGGCTCGATTTCGTCGTGGGTCGTGCACGGCGGAGGGCTCGACGAACTCACGACCACCGGAACCTCCACCGTGCTGTCGTTGCGCGACGGTCAGGTGCGCTCGTTCACGGTCGATCCGGTGGCGCTCGGATTGGCCCCGGCCATTCCCGACGAACTCGAAGGCGGAACCCCGGATGTCAACGCCGAAGCGGTGCGCCGTGTTCTGGCTGGCGACCACGGCGCGCACCGCAACATCGTCGTCCTGAACGCCGCGGCGGGCCTGGTGGTGGCCGACCGGGCGTCCGATCTCGCCGAAGGAATCGAACTCGCCGCGCAGTCGATCGACTCAGGTGCGGCTGCGCGAGTTCTGCAACGTCTCGTCGAGGTCTCCCACAGTTGAGAGTGTCCGTACCGGCCTCGTCGGCCAACCTCGGAGCAGGATTCGACGTTCTCGGCATGGCGCTCGCCATTCCGGCCGAACTCGGAATCGTCGACGGTGACATTCCGGAGAAAGCCGAGATCGCTCGCGGTGCTCACCCGGCGGCCACCGCGTTCGGGTCGGCCGGCGGTCGCGGACAGGTCTGGGTGCGCACGAGCATTCCCTCGGGACGCGGTCTCGGATTCTCGGGAGCGGTGCGAGTGGGGGCGATCGCCTTGGCTCTGCAGCAGTCGAGTTCCGACGATGTCCTCGTGACGCGGCGTCAGGAGATCTTCGAACGGGCGGCGGTGCTCGAAGGCCATGGCGACAACGTGGCCGCCAGTACGTTCGGTGGAGTCGTGGTGGTGGCCGACGGCTCGGTGGGCCGAGTTCCGATCGCGGTCGACCCGGCCGTCGTCGTGTGGGTGCCGTCGTTCAAGACGAACACCTCCGAGAGTCGTGCGACGCTGCCGTCGTCGGTCTCGCGGGTCGATGCGGTGTTCAACATCGGGCGGTCGTCGTTGTTCGTGGCGGCGCTGGCGAGTGGCGACGTTGCGCTGCTGCGAGAAGCGACGCGCGATCGACTGCATCAGGACGCTCGATTGGCTCTGGCGACCGCGAGCCGCGACGCACTCGACGCGGCGCTGTCCACTCCGGCGTGGGCGGCGTGGTTGTCGGGCTCGGGTCCGACCGTGGCGGTGATGTGCGACAAAGACGATGCCGAACGAGTCAGCGCAGCATGGCCGAACGGTCGCTCCATGATCGTGAGTATCGACCAGGTCGGGGCGCACTGGCTGTGAGATCGAGCCGGCGCAGAGTCGGCAGACCACGAACCGAGAGAGCCCATTCGCCCGAGCACTCCTCGATCAGCACGTCGTCGGCCGTCTCGAGATGGCGGGCCACGCACATGACTTCATCGGCCACGTGACGAGGGAGTGGCGAGTCGGGTTCGGGTCGCTCGGGCGCCGCGAGATGCTCGGCCAATCCGAGCGGGGCGTCGAACGACGAGAACAAGCGGTCGTCGTCTCGAACCGATGCGAGCACGCCGCCCTCGAAGGCGATGTGGGCGTCGCCGAGTCGGACGGTGAGCACTTCGGCGCGTCGCAGTGCATCGATCGAACGCTGCCGTTGCAGTGCCGTGAGCAGAGCTTGCGCTCGGTCGCGCATCTCGGCGGCCTCTTCGAATCGCTGGTTCGCGGCCAGGCTCACGATGCGCTCGTGCAGCATGTCGATCAAGGCATCGGGCGAATCGGTGAGAGCCGACACGATGAACTCGACGATCCGGCGATAGGCCTCGGGGTCGGCCTGGCCCGAACACGGGCATTGGGCGACGCCGAGTTGAGCGGCCGAGCACACCGGTGCATCGGGAGGGGCCACATAGTTTCGGCCCATGCGCACGGTGCACCGACGCAAGGGCACGACCGACTCGATCGCTTCGATGACCAGCCGAGCCGAAGTGCGCGTGGTGAACGGGCCGAGATGCAAGCCGCGCTTGGCGGGATTCTTCGACACGACCAGTCGGGGCCATTCCTCGTCGGTGGTGAGTCGCACGTAGCAGTAGCGGTCGACGTTGGTGCCGGCGCGGTTGTAGTGCGGCAGAAGACGTCCGATGAGTCGCAGTTCGAGCACGGCCGCGACCAGTGGATGCGGGGTCGGGATGCAGTGGATCGAGTGCGTCTGACGCAGCATCGAGCCGATCTTGCGTCTCGACTCGGCGGTGCCGAAGTAACTGCGTACTCGCTGCCGAACGTTGCTGGCCTTGCCGACGTACAGCGGCTTGCCCGTCGCATCGGCGAAGACGTAGACGCCCGAGGACCGCGGCAGGTCTTCGGTAAGTCGCAATTTGGCGGCCAGCGGGTGCGTTTCGAGGCGCGGAAGCCCGATGAGGTCGTCGAGACCCATGACTCCGAAACCCGACGCGCGTTCGATGAGGAAGTGCAGCAGGTCGGCGGTGGCCAGTGCGTCGTCGAGCGCTCGGTGGCATGGCTGGTGGGCGAGGCGGAGTCGTGACGCGAGAGTGCCGAGTTTGCAGTCGGGGACTTCGTCGCGCACGAGACGACGGGCCAGCGGCACGGTGTCGATCACGCGATTGGTGAGCGGTTCGCGATCGGCCGTGATGAGTGCGGCGTTCACGAAGCCGACGTCGAAGCGCGCGTTGTGCGCGACGAGCACCGAATCGCCGATGAAGTCGACGAGCGACGGCAGCACCGCTTCGATTCGGGGTGCGGGTAGCACCATGGCCTCGCTGATTCCGGTGAGGATCGTGATGTACGGAGGAATCGGTACTCCCGGATTGACGAGTGTCTGGAAGGTGCCGAGGCATTCGCCGCCCCGGTACTTCACCGCACCGATCTCGGTGATTCGGTCGACTCCGGCCGATCCGCCGGTGGTCTCGAGGTCGAGGATGCAGAAGGTGACGTCGGACAGCGGCGTGCCGATTTCATCGAAGGACGCCTGTCGCGAGCCCGCGGTCATTGGCCGAGTGTCCCCGAACAGGTGTTCTGTGTCAAGCACCGTTACGCTCGGCCTCGTGGCGAACTACGAGGTCGGCGTGCACGAACTGGGTGATGGCTGCCTGGCCTACCTCCAGCCCGACGGCAGTTGGGGGTGGAGCAACGCCGGTCTGGTGGTCGGTGACGGCGCATCGCTGCTCGTCGACACCCTGTTCGATCTGAAACTCACTCGGCGCATGCTCGACTCGCTCGCGCCGTTCACGCGAACCGCACCCATTCGGTCGTTGGTCAACACTCACGCGAACGGCGACCACTGCTACGGCAACCAACTGGTGGACGGAGCCGAGATCATCTCGTCCACGGCGGCCGCCCACGAGATGACCGAGGTTCCGCCGGCCATGTTGGCCGCGCTGAACGCGGCGCCGGGTGAGGTGGGTGAACTGTTCCGGAGCTTCTTCGGATCGTTCGAGTTCTCGGGTATCGACCTTCGCCTTCCCGACCGCACGTTCGACGGACGTCTCGAGATCGAAGTGGGTGGACGGATCGTCGAATTGATCGAGGTCGGTCCGGCGCACACGCGCGGAGACGTCATCGCGTACGTGCCCGACGCGCGCACCGTGTACACGGGCGACATCTTGTTCATCGGCGGCACGCCGATCGTGTGGGCCGGCCCGTTGTCGAACTGGGTCGCCGCCTGCGACCTGATGCTCGGCATGGATGTCGAGACGGTGGTTCCCGGGCATGGTCCTCTCACCGACAAGGGCGGCATCGTGGAAGTGCGCGACTATCTCGACTTCGTCGATCGGGAGGCGTCCGCGCGCTGCGCGGCGGGTGTCGACGCGTTCGAGGCGGCGCGCGACATCGCCCGGGCGATGGATGTTCCGTGGTCTTCGTGGGGCGAGTTCGGCCGCATCGCGGTGAACGTGGAAACCGTCTACCGGTCGGTCGACCCGGCGCACTCGACGCCCGATGTCGTCGAGCAGTTCAGGCGGATGGCTTCGATCGAGCGCGCGTCCTGATCGACCGTCGCACCGCGAGAATCCAACCCACCGCCACGCACACCGCGAAGATGATCCACTGGATCGCGTACGACAGGTGTGAGCCTTCACCGAGTTCGGGCAAAGGAACCGACTGGAGCATCGGATCGTCGGCTGGCGACGCGACTTGTGCGAGCAGCGCCACCCGCATGAGTTCGGGATCGACCTGGGCGGCCAGACGATCGAGATCGAGTCGGAACATCTCGGTGAGTTCGCCGTCGGCCTCGCGCGCTTGGCCGGAGCGACGTTGTTCGCTGCCCCGCAGGATTCCGCCGACCGTGATGGTTCCGGGGGGTGCGGGCGGGGGAGTCTGGTCGAGAGCGACGAAACCGCGGTTGATCGCGATGGCGCGGCCATCCTCGAGCAGGAGCGGCGTGACCACGTTCAGGCCGGCCCGACCGCCCTGTGAACGATTGAGGATCAGGATCTGTTCGTCGGCGAGATAGGTGCCGGTGGCCGTGGCCGAGCGCCAGGCCAATGACGACGGATCGGCGTCGTCGAGCGTTCGGACATCCACCGGCTCGAGCGTCGATCGGCTGCGCACGTCGTCGTTGAAGTTCTGCCGCTGATGGAGTCGGTCGAATTGCCATGCCGACAGGAAGGCCATCCCGACGATTCCGGCCAGGCAGAGCAGATGGAAACCGATCCAACGGGGACGCAGCAGGAACCGGTACACGTCCGTGAACTGTATGTGGCACTCTGAGGAAATGTCGCTTCCCGATTTCCACATCCCGCACGCGGAGAAGATCGAGTGGATGATCGAAACGAGTGGCTGGGCGCTCGAGCCGGTGGGCGCCGACGTCGAAGCGCGGCCGCCGCGGCCGGGCTATTCGTACACGATCGGATTCCCCGAGAAGTTCGCCTTTCCCGAGGTGGTGATCTTCGGGCTCACTCCGGTCGCGGCCAAGGGCATCCTCGATCTGGTGGCCCAGCAATTGGCGGGCGGGGTCGAGATTCCGCTCGACGCTCCGATCGTCGGTCTGCTCGACAACGAACTGCGATGCGTCTTCGCCTCGGTCGACCTCGGCGAATGGTCGACGTTCTTCGCCACCGGGATCGCCTGGCACCGAGGTGACGCTTTTCGCGTGGTGCAGTTGCTATGGCCCGATCGGCAGGGATGGTTGCCGTACGAAGACGGTTTCGATCATCGCGTCCGTTCGGCCCAGCCGATGATCGGCCGCGAGCCGCTGGCACACTGAGTCCATGCAACACGGTCACGTCGTGGAACCTCTCCTCGTCTATGACGGCGACTGCGCGTTCTGTTCGAGCTCGGTGCGATTCATCCAGCGTCGGGTGAAGCGCCATCCGCGTCTCGAGCCGTGGCAGCGTCTCGACCTGGACTCGCTCGGCCTCACTCCCGAGCAGTGTGAATCAGCCGTGCAATGGGTGGGCGCCGACGGTCGGACGGCCTCGGGCCATGAGGCGGTCGGTCGCCTGTTGGTGCACGCGGGTGGCGGATGGGGCCTGGTGGGGCGAGCCATCCTCGCCCCGGGGGTTCGCTCGGTGGCGAAAGTGACGTACGCATGGGTCGCCCGCAACCGACATCGCCTGCCCGGGGGGACGCCCGAGTGCGGTCTTCCGGCGGCCGACAGGCAGAATTAGCCCGTGACCGCATCCAGCCCGAATCCCCGCGTGGAATGGCAGAAGGCTTTCGAGGAGTCGCGCCTGCGCGACGTCCCGTTCCAGACCATGTCGGGCATTCCGCTCGAACCGGTGTACGGCTCTGACGACGGCGAGTTCCCCGGCCAGTATCCGTACACGCGCGGACCGTACGCATCGATGTACCGCTCGAAGTTGTGGACCATGCGCATGTTCGCGGGGTTCGGAACTGCGATCGACACCAACCTGCGTTTCAAGGAGATCATCCGCGCGGGTGGCGACGGACTGTCGACGGCGTTCGACATGCCCACTTTGCTCGGCCTCGACTCCGACGACCCGATGGCTCTCGGGGAAGTCGGCCGCTGCGGTGTCGCCATCGACACACTCGCCGACATGCGCGACTTGTTCTCCGGAATCGATCTCGGGAACATCACCACGTCGATGACCATCAATTCGCCGGCCGCCGTGCTGCTCGCGATGTTCGTGGCGCAGGCCGAATCGGCCGGAGTTCCGCGCGCCAAGTTGGGCGGCACCCTGCAGAACGACATCTTGAAGGAGTACCAGGCGCAGAAGGAGTTCGTCTTCCCGCCGCGTCAGTCGATGCGTCTCGTGCGCGACACCGTGGCCTTCACGGCGGCCGAGATGCCGCGTTGGCACTCCATTTCGATTTCCGGTTACCACATCCGTGAAGCCGGCTCGACGGCGGCCGAAGAACTGGCGTTCACGCTCGGTAACGGTTTCGCCTACGTGGAGTTGGCCCGGCAGGCCGGCTTGCCGGTCGACGCGTTCGCGCCGCGACTGTCGTTCTTCTTCAACGCGCACATCGACTTCTTCGAGGAGATCGCCAAGTACCGGGCCGCCCGCCGCATCTGGGCTCGCTGGATGAAGGAGCGCTACGGCGCCACCAGCGAACGCTCGATGCAGCTGCGATTCCACACGCAGACCGCGGGTGTGTCGCTCACCGCTCAGCAGCCCGAGGTCAACCTCATCCGCACCGCGATCGAGGCCCTGGCCGGCGTACTGGGAGGCACCCAGTCGCTGCACACCAACTCGATGGACGAAGCCCTGGCACTTCCCACCGAAAAGGCCGCGCGTCTCGCCCTGCGAACCCAGCAGGTCATCGCCTACGAGACGAATGTGGCGCACGTGGCCGATCCGTTGGGCGGCTCGCACTTCGTCGAAGCCCTCACCGACGAGATGGAGGCGCGGGCCGAGGAGATCTTCGCTCGCATCGACGAGATGGGACGCGGTTCGATGCTCGAGGGTTGCATCACCGGCATCGAGGAGAACTGGTTCCAGGGACGCA
>JBEAXP010000186.1:0-15426 GCA_041159745.1 Actinomycetota bacterium | reverse complement strand
CGGTGACTTCCACCACCGATCGGTGGGCGGCCGCTTCGATCTCGGCTCGCAACCGGGCCGTACCGGGCTTCACGCGCGCCATCGCCGTCGAGCCGCACGTCGCGCACATCGTGGCTCGGGTGGTGGAGCACGAGGCACAGGTCAACGTGCCTTCGTCGATCTCGGCCACCGAGGCGCCGCACGACTCGCAGCGCGCCAATTCGCGACATTGCCGACACGCCACCAGCCGCGCCTGACCCTTGGTGTTCACCACACAGGCCACCCGGCGCGAGTGATCGCGCAGTTCGGCGATCAATTCATCCGACACCAGCGAACGCTTCCACGGCTCGACCGATCGACGATCGACCACCGTCACTTCGGGCCAGGCGGCCGCTTCTCGATCGAGTGGCGGCGCCAACACGAACCGTTCGTGACGCACCATCGCGGTGGGCGTCGGCGACACCGCGACGAACACCGCATCGGCGCGACGTGCGCGCTCGACGAGAACCTCGCGCGCGTGCCATGTGGGGGTTCGCTCCTCCTGCAATGCCTCGTCGTGCTCGTCGAGCAACAGCGCCACCGCCAGATCCGGACACGGCGCGAAGGCGGCCTGGCGCGCACCGATCACCACGTCGACTCCGCCGCGGGCCTGCGCCCAGTCGTCGGGCACCAGTGCCACCGAGACGGCGGTGCGTCGCAACCGGGCGGCCAAGGCGCGAGCACCTTCGACCGACGGGCACACGACGAGAGCGGGTCCCAACCGAGCGGCCGACAGGATCGCCGGCAATTGATCGGCCGTGGGCGGCAGGCGCAACACTCCACCTCCCCGTTCGATCAGCGACGTGGTGGCTGGTGACGACGGCTCGGCGACCACTTTGGTGCGACGGGGAGTTCCGGCCCGGTGCACCACCACCGGTGGCGAGGCCGTGACGAGCAACGGTCGAACACGACCGGCGCACCAGCGGTGCGCCGCCCACTCGCAGAGAGCGAGTACGTCGGCGTCGGGACCCAGACCACTCGACTTGGCGATGGGCTTGAGGGTCGCGGTGACCTCGCTCACCACATCGTCCTCGACCACCCAGCCACCCACGCGCCGGCCGTGCAGCGAGATACGCACACGTGAACCGAGCGAAACCGACGCGGACAGTTCGTCGGGAACGACGTAGTCGAAGACGCGGTCGATCCCGGTGACGTCGGGGGCGACGCGGACGACTCGAGTCAGGGTGGTCTCAGAGTCCGAGAGCCGACGAGAAATCGGAGAGGCGCGACAGCTTCTCCCACTCGAACTCGGGAAGTTCGCGACCGAAGTGACCGTACGCCGCGGTCTTGCGGTAGATCGGACGCTTGAGCTTCAGATCGCGCACGATGGCGGCCGGACGCAGATCGAACACCGCGCGCACCGCCGCTTCGATCTTGGCCGCCGGAACCTTCTCGGTACCGAAGGTCTCGACGAGGATGCTCACCGGATGCGCCATGCCGATCGCGTAGGCCACCTGCACTTCGCAACGATCGGCCGCACCAGCCGCCACCACGTGCTTGGCCACCCACCGCGCCGCGTACGCCGCCGAGCGGTCGACCTTGCTCGGATCCTTGCCGCTGAACGCGCCGCCGCCATGACGACCCATGCCGCCGTAGGTGTCGACGATGATCTTGCGGCCGGTGAGACCGGTGTCGGCGTGCGGACCACCGAGCACGAACTTGCCCGTGGGGTTCACGAACACCGCGTAATCGTCCTTGGCGAACTGCGCCGGAATGACCGGGCGGATGACCTGCTCGATGAGGTCGGGACGAATGACCGTGTCGCGGTCGACACCGTCGTGGTGCTGAGTGGACACGAGCACCGTGCGCAGACGCACGGGCTTGCCGTCTTCGTAGTCGAAGGTCACCTGCGTCTTGCCGTCGGGGCGCAGATACGGGATCTGTCCCGACTTGCGGGCATCGGTGAGGCGCTCGGCCAAACGGTGAGCGAGATCGATGGGCAACGGCATGAGTGTGGGCGTCTCGTTGCAGGCGTACCCGAACATCATTCCCTGGTCGCCGGCACCCTGAAGATCGAGGTCGTCACTGCCCGCCCGCGAGCGAACTTCCTCGCTGCGATCGACGCCCTGGGCGATGTCGGGGCTCTGCGCATCGAGAGCGACCAGCACGCCGCAGGTCTTGCCGTCGAATCCGTACTCGGCGTTGTCGTAGCCGATGCTCTTGATCACTTCGCGCGCGATCTCGGGAATCTCGACGTACTCGCCGGTGGAGATCTCACCCGACACCAAGCAGAGTCCGGTGGTCACGAGCGTTTCGCAGGCCACGCGGGCGTGCGGATCCTTGGCGAGGATCGCATCGAGCACCGCATCGGAGATCTGATCGGCCATCTTGTCGGGGTGACCTTCGGTCACGCTCTCGGATGTGAACGTCCACTGTCGGCTCATCGGTGCTCCTGAATCGGCTGGGGGTCAGGCCCGCAGGCCGACCACGATGTCGAGCAACGCACGGGCGATGTCCCGCTTGTCGCTCAACGGATGCGACTCTAATTCGCCACCGGGTCGCACGAAGGTGACCGCATTGGTGTCGTGCTGGAAGCCCACACCGGGCTGGCTCACGTCGTTGGCCACCACGAGATCGAGGTTCTTGCGCTCGAGTTTCGACTGCGCCTGGGCCACCAGGTCGCCGGTCTCGGCGGCGAATCCGACCAGGATCTGACCCGGACGCTTGGCGGCACCGAGGCCGGCCAGGATGTCGGGCGTCGGCTCGAGAACGATCTCGGGAACACCACCCGACTTCTTGATCTTGCCGGGCGCACACGCCACCGGTCGAAAGTCGGCCACCGCGGCGGCCATCACCACGACGTCCGCGCTCGCGGCCAGGCCGTCGAGAGCGGTTTTCATCTGGGCCGCGGTCTCCACGCGCACGGTCTCCACTCCGATCGGCGCCGGCCGGTCGACCGTGGTGACGAGAGTGACCCGGGCCCCGCGACGCCGAGCCTCCTCGGCGACGGCGTAACCCTGTTTGCCGCTCGACCGATTGGCGATCACACGGACCGCGTCGATGGGTTCACGGGTGCCGCCCGCGCTGACGACCACGTGCACATCTTCGAGATCGCGCCGACCGAGGACCGACAACACCTCGGCCACGATCGCATCGGGAGCGGCCAAACGACCCTTGCCCGAGTCGCCGCCGGCCAGTCGACCGTCTTCGGGATCGACGACGTGAACGCCGCGATCGCGCAGAGTACGCACGTTGGCCTGAACGGCTTGGTGCTCCCACATCTCGGTGTGCATGGCCGGACACACCACCACGGGTGCGCGGGTCGCGATGAGAACGTTGGTGAGCAGGTCGTGGGACAAACCGTGCGCGTAGGCCGACAGGAGTCGCGCCGTCGCGGGCGCCACGAGGACGAGATCGGCACCCTGACCGAGTCGGGTGTGAGGAATCGGCGACTCCTCGTCCCACAGCGAGGTCTGCACCGGCTGGCTGGCGAGGGCCGAGAACGTGGTGCGCCCGACGAAGCGTTCGGCGCCATCGGTCATGACCGGGGCGACATGCGCACCGAGATCGACGAGGCGACGACACACCTCGACTGCTTTGTACGCGGCGATGCCGCCGCACACACCGAGGACGATGGTCTTGCCCGCGAGAGGCGCCGAGGACGTCGTCACTCGGAACTCGTCACTCGTCGGCCGAGTCGCCCTCGCCGAGCAACGCGGCGGCCGCATCGGCGGCGGCAGCGGCTTCGGCGGCTTCGCGCTCGCGCATTTCGTCACCCGAGATACGCACGATCTTGCCGGCCGCGATCTCTTCGAACGACAGGCTGAGAAGTTTGCGCAGCGAAGGAACCTGCGGCGGAATGAGCTTCTGCGACACCGCGCCTTCGGGGCGGTAGTAGTCCTGGAGCTGGCGCGAACGCTGAGCGGCCAACGTGACGAGGCTGAACTTGGAGTCGACCTTGGAGAGCAGCAGTTCGAGCTGCGGGCTGGTCATCGAATCGTCGTTGGCGGGCATGGACGCCCAGGCTATGGCGATCCGGCCGCTTTTCGTCGGGCGGCGATGATCTCCATCATCTCGCCCACGGTCTGGTCGAGGTCGTCGTTGACCACCACCACGTCGGCCAGGGCCCGGCCGATCGGCTCTTCTTCCTCGGCTTTGCGCAGTCGCTGCTGGACCTTGTCGTCGGGGTCGCCGCGACCGATGAGCCGGCGGCGCTGTTCGTCGCGCGAGGGCGGCAGGACGAAAATCAGGGTGGCCTCGGGGTGAACGGCTTTCACCTGCTGAGCACCGTCGACTTCGATCTCGAGCACGATGTCGCGATCGACCGTGGTGTCGGGCACGGGTGATCCGTAGTAGTTGCCGAGGAACTCGGTCCACTCGAGAAAACCGCCCCGATCGCGGTGGGCTTCGAATTCGTGTCGCGTGACGTAGACGTAGGCGTCTTCGCGTTCACCGGGCCGTCGCTGGCGCGTCGTCCAGGAACGACTGAGCAACAGCGACGGATCGCGTTTCACCAGAGCGTCGACGATCGTTCCTTTACCGACCCCACCGGGTCCGGACACGATGATGATGAGCGGAGAACGGGCGGGGGAAACCCGCCCACTCACTTGGCGAGATGCTCGAGCAAGGCCTTCTTCTGCTGTGCGCCCAGGCCCTGGATCTTGCGGTTGTCGGCGATGCCGACTTCCTCCATGATCTTGCGCGCCTTCACCTTGCCGAGGCCGGGAAGGCTCTCGAGCAACGAAACGACCTTCAACTTGCCGACGTTGGGGTCGGACGAATTGAGAGCGTCGGCGACGGTCAGAGTTCCTTGCTTCAGCTTCACCTTGATCTCGGCACGAGCCGCGCGGGCTTCAGCCGCTTTGGCGAGCGCGGCAGCGCGCTGTTCCGGAGTGAGTTGCGGAGGTGTTGCCATGGCCGAACCCTACCCCTGAGCAGGGGGAAGCGGGTGGATACCGCCACGGTGGGCGACTCCGGTGAGATCGGCCAGGCGGGTGATGCCATGAGCCGCCGCCCAGTTCACCAGGTCGCGGGCCACGGTCTCGGGGGCCCGCGGGTCGGCGAAGGTGGCCGTACCGACCTGGACGGCCGAGGCACCGGCCTGGAGAAGTGCGACCGCCTCGGCCCCGGATGACACTCCTCCGACCCCGACGATCGGCAGGTCGGGATACGCGCTGGCGACGTCGAAGATGGCCCTCTGCGCAACCGGGTGGATGATCCGACCCGATACCCCGCCCCCGCCGTTACCGAGCACCGGCCGACCGGTCTCGGGGTCGATGACCAGGCCGAGGACGGTGTTCACCAAGGTCACGGCCTCGGCCCCGGCGGCACGCACCGTGCCCGCGATCTCGACCAACCGATCGGTGTTGGGGCTCAACTTGGCCCAGACCGGCCGCGGCGCTCCCGCCAGCGCCTCCACCGACGCCCCGATCACCGCCGCCGACAAATCGGCGTCATGGGCGAAGATCCCGCGGCGGCCTTCCAGGTTCGGACACGACAGATTGACCTCGACCGCGACCACGCAGTCGCCGGCGCGACCCGCTCGGCGGACTCCGTCGGCCACGGCCAGGGCGGCCTGGCGATACTCCTCGAGCGAGCGACCCCACAGGCTGACCACCACGCGGCTCTGGCTGCGAACCAAGTCGGGCAGGAACTCGTCGAACCAACCGGCCACGCCCGGACCCTGCAGGCCGACCGAATTGATCATGCCTTCGGGCAACGGGTGCAGACGCGGTGCCGGGTTGCCGGGCCACGGCATGACCGACAGCGACTTCACGACCACCGCACCCAACCGAGCGAGATCGCAATAGCGCGAGAGTTCGGCCCCGTGCCCGGACGTGCCGGCCGCGGTCATCACGGCGTGCGGCAGTTCGATCGAACCGACGCGCACTCGCGTGTCGACGGGTCGATCAGCGGCCATGGTGCTCCTGCAGCGAACGGACTTCGAGCGGCCGTCCGAACTGTTCGGCCATTCCCTGCACGGCCGCGAGCGCGGCTTCGACCGTCGTCACCGAACTCACCCGATGCACATTGGCGGCCTTGCGAATGGCCTCGCCGTCGGTGCGACCACCACGGCCCTGCGGCGTGTTGATGACGAAGCAGATGTCGCCGCTCGCGATGAGATCGACCGCGGTGTTGCCCGCACCTTCGCTCAACTTGCCCACCACTTGATCGATGGCCAGACCGAAACGCGACAGATACTTCGCCGTGCCGGTGGTCGCGGCGATTCCGAAACCCAGTCGGCGCAGGCGCTTGGCCACCACCAGACCGGCCGGCTTGTCGGCATCGGCGAGCGACAAGAAGACCGTGCCCTCCGTGGGCAGCACCGTACCGGCCGCCAGCTCGGCTTTGTAGAAAGCCTTGCCGAAGGTGACGTCGAAGCCCATCACTTCGCCGGTCGAACGCATCTCGGGTCCGAGGGCCGTGTCGACCTCGGGGAACCGATTGAACGGGAGCACCGCTTCCTTCACGGCGACCGCACCGGTGGAGAGAACCGAGTCGACCAACAAACCTTCGGTGCGAAGTTCGGCGAGTGTGGCGCCGAGCATCACGCGAGTCGCGACTTTGGCGAGCGGAACACCCGTGGCCTTGGCCACGAACGGAACCGTGCGGCTGGCTCGCGGATTGGCTTCGATCACGTACACGCTCGTTCCGGCCACCGCGAACTGCACGTTGATGAGACCGCGCACGTCGAGTGCCTCGGCGATCGACGCGGTGTACGTGGTGATCACTTCGACGACCCACGAAGGAAGGTTCTGCGGCGGAATCGCGCACGCCGAGTCTCCCGAGTGGACTCCGGCTTCTTCCACGTGCTCCATCACACCGCCGATCAGCACCTCGCCGGTGTGATCGCGGATGGCGTCGACGTCGACCTCGGTCGCATCCTCGAGGAAACGATCGACCAGAACCGGACGCTCGGCCGACAGACCGCCCTCTTTGCCGAGGCTGCCGAACCCGGACAGTTCGGCCATGGCCCGAGCCAGGTGTTCGCGATCGTGCACGATCTGCATGGCGCGGCCACCGAGCACGTAACTCGGGCGCACCAGCACCGGGAAGCCCACGTCGGACACGATCGCTTCCGCCTCGGCCAGTGTGACCGCGGTGCCGCCCGGAGGCTGCGGGATGTTGAGGTCGCGGCACAACGCGTTCCACTTCTCGCGATCCTCGGCGAGGTCGATGGACGACGGCGACGTTCCCGCCACCAGTTCGACCGGCAATTGACCCGACAGTTTCAACGGGGTCTGGCCGCCGAGCGACACGATCACCTTGGGCGCCACTCCCCCGGCCGCCACGGTCTCGGCCGCGATCACGTTCATGACGTCCTCGCGGGTGAGCGGCTCGAAATAGAGACGATCGGACGTGTCGTAGTCGGTCGAGACGGTCTCGGGATTGCAGTTCACCATCACGGTCTCGAACCCGGCATCCCGCAAGGCGAACGATGCATGCACGCAGCAGTAGTCGAACTCGATTCCCTGGCCGATTCGATTGGGTCCCGAGCCGAGGATCACCACACGCGGCTTGTCGGACGGACGTACTTCGTTCTCGTCCTCGTAGGTGGAGTAGTGATACGGAGTCGAGGCCGCGAACTCGGCCGAGCACGTGTCGACGGTCTTGTAGGTGGGCACGACTCCGGCTCGTTCGCGCGCGGCGCGCACGTCGAGTTCGGTGGTTCCCCACAAGTACGCCAACTGAGCGTCGGAGAAGCCGAGGCGCTTGGCACGCTTCCACGCGCGCGGACTCAGTGACGCCGCCGACGCCGCCGACAATGCGTGGCGCTCCTCGACGATCATCGCCATCTGATCGAGGAACCACGGATCGATCCGACACGCGTCGTGGATTCGGTCGATCGACACGCCACGCCGGAGCAGATCGCCCACCTGCAGCAGTCGTTCGGGAGTCGCCACCGCGGCGGCGGCGAGCAACTCGTCGTCCGACATCTCGGCGTACTGCTTCTCGGCCGGATCGCAGTTGAAGCCGAGTCGACCCTGCTCGAGTGAACGCAGCGCCTTCTGCAGACTCTCGGGGAACGTACGGCCGATGGCCATGACTTCGCCCACGCTCTGCATCTGAGTGCCGAGAACCCCGGACGTGCCGGGCAGCTTCTCGAATGCCCACCGAGGGATCTTGGTGACCACGTAATCGATGGTCGGCTCGAAGGACGCCGGTGTCATCCGGGTGATGTCGTTCGGGATCTCGTCGAGTGTGTAGCCCACCGCCAACTTGGCCGCGATCTTGGCGATCGGGAATCCCGTCGCCTTCGAGGCGAGCGCGCTCGAGCGCGACACGCGCGGATTCATCTCGATGACCACTTGCTGGCCCGTGGCCGGGTCGACCGCGAACTGAACGTTCGACCCGCCGGTCTCGACGCCGACTCGGCGGATGCAAGCGAGGGCCGAGTCGCGCATGATCTGGTACTCGACATCGGACAGCGTCTGAGCCGGTGCCACCGTGATCGAGTCGCCCGTGTGCACGCCCATCGGATCGACGTTCTCGATCGAGCAGATGATCACGCAGTTGTCGGCGCGATCGCGCATGACCTCGAGTTCGTACTCCTTCCAACCCGCGATGCTCTTCTCGATGAGGATCTCGCGAATGGGACTGGCGTCCAGACCGTTGCTCGCGATGGCGCGGAACTGCTCGGTCGTGGACGCGATACCGGTGCCGCGTCCACCGAGGATGTAGGCCGGACGGACGATGACGGGCAGTCCGATCTGCTCGACCACCGACATCGCCTCGTCGAGCGAGTGCGCGACACCTGACGCCGGAACCGACAAACCGATTTCGATCATCGCCTTCTTGAACTTCTCGCGATCCTCCGCGGTCGAAATGGCTTCGGCGTTGGCGCCGATCAGCTCGGGGGTTCCGGGCACTCCGACCAGACCGCGTTCGAACAGGGCCATGGCGATGTTGAGACCGGTTTGGCCGCCCAACGTGGGCAACACGGCATCGGGCTTCTCGCGATCGATGATCCGAGACACCACTTCCCAGGTGAGCGGCTCGATGTACGTGCGGTGCGCGAAGTCGGGGTCGGTCATGATCGTCGCCGGATTCGAGTTGGCGAGGATCACGCGATAGCCCTCCTCCTTCAGCACCCGGCAGGCCTGGGTGCCCGAATAGTCGAACTCGCAGGCCTGGCCGATGACGATCGGACCCGAACCGATGATCAGGATCGACGAGAGATCGGTGCGCTTGGGCATGTCAGAAGCTCCCGTCCTGCATCAATCGCGCGAACTGGTCGAAGAGATATCGACTGTCGTGCGGACCTGGTCCGGCCTCTGGGTGGTACTGCACGCTGAAGGCCGGTGCATCGAGAACACGCATGCCCTCGTTGGTGAGATCGTTCAAGTTGAGATGCGTGACGCTGGCCCGACCAGCCAGGCTCTCGGGGTCGAGGCAGAAGTTGTGGTTCTGGCTCGTGATCTCCACGTGCCCGCTGGCTTCGTGGCGAACCGGATGGTTTCCGCCGTGATGCCCGAACGGCAACTTGAACGTCGTGCCGCCCAGCGCACGCCCGAGCAACTGGTGCCCAAGGCAGATGCCGAACAACGGAACTTCGCCGAGAAGTCCGCGAATCGCCTCGACCGCGTAGGGCACGGCGGCCGGGTCGCCGGGGCCATTCGACAAGAAGACCCCGTCGGGTCGACGCGCGAGAACCTCGGCGGCCGACGTCGAAGCCGGAACCACCTCGACCGTGGCGATTTCGGCGAGACAACGCAGGATCGTCGTCTTGATACCGAAGTCGTACGCCACCACGCGATGGCGGCCGGAACCGAACGAGTACGGCTCATTGGTCGTGACGGTCGCGACGAGATCGATGCCGTCGGTGCCTCGTTCGGCTCGCGCCGCCGCCAGCAACTCCGACTCGGACGCGGTTCCGAATGCTCCGGGCATGGCCCCGGCGTCGCGCAGGACACGCGTGAGCCGACGAGTGTCGATGCCGGCGATCCCCGGCACCCCGCGGGCGACCAACATCGCGTCGAGACTCTTCTCGGCCCGATGGTTGCTGTGACGGCGAGCCAGATCGCGGACGATCACACCGCGACAGTGCGGCCGCGACGCTTCGTCGTCGACCGGTGCGGTGCCGTAGTTGCCGATGTGCGGATAGGTGAACGTGATGATCTGACCGGCGTAACTGGGATCGGTGATCACCTCTTGGTACCCCGACAACACGGTGTTGAAGACCACTTCGCCAGTGGCCACCGCGGCCGCGGCGCCGATCGCCTCCCCTTCGAACACGCTGCCATCGGCCAGAACGAGGGCCGCCTCCCGAATTGCCACGTTCATCCTTTCCGGCCGGAGCGATCATTATGCATGATCATTCGAACATTCGCATAATTATGAATACAGGTCACTTCGTCGCCGTCCCGTTCACGACCACGGCCCGGCCGCCGAAGACGGTGTGGCGCACCCGCCCCCGGACGGTTCGCCCGTGGTAGGGGGTGTTGCGGCTGCGGCTGGCCAATTGGCCGCGATCGATCATCCAGGTCGCGGTCGGATCGAACACCGTCACATTGGCTGGTTCGCCGACCGCGATCGGTCGACCGTGGCGATCGGCGAGATGGGCGATGGCCGCCGGCTTCCAACTCAGGGCGGCCACCACGTCGCGCAACGGCATCGACAACTCGGTGAGGGCGAGCGCCAATGCGGTCTGGAGCCCGAGCATGCCCGGAGGTGCCTGATCGAGCGGTTGCTCCTTGAGGTGCGGGGCGTGCGGCGCGTGATCGGTGGCGATGGCGTCGATGGTTCCGTCGACGAGACCCCGTTTCAGCGCCGCGATGTCGGCCGGTGTGCGCAAGGGAGGATTGACCTTGAACGTCGGATCGAAACCGCTGAGGGCCTCATCGGTGAGGGTGAAGTGGTGAGGCGCCGCTTCGGCGGTGATCGGCAGACCCTCGGCCTTCGCCGCACGCACCATGTCGACGCTGCGCTCGGTGGACAGATGCAGGAAGTGCACGGGTGAACCGGTGAGTCGGCACAACTCGATGTCGCGGTGAACCATCAGCTCCTCGGCCAGCGACGGCCAACCCGGGAGTCCGAGGCGGCTGCAGCAAGCGCCTTCGTGCATCACCGCACCGTGGGTGAGGCTCGACACCTCGCAGTGCTGAGCCAGAGTCAGGCCGAGTTGGCCGGCGTACTCGAGGGCCCGACGCATGAGTTGCGCGTCCTGGACTCCGTTGCCGTCGTCGGTGAAGAAGCGCACGCCCGCCTCGCGCAATTCGGCGAAAGGTGCCAGCGTCTGACCGGCTCGACCGACGGTGATGCAGCCGGATGGAACGACTTCACACAAGCCGGCCCGCCTTCCTTGGTCGCGGACGAAGTCGACGACCACGCGCGAGTCGTGCGGTGGTTCGGTGTTGGGCATGGCGACGACCGCGGTGAATCCACCGAGTGCCGCCGCCCGACTGCCGGTCTCGATCGTCTCGGACTCCTCGCGGCCCGGTTCGCGCAAATGCACGTGAAGATCGACGAAACCCGGACTCACGACACAGCCCGCGGCATCGAGCACTTCGTCGGCGCGTAGATCACCACCCGATTCGGCCACCTGCACGATGCGGCCGCCGTCGATGAGAACATCCGCCGAACGACCATCGTCGTTGGTCGACGTGGAGTCGATGATCCGGCCACCTCGAATCAAGAGGCTCACGATGCGACCTCCTGGCCGCCGAGCACGTCGAACAGCACCGCCATTCGGACCGAAACTCCACTCGCCACCTGGTTGGTCACGAGGCTGCGGGGCAATTCGGACGGGTCGATCATCATCTCCACTCCCCTGTTCATCGGCCCCGGATGCATCACCACGGCGCCCTCCTTCATTCGAGAGGCCCGAGCGGCGTCGAGGCCGAATCGAGTCGAGTACTCGCCGAGGTGCGGAACGAGTGCCTCGTTCATGCGCTCGCGCTGCATGCGCAGCATGTACACCACGTCGGAGTCACCGATGACCGCGTCGAGATCGTCGGTGATCTCGACTCCCCACGACGAGGTGTCGGGGGGCATCAGGGTGCGCGGACCGACCAGGCGCACCGCCGCGCCGAGGGCCGTGAACGCCTCGATGTCGCTCCGCGCGACTCGACTGTGCCGAACATCGCCCACGATCGTGACGGTCAGGCCCTGCAAACATGTCGCTGACGGTTCGATACCGAACGCGCCGACGATCGAGTGGCAGTCGAGCAGAGCTTGGGTCGGATGCTGGTGCCACCCGTCGCCGGCGTTGACGATCGAGGCATCGGTCCACTCGGACATCTGCCACGGAACTCCGCTCGACTTGTGTCGAACCACGAAGGCCGCGACCCCCATCGCACTCACGGTCTCGACCGTGTCGCGCAGACTCTCTCCCTTGTTCACGCTCGAGGTCGACACGCTGAAGGTCATCGTGTCGGCCGACAGACGTCGCGCCGCCGTCTCGAACGAGATGCGGGTTCGAGTGGAGTCCTCGAAGAACAGACTCACGACGGTCTTGCCGACCAGTGCGGGAACCTTGGGAACCGGCCGGCGGTTCACTTCGGCCATGTGCTCGGCCACCTTCAGAACGCGCACGATGCCGTCGACCCCGAGTTCATCGATGCTTCGCAGATGCTTCATCGCGGCGCGACCTTCTTCAGCACCACGGCCTCGGGAGTGACCTGGATGTCCTCGTCGCGACTGGTCGGAATGTTCTTGCCCACGTAGTCGGGCCTGATCGGCAGTTCGCGATGACCGCGGTCGACCATGACGGCCAACTGAACCGACGCCGGACGACCGTATTGATTGAGCGCATCGAGTGCGGCGCGCACCGTGCGGCCGGTGAACAGGACGTCGTCGACCAACACGACCCGCGAACCGCTCAGGTCGACGGGAATGTCGCTCACCGACACCGGCGTGACCGGCCGCAGGGCCAGGTCGTCGCGGAACAACGACACGTCGAGCCGACCGAGCGGGACGGGCTGACCGTCGATCCGCTGAATCGCATCGGCGATTCGTTCGGCCAACCACACTCCGCCGCGCTGAAGACCGACGATCACCACACCATCGGTGCCGCGATTGCGTTCGAGAATCTCGTGCGCGATGCGAGTGATCGCTCGCGAAATGTCGTCGGATCGGAGGACGTGGGCAGGCTCGGTTGTGGCCCCGGCCGTGGCCGGCGTTGCTTCCATGTTGTCCTCCGTTCGAGCCTCACAGGACTCGTTTGACGGTCGACGCGACCCTAGCAGCGGGCCCGGACGGTCAGTGGCAACGCGCGAGGATTTGTTGCAGATCGTCGGGAAGCTCGACGGTGAAAGACAGCACGTCACCCGTGACTGGATGGGCGAACGACAGGGAGCCGGCGTGGAGGAAAGGCCGGTTCATGGGCATCGAGACCCGGTGACCTCCATAGGCGGAGTCGCCGACGACCGGATGACCCGCCGCGGCCAGGTGCACACGGATCTGATGCGTACGGCCGGTTTCGAGTTGGCAGGCCACCAGGGATGCCTCGGGCTCGGTGAACTCCCGCACCACTTCGTAGTGCGTACGCGCCGGCTTTCCGTTGGCCACCACGGCCATGCGCAGCGGATCGCGCGGATCGCGTCCGATGGCGGCGTCGATGGTCCCGCGGGGCGCCGCGAAGTGCCCCCAGGCCAGAGCCGTGTAATGACGGTCGACGTCGTGATCGGACAACGCCTCGACGAGCGCTTCGTACGCCTCGTCGGAACGCGCCACCACGAGCAGCCCCGAGGTACCGACGTCGAGTCGATGCACGATGCCGGGGCGAGTCGGATCTCCCACCGACGCGATCTCCGGGAACAACGCCAGCAGGCCGTTCACCAGTGTGCCGTCACGATGACCAGCGGCCGGATGCACCACGACTCCGGGTGCCTTGTTCACGACGATCACGTGATCATCGACGTGAACGACGCGGACCTCGACGGACGGATCGGCTTGCGGGAGTTCTTCGACCGGAATGGACGACGTGTCGACCGTGACCCGTTGACCCTCGCTCAGACGGATCTTGCCCGAAGTGACCACGGCACCGTCGACGGTGACTCCTCCACTCTCGACCGCGTGAGCCGCTTCCGATCGGCTGATCTCGGCCACCAACGACACGATGCGATCGAGCCGCTCGCCGGCCAGGGCGGCCGGAATGGTTTCGTCGAACATGTCGGTCATGACCCCGTCCCGTCGTTCGACACGTCCGACACGTTCGGCTCGTTCGATCCGTTCGATTCCGACGACTCGGTCGATCGACGGGACGCGAGCACGAAACCGAGAATCATGAGACCGCCCCCGACGTTGATGGCGATGTCGGCCACATTGAAGATCGGGAACCACTGGAAGTCGATGAAGTCGACCACCGAACCATGCAGGATTCCGTCGCCACGGAACAGTCGGTCGAGAATGTTGCCGAGCGCACCGCCGACGATCAGCCCGATCGCCACCGTGGACAAGCGGCTGTTCTCGTTGCGCAGCGACACCAGCAGACCGACCACCACGATCGTGGCCACGACTCCGATGACCGGACCCCAGCCCTGACCCCGGCCGAACGCCATTCCGGAGTTGAACGCCAGATTGAACTGGAGCGTCCAGACGACGTCGATGATCCGGTCGTCGAGCGCGGACAGCGCCCACTGCTTGGTTCCCTGGTCGAGGGCGACGACGACGGCCGCGATGGCCAACGACACCGCGAGCGCCCGTCGGCCCGCGGTCGGATGACTCATCGGATGCCGCCGACCCTCTCGGAAACGAGTTCGGTGGCCCACGGAATGACTTCGAGGCGTTCGCGCGGAATCGGTTTGGTGGAGACGAGGCTGTATCCGTAATCGCCGGATTCGATACGCGCGAGAGCGGCATCGATCTCGATCACGATCTGACGGTCCTGATCGGACAGCACCTTGGCGCGTTCGCGCTCGACCGCCAGAGTGTCGCCTTCGCCGCCTTCTTCATCGAACTGGTCGTCACCCATACCGGCGGCTTCGATGAGGAGATTGCGCTCGAACTCGAGTTGCTCGGCCTGGCCGAGATACTCGGCTCGCTTGGCCACCAGCAACTGACGTTGGGCGCGCAAGAACGCGAGATCGAAGTCCTTGTTGGAGATGATGCCGTCCTTGGAGATCGGTCGCTTGCCCGGAACCGGCGGCTTCACGAACGGCTTGGGTGCCGGCGGTTTGGGCAGGGCCTTGGGCGGTTTGGGGGCCGGCGCGACCGCGGCCTTCTTCGGCGCAACGGGCTTGGGGGCGACGGCCGCCTTCTTGGGTGCGACCTTCTTGGGTGCCGGCTTCTTGGGCACGGCCTTCTTGGGTGCCGGCTTCTTCGGGGCAACCTTCTTGGGAGCCGGCTTCTTGGGTGCGACCTTCTTGGGAGCCGCCTTCTTGGGCACGGCCTTCTTGGGAACCGGCTTCTTGGGTGCCGCCTTCTTGGGCACGGCCTTCTTGGGAGCGGGCTTCTTGGGGGCTGGCTTCTTCTTCGTGGGGGTGGCCATGGCGTGCGCAGGCTACCTCGTGCGTGTGACCCCGATGT
>JBEAXP010000155.1:0-4339 GCA_041159745.1 Actinomycetota bacterium | reverse complement strand
AACACGTAGCCCACCGGAACGTCGACCCACACGATGTCGGCGGCTGTTCCCTCGCGCGGCATGAGGCCCACGCGATTGCCGTACTCGTCGTTCCAGCGGAACGGGAAGCGGCTCGAGAATGCGAGCTCGAGATCGACCAGAACCGGTTGGTCGTACACCACGACGTAACGATCGGTGATGGACATGTCGTGCACCATCGACATGCCCGGAAGCGGAATGTCGACCGTGCGATTGACCCGGCCGTCCTTGCCCACGCGCACGTACTGGATGTGATCCATCCACTCGGCCCAGGCGTACACCATCGCGTGCATCTCACCGGTGACCGGATCGACCTTGGGATGCGCCGTGAAGGCTCCGGGCAGCGTTCCGAAGAAGTCGTTGCGGCCCACGGTCTCGAGTTCGTCGGTCAATTCGACCGGAACACCTCCGGCTTCGACCATGGCCCAGGTGGTGCCGGCGAACGTGCCAACATTGGTGTTGGGTCCTCCGGGAGAGTTGTTCCAGTTGCGGCCGGGAATGTCGGGACATCCGCGCACCTGGCTGACGTTCGACGAACCGACGTACCGATTGCGATACCACTCGGCGCGACCCTCGCGTAGACGAATGCCGTGCACCATGCCATCGCCGATGAACCAGTGGTGCGTCGCCGGATCGACGGGAGCGATCGGGTTCGGTCCGTTGCGCAAGTACCGGCCGTTGAGCTCTTTCGGGAGTTCGCCGATCACGGCCAGATCGGTGGCGGTCACCTCCTCGGTCACCGGGGCGTAGTTGCCCACGAGGTAGCGGTTCTGGCTGGGTGCGTCGGAAGTGGTGGTCACATGACGCTGTCTAGCCCGAGTAATTGACACTGTCAAGAGACGGTCTTATGCTCCCGGCGTGGCCCCCACGACCCTGCGCGAAGTCGTCCTCAAGGCGGCGGTCGATCACATCGCCGATCACGGGCCCGATGGATTGTCGTTTCGCCAGGTGGCCCAGGCCGCCGGAGTGAGCCACCAGGCCCCGTACCACCACTTCACCGATCGCAAGGGAATCTTCGAGGCCATCGCCAGCGAGGGCTACCAATTGCTGACCGAATCGATGCTCGACGTGCTCGGCCGAGATGCCGACGATCCGGCGGCCGCACTTCTCGAGGCGTACGTGATTTTCGCACTCGATCACCGCGGCCACTTCCGCGTGATGTTCCGGCCCGACCTGTGCGCGATCGCGGACAACCCCGAACTGGCACGCGTGGCCGATGCATCGTTCGACGTGTTGGTCGACTTCGTGCGCGAGACGCTCGGCTCGAAGGCATCACTCGCCGACATCCGAGCCCGCGCCAGTGCCATGTGGGCCTTGGCGCACGGACTCGCCACGTTGCTCATCGACGGCCCGCTCGAAGCCAAGATCGGCCCGGTGAGCAATCGGCGCGCACTCATTCGCTCGGTGGCCGAGCAATCGGGCCTGGCCACACCCAAGAAGCGCAAGCGCTGAGACTGTCCCCCACCCCGGTCAGACCGGAGTGAGCGGCCGGCCGTCGGGCGTGATGACACGAGTGGTTCGCGTCGTTTCGTCGTAGTGCGTGAGGTAGCCGTGCACTTTCAGCCGATTGTGTCGTCGACACAACGGATCGCTGTTGCTCACTTCGGTGTCGCCGCCCTCGCTCCACGGAACCCGATGATCGACATCGCAGGTCAGCACGTGGCAACCGGGCCAGATACATCGTCGCCTTCGCAGCAATGCCGCGGCCCTGGTACCGCCGGTGAACAGGCGCGACCGGCGTCCCAACCCGATGGGCACACCGGCCGAGTTCACCACGACTCGTCGAACGAGTGAGACCAAAGACGTAGCCACCACGTCGACCGGATCGAGCAACACCCCCGCCGTGGTTTCGCAACGCGCATCCAACAGGTTCTCGCCGGGCTGGATGAGTGAGCCGAGCCGCCCACCGGACTCCATGCCGGCCAACGTGCGCTCGTACGTGAGTTGGTCGATGACGACGTTCACCAAGGGTTCGGGAGACGGCGCGAACTGACTGGCAGCCGATGCGAACACCGCATACAACGCGTCGGCCCGCCGCTGCTTGGACGTGCGACCGAGCGACGTGGGCGACAAACCCAGCGCATCGCGCTCGGCGAGATCGCGAGCCAGTTCGGCCTGCACGAATCGTTCGAATACTTCCCCGATCAGCGCTCCCTGAGCGTTGCCGAGCCGGGCGTCGAGGTAGGTGGCGGAGCCGACCGAGTTGACCGTGGCGTCGCGATCCTCGTGCACCCTCTCGTGCGAACGGTGGGTGCCGTCAGCGTCGGCGAGCTGCTCCCAACGGGAAGCCAGTTGCGCGAAATCGTCACATGGCAGGGCTTGTGCGTACTCGACCATCGACTCGATGAAGTCGGGCAATTGAGCCGTGACGCGCTTGTTGGCGTGCAACCCGGCCAGACGAGTGACCGGGGCCGACGCCAACGAGCCGTCGGCCATGAGCGCACCCACCTGCGGATAATCGTGCACGAGGCCGGCCACCCGCACCATCCGCTTGGCTTCCGCGACCGGCCAATTCACCGTCGTTCGGAGCCACGTGGCCACCGACAGACATCCGTCCTCCTGGAACGCTCCTGTCGCCGACACCCGATCGACCAGGCGGGCCGTGGTGACTTCGAGATGCCGCTTCACACGCTCCAACTCGACCAGGAGTTCGCGCGCTTCGGCCGCCGATGACACCGACTCGGCCCGAGCGTCGAACTGGGCGAGCACTTCCTTCGAAGTGGTTGGCGCGGACTCGAACATGCGACCGACCGTAAACAAGGGGTGTTGCAGAGTTTCCGCGAATACGGAGAAAACTTCGAAACTTTGGTGGGCGTCGCGAAACTCGAATACGGGGTCTCCACCGTGTCAGCGGCCGGAAGACGACTTGACAAGTGCCTCCAAGTGCCGGGCCTGCATCTCTTCCCGCCTTCAGTGCATCTGGTGCCCTCTCGCGCCCGGGTTGTGCCCCAGTCTTGGGGCACAACTTGTGGCACAGAAATTGATAGGTGACTTCCGAATTCCAACTCAGGAGGACAGGGTGCCCGCACTTGTCGGCCTGGTTCGCAGCTGCAAGCCAAGTCTGCGGATTGCGAAGGCAGTTGGCCCACGTAAATTTCCCCCACGAGAGCCCTAGAGCCCCCGTCCGGCAAGCGGGCATTTCCGATCTAGGTACCCCACCTCTTACCGCCCAAGTGCCAACAGTTCTTCCCTCTTGAATCCGTCTATCTCGTATTCGGTCGGAGGCCTACTACTTGAATTCGAACCAACCCCCGAATCCGGCCGAAGGTTGAAATCTCTCCACCCGACGCTCAAAGACGCTCACGCGCCAAGCACCCCTCAGAAAAGCAGGAGAACTGATAACAAACGGTGTACCTTGATGTCATACACAAACGGTATACCTTGATGTCTTACATATGACTATTTCGGCTCCTTCTTTCAAATCCGCCGGGAACCGTCTGCGAAGCAGCGCAGTACTCGCTTGTCTTCTGGCCGGGACAAGTTTTGCAGTCGGATCATTTACTGAGGGGGTGTCTCAGGCGACGTCGTCGTCCGGGCTCGACCTTCTCATTATTGGGACTGGTGGCAATGCCAATGCCACTTGGGCCAGTCCCCCGTTTTCGAACGCGTTCGGCTCGGTTACAGACTTTGATGCCGACGTCTCTACCCCAGCAGCATCCGACCTGATTGGAATCGACGTGGTCATCGTCTTCACTAATCAGGATTTTCTTGACCCACACCTAACCGGTGATCTTCTTGCAGATTTCGTTGATGCCGGAGGTCGAGTCGTGCAGATGGCGTATTCCTTTGCCTGCACTGAGGACGCTTCTGGCCCCATCAGTTGGGGTTTGGGTGGAAGATGGGAGTCGGACGGCTACGCAGCGATCCGGCCAGTGCAGTCGTTGCTCAACAATTGCGCACAGTATTCCTGGCCGGCCGGCCCGATGTCCATGGAGATCGACGATCAGACGTCGCCTTACCTTCAAAACGTGGGATCAATCCAGATCCTAAATAGCGAACTTCCAAGCGGATTTGACATGAATACCGATCTCGAGGTCACCCCAGGAGGAACCCTTATCGCAAGTTGGGATAACCCCAATGAACCCATGATTGCGGTCGGAGAAAATTGCGTCATGGCTGCCAACATTTTCCCCCCTGGCATCACCAACTACACAACTTCACAAACAGCGATCTACACGCTCATCACCAATCTCGCAACGCTTCCATGCTCGACTCCAGAGCCCGCACCTGAGAGTACGAAGTCCATCACTCATCTGTTGAGAGGCTCGGTCGACCCAAACGGTGGGTGGTGCAACTTTGATGGAGAAAAGATCAAGAGCAA
>JBEAXP010000073.1:0-31125 GCA_041159745.1 Actinomycetota bacterium | reverse complement strand
ATCGACCAGAGCGAATGCATCATGTGCGAGGGCTGCGTCGACATCTGCCCGTGGAAGTGCATCCACATGGTGCAGCCCGATGCCGTGGCCGAAGCGGTCGGCACCGAGAAGCCGGGTCTCGACCCCAACGACAACGTGATCTTCATCATCGACGACGACGTCTGCACGCGCTGCGCGCTGTGCGTCGATCGCTGCCCGACCGGGGTCATCATCCTCGGGAAGGCCGGCGCTGCGCTCGCCACCGGCGACACGCACGCGCGCACCAACAACCACGGATACGCCTACGGAATGCGTTTCTAGGAGACACACATGGCCAAGGTCATCGACAACCCCCGCCCGACTGCCAAGGAGCGTCTGAACAAGACGATCGAATCAGTGCAGGGCAGCCAGGCCTGGAACTCGATCTTCCGTCCGGGCTCCATCTTCCGCAAGGGATACAGCGACAGCCCGCGTAACCGTTCGTACGTGATCATGAACTCGGTGCTGTACCACTTGCACCCGGTGAAGGTTAAGCGCCACGCGGTGAAGGTGAGCTACACCCTCTGCCTCGGCGGACTGTCGTTCTTCCTCTTCATCCTTCTCACCGTGACCGGCATCTTCCTGATGTTCTTCTACCGTCCGGAAGCGACGGCGGCCTGGAACGACATCAAGAGCCTGCAGACGTCGGTCGCGTTCGGTCTCTTGGTGAGAAACATGCACCGTTGGGGCGCCCACCTCATGGTGCTCACCGTGTTCCTGCACATGGCGCGCGTCTTCTATCACGGCGCATACAAGCCTCCGCGCGAGTTCAACTGGGTGATCGGCGTCGTTCTGCTGACGCTCACGCTGTTGCTCTCGTTCACCGGTTATCTGCTCCCCTGGGACCAGTTGGCCATGTGGGCCGTCGCCGTGGGTACGAACATGATGGGTTACACGCCGGTGTTCGGATCGCAGGTGAGATTCGTCTTGCTCGGCGGCGTCGAAATCGGCTCCGAAACTCTGTTGCGTTGGTACGTGCTCCACGTGCTCATGCTCCCGTTCGTCATCGTGATCTTCATGGCCATCCACTTCTGGCGTGTCCGCAAGGACGGCGGCATCTCCGGGCCGCTGTGATCGGGCGCCGAAAGGATTCATCGACATGACCGAAATTCCCGAACACCTCCTCAAGCGAGCGCAAGCGGCTCGTGACAAGGCGGCATCCGAGAGCGGCGCCGCAGCGTCGTCGTCGGATGGCGGCGACTCCCGTATTCCCGAGCACTTGCTCGAGCGCAGCCGTGCCGCCAAGGACAAGAACGCCGGCGGTCAGGTCGCCGTGGCCGAGAAGGCTGCGGCGGTCGTCGCGGCCGCTCCGGTCAGTGGTGGAGTTCCGGTCGGCGCCGGACCCGGAGGTCACACGCAGCGTCTGCTCACGGTCGTCAAGTCCGGATCGATTCAAGACGTGAAGGCCACACCGGTCGACAAGGTCCACACCTGGCCGCACCTGTTGGCGGTCGAGTTCGTGGCCGCACTCGCGTGCACCGCGTTCTTGTTCTTCTTCTCGATCTTCGTGAACGCTCCGCTGCTGCAGTTGGCCAACCCCAACCAGACGCCCAACCCGTCGAAGGCCCCGTGGTACTTCCTCGGTCTGCAGGAACTCCTCACGATGTTCCACCCGATGGTCGCCGGTGTGACCATCCCGGGCATCGCTCTGTTCGCGCTCATCCTCGCGCCGTACATCGATCGCAATCCGTCCAACAAGCCCGAAGATCGCAAGTTCGCAACCTCGTTGATGACCGTGCACCTCATGTTCTGGGCCGTGCTCGTGATCATCGGTTCGTTCTTCCGTGGCCCGGGCTTCAACTTCGTCTTCCCTTGGCGAGACGGTCTCTTCTTCGAGTTGTGAGGTAACCGATCACATGAGCTCAGCAGCAACCATCGCCATTGCGATCGCCGCCATCGTGGTGTTGGCCGCCGTCGTCCTCGTGACGTCGGCTCGTCGCTCCGATGTTCGCGGCGCCGGTGCGCTCGCCCGCGAGACGGTGAAGCGCGACAAGTCCGCCAAGACCGAGGCCGCCGTCGCCGGTGCCGTGTACGAGAAGGCCGAAGTGCAGGCTCGTTCCACCGCGATCGAGAAGGCCAACGAAGTCGCTCCGGTCGCCTGGCAGGCGCCCGATGCCGAAGCCGTTGCCGTGTCGCGTCGTCAGTTCTTCAACCGCGCCGCGGTCACCATGATGAGCGCCAGCATCGGTGCGTTCGGAGTCGCCGTGGTGGCGTTCCTCTGGCCGCGTGCGGGCGGAGGTTTCGGATCGAAGGTCAACGTCGGTCGTCTCGACGACCTCATCGTGCAGATCCGCAGCGAGAAAGGTTTCGTGTACAAGCCCGAGGCTCGTACGTGGCTCACCGCGTATCCCGCCGACGCTCTGCCGAAGGCGCGCGCCGCGTACGCCACGCAGCCGTCGGTGCTCGCGGGCATGGAAGCCGGTGTCGTCGCGCTGTACCAGAAGTGTCCGCACCTCGGTTGCCGCGTTCCCGAGTGCAAGAGCTCGCAGTGGTTCGAGTGCCCCTGCCACGGTTCGCAGTACAACCGCGTCGGTGAGAAGAAGGCCGGCCCGGCCCCGCGCGGTATGGACCGCTTCGGTGTGTCGGTGAGCAACGGCAGCATCATCGTCGACACCGGCAAGGTGTTCAACGGACCCGCCATCGGTGTGAACACCACTGGTCAGGAAGCCGAAGGCCCGCACTGCATCACCGGTGGGGGAGGACACTGAGCATGGTCGCTCTCGCTTCCACCACCATCGCGATCCTCATCGCCATCGCGGTCACGGCCGCCTGGCTCGTGTACGCGATCTTCAACTGGGCCGCCGGCCGCAAGGAGATCGGCTCCGAGATCGAACTCGCCGCCAACCGCAAGCCTTACTTCGACGACGAAGAACTCGAAGGCCGTCGCCTCGAGCGCATGCAGTTCCTCGGTGTCATCATGCTCGCGACCATCACCATCGGTCTCCCGGTGTACTGGTTGTTCGAACCGGCTCGTCAATCAGGAGCCGAAGAGGGCTACCAGAATCGCTTCGCGAGTTGGGGTTCGCAGCTCTTCGCGGCGACCGCCGACGGCGGATTCAACTGTGCGGGTTGCCACGGCGGTATGAACGCCACCGGCGGTGTCGCTCCGTACACGGTCACCGACAGCAAGACCGGCGAAGTGAAGGCCGTGTCGTGGAAGGCACCTGCCCTCAACACCGTCTTCTACCGATTCAGCGAGGACGAGATTCGTTTCATCCTCGAGTACGGTCGCCCGTTCTCGCCCATGTCTCCGTGGGGTGTGAAGGGCGGCGGCCCGATGAACGAGCAGCAGATCAACAACCTCATCGCCTACATGAAGAGCATCCAGATCCCGCGCGAGAACTGCATCGACCCCGAAGCCGACGCTCGGGCGTGTGAGGGCGGGCATCTGCCGGTTGCCGAACAGGACAAGATCCAGGCCGCGGCCGAGCAGCTGGTCGAGGACGGAACCTACGACAGTGTCGGCGAGGCGCTCTTCAACCTCGACCTCGGTTCGGGCGCTTTCAGCTGCGCTCGCTGCCACACACCGGGCTGGAGCTGGGGTGAGCCCGGCCAGACCGGAGCCGGTGCGTTCGGTTGGAACCTCACCGGTGGCGCGACCAACTCGCACTTCGCCACCGAACAAGAAATGATCGACTTCATCAAGGCCGGTTCGGTCTACGGCGCCAAGTACGGCGTGCAGGGTCAGGGCAGCGGACGCATGCCCGGTTTCGGCAGCCTGCTCACCGACGCTCAGATCCGCGAAGTCGTCAACTACGTACGGAGCGAACTGTGAACGCACTCCTGAGCATCGGTTGGGAACCCGAACTTCGCGGTCTCCTCACCGTCATCATCGGCGTGGTGGCGTTGTGCGGCAGTGTGTATCTGCTGCTCGCCACCAACATGGGAATCCGCCTCGGATTCCTCGTCGCGTTCGCGGGATTGTTCGGATGGATGGCGTCGATGGGCGCCATCTGGTGGGCGTACGGCATCGGTCTCACCGGTCGGATGCCCACGTGGGAGCCGGCTCAGCCCTTCACCATCGTGCGTGAAGGGCCGCGTCTCCTCGACGCCGAGGTGCTCGATGCGCCGGTCGTCGTGGATGCGGGTGCTTCATTCGTCGACGTGGCCGATCAGACCCGCGATGCGTTGATCGCGAGTGGCTGGACCAAGTTGCCCGAAGACGACCGCGGTCGCGGCCAGGCCATCGCCGCCGCCGACGAAATCATCCAGGTCGAGGCCGAGTTGTACGCGGCGGGCGAATACGAAGCCACTGCGGTGTACCTGCGCGGCGGCGACCGTTGGCCGAAGATCACCGACGAGATCGACTTCACCGCGTTCATGCACAAGCCGAAGTACGCGATCGTCGAAATCGCCCCGGTCATTCCGCAGCGAGTCGAACCGGGTCGTGCGCCGTCTCGACCGGTCGTCGACGAGACTCAGCCGCATCAGTACGTCGTGATGATTCGCGACCTCGGATCGAAGCGTCAGCCGGCGGCGTTCATCACCATCGGCTCCACCATCATCTTCCTGCTTTGTTGCTGGATGTTGCACCGCCGCGACAAGATCCTGGCCGTGCACACCGGCGCCGTCGTCCCGGCCAAGGCGTAATTCATGGGCCAGTACCTTCCGGTTGTCGCGTTGCTGATCGTGGGGGTGCTGTTCGGCGTTCTCAGCTTCATCGCGTCCCGGTTGCTGGCTCCTCGTCGTCCTTCGGTGGCCAAGGAAGCCCCGTACGAATGCGGAATCCTTCCGAGCCGCGAACCACCGGAGCGCTTCCCGGTGAGCTTCTACATCGTGGCGATGTTGTTCATCATGTTCGACATCGAAATCATCTTCATCTATCCGTTCGCCGTGGCTCGCCAGGAACTCGGCGCGTTCGCATTCTGGGAGATGCTCGCTTTCAGCGCGGTGTTCTTCCTGACGTTCGTCTACGTGATCGCACGTGGTGCGCTCGACTGGGGCCCCATCGCGCGCGCTCGTCGCCTCTCCGACGCCGTGAGCAGTGACCGTACGTCGTCGTCGACGATCCGTCGCGTGGGCCTCGAGGGCCGACTCGACGCCGAGCAGGCAGCGTAAGAAGCAGGAGGTTCGACAACATGAGTCTCGTGCGCAATGTGCTCGACGATGGCCTCGGTGGCATCCAGCACAATTTCCTCACCGGCAAGATCGAAGACCTCGTGAAGTGGTCGCGCAGTCGCTCGAGTTGGGGCGCCACGTTCGGTCTGGCCTGCTGTGCGATCGAAATGATGGGCACCGGCGGTGCGCACTACGACATCGCGCGTTTCGGCATGGAGGTGTTCAGAGCGTCGCCGCGCCAGGCCGACATTCTGATCGTGGCGGGTCGCGTGAGCCAGAAGATGGCCCCGGTCCTCCGTCAGGTCTACGACCAGATGATGGAACCCAAGTGGGTCATCTCGATGGGTGTCTGCGCGTCGAGCGGCGGCATGTTCAACAATTACGCGGTCGTGCAGGGCGTCGATCAGGTCGTGCCGGTCGACGTGTACGCGCCGGGTTGTCCCCCCACGCCCGAGACGCTCATCCACGCGATCGAAACCCTGCACCAGAAGATCGAGGACGGCGAGATCATGCGCCGTCGTTCCGAATCGGGTGCCGGTGCGAACATCCACATCACCGAGATCGCGGCCGCTCAGCCGGTGTCGTTGATGCCGTCGCGACAGGGAGCATCGGCGTGACCGAATCCGAGTCGTTGCATGGTTCGCCGGTGTCGTGGTCGCGCGGCCAGAAAGTGGTGCATCCCAGCCGTCAGACCTACGTCGCTCTTCTGAAGAAGCTGCTCGACGACGGTTTCACGATGTGCACCGACCTCACCGCGGTCGACTACCTCACTCACCCCGGCCGTGAATTGCCCTCAGGTGTCGAGGCCGAGCGCTTCGAAGTCGTCGTCAACCTCATCGCCATAGCGAGCAAGGAACGCCTACGGGTGCGGGTTCAGGTTCCCGAATCCGATCCCACCATCGCGTCGGCCTTCGATCTGTGGCCCGGCACCGAAGCGATGGAGCGCGAAGCGTTCGACATGTTCGGCATTCGCTTCGAGGGCCATCCCGATCTCACTCGCATCCTGATGCCCGAGGATTGGGAAGGTCATCCGCTTCGCAAGGACTACGCGGTCGGCCGCATCCCCGTTCAGTTCAAGGGAGCGCACTCGTGACCGCGGTCGAGAACATCCGCCAGACGAGCGAAGGCGGACAGGAGATGAAGCCCCGGAGCGAGATCGGGGCGCGCGAGCTCATGCGCGAAGTCGGCGCGGTGTTGCGTCTGAGCGAGGCTGAGGCGGCCAAGCTTGGCCAGTTGCCGGTCGATTCCGACGAAGACCAGACGATGATCATCAACATGGGTCCGCAGCACCCGAGCACTCACGGAGTGTTGCGTCTCATGCTCGAACTCCAGGGCGAGACCGTCCTGCGTTGCAAGCCGATCATCGGCTATCTGCACACCGGTATGGAGAAGACCGGTGAAGACCTCACGTATCTCCAGGGCGGCACCAATGTCACCCGCATGGACTATCTGAGCCCGCTCAACAACGAGTTGGTCTTCTCGATGGCCGTCGAGAGGTTGCTCGGGATCGAAAACGACATCCCCGAGCGCGCGGTCTGGATGCGCATGCTCTTGTCCGAGCTCAATCGCATGAGCAGCCACCTGCTGTTCCTCGCCACCAACGGCATGGACATCGGTGCGGTGTCGATGATGCTCTACGGCTGGCGTGAACGTGAAGAAGTGCTGCGCTTCTTCCAGAAGGTCACCGGCCTGCGCATGAATCACAACTTCATTCGCCCCGGTGGACTCGCCGCCGACCTGCCGCCGGGTTGGCGCGACGACGTCCTCGCCATCCTCGACATGCTCCCGCAGCGTCTCGAGGAATACGACATCCTCATGACCAACCAGCCCATCTGGCGCGAGCGTCTCCAGGGTGTCGGTGTCATCACCGCCAGCGAAGCCCTGGCGCTCGGAACCAGTGGCCCGATCCTGCGCTCCACCGGCGTTCCGTGGGACCTCCGTCGCGACATGCCTTACATGAGGTACGACGAGATGGAGTTCGACGTGATCGTCGGCTCGTACGGTGACGCCTTCGATCGGTACGCGATCCGCCTCAACGAGGTGCGCGAGTCGATGAAGATCGTGCGTCAGATCCTCGATCGCATGCCGGCCGGCGACTACCGCATCCAGAACAAGAAGGTCACACCGCCGCCGCGCGGTCGCATCGACGAGTCGATGGAAGCCCTCATCCACCACTTCAAGATCTTCACCGAGGGTTTCAAAGTGCCCGAGGGCGAGGTGTACGTGGGTATCGAGAGCCCCCGTGGCGAGATCGGCTGCTACATCGTGAGCGACGGCGGCCCCAAGCCCTATCGCATCCACATGCGGGCACCGAGTTTCGTCAACATCCAGGCGCTCCCGCACATGATGCGGGGCGGTTTGGTCGCCGACGCCGTCGCCGTCATATCGTCGGTCGACCCCGTTCTCGGAGATGTCGATCGCTGATGGCCCGCTTGACCGAAGAAAATGTCCGCTTGGCGCGCGAGATCATCGCGCGCTATCCGCGCGCACGTTCGGCCACCATTCCGTTGTTGCACCTCGCGCAGCAGCAGGACGGGTACGTCTCGAACGATGCGATGGTGCACATCGGCGAACTGGTGGGAGCCACCTCGGCCGAGGTGTTCGGTACCGCGTCGTTCTACGAGATGTTCAAGTTCGAGCCGGTCGGCAAGTACCTCGTGAACATCTGCGGAACCATGTCGTGCGCGCTCATGGGGGCCGACGAACTGATCCACCACGCCGAACACGCCCTCGACGTGAAGCTGGGCGGCACCACCGACGACGGACTCTTCACCCTCGAGCGGGCCGAGTGTCAGGCCGCCTGCACCGAGGCGCCGTGCCTGCAGGTCAACTATCGCTACCGTTTCCGAGTCACCAACGAATCGTTCGATCAGCTCATCGACGACCTGCGCGCCGGCCGCCTCGACGGAGAGATTCCGCCCCATGGCACCGTCGCGCGAGTGCGTCAGCGGGTCGCCGCCGATCGCGTGGTGGGTGCGGTTGCTCCCGAAGACGTCGCCGATGGCCCGTCCTGGTTCGATGGAAAGGCGGCCTTGTGACCTCCTATCCGCACGCACCCGGATTCATCGCGGGCGATCGTCCGCAGATCGTCACGTCCCGCTTCCAGTACGACGACTCGTTCACCCTCGAGCGTTATGTCGTGACCGGCGGTTATCAGGGTTTGAAGAAGGCCCTCGGTCGCACGCCCACCGACGTGCACGACGAGGTCAAGAACGCCACCGTGCTCGGTCGTGGTGGTGCGGGCTTCCCGGCCGGAACCAAGTGGGGTCTCACGCCGCAGGGCAAGTGGCCGCGGTACCTCGTGGTCAACGGCGACGAGAGCGAGCCCGGCACGTACAAGGACCGTCTGCTCATGGAGCGCGACCCTCATCAGCTCATCGAAGGATGTCTGATCGCGTGTTACGCCGCCGGCTTGTCGCAGTGCTTCCTCTACATCCGCGGCGAAATGGCGGTGGCCCAGGAGCGAGTGGCCGCCGCACTCAACGAGGCGTACGCGGCGGGATACGTGGGCAAGAACATCCTCGGGAGCCGTTTCTCGGTCGACATCGTGTTGCACTGGGGTGCCGGCGCCTACGTGGTGGGCGAGGAGACCGCGCTCATCGAGAGTCTCGAGGGCAACCGCGGCATGCCGCGTCTCAAGCCGCCGTACTTCCCGGCCGCGATCGGTCTCTACGGTCAGCCCACCATCGTCAACAACGTCGAAACGCTCGCCAATCTGCCGTGGCTCCTCGTGAACGGCGCCGAGGCCTACACCGCCATCGGCACCAAGACGTCTCCCGGTACGCGCATGGTCGCGGTGTCCGGTCACGTCGAGCGTCCGGGTGTCTACGAGATCATCAACGGGACCACCACGTTCCGCGATCTTCTGTACGGCGACGATTTCTGCCGGGGCATTCGCAACGGCAACCAACTCAAGGCCTTCGTGCCCGGTGGTGGGTCGGCTCCGTGGTTCACTCCCGAGCAACTCGATCTGCCTTTCGAGGCGAGCCAGGTCGGTCTGGCCGGCTCGATGCTCGGATCGGGTGCCGTCATGGTGATGGATCACACCACCGACATTCCGCGGGCCGCGCTCACGCTCACTCGTTTCTACGCCCACGAATCGTGCGGCAAGTGCACGCCGTGTCGTGAAGGCGGAACCTGGCTCGAGCGGATCCTGTCGCGCATCGTCGACGGCAAGGGGACCGATGCCGACCTCGATCAGCTGCTCGAAGTCGGAGAGTCCATCTGCCCCGGGGCCTTCCCGCACGCGTCGAGTTCCGAACTCGGTTTGGCGGCGGTGCCGTTCCCGTATCGCATGAACACGATTTGCTTCGTCGGTCCGTCGGCCTACGCGCCGGTCCACTCGGCTCTCACGTTGTTCCGCAGCGAGTTCGAAGCGCGTGTCACCAAGCGCACTCGCATCCCTGTTTCGGGGTCGGTGTCATGACCTCCACCGAGACGAACGTGGCGAGTGACGAGAACCAGCCGCCGGTCGATCCCAACGCCGTCACGATTTCGATCAACGGTCGTTCGGTTGCCGCTCGCAAGGGCGAACTCATCATCGCCGCCGCCGATCGCAGCGGTGACTACATCCCGCGCTTCTGCTATCACCCGCGCATGAGCCCGGTCGGCATGTGCCGGCAATGTCTCGTCGAAGTCGAAGGTCCGCGTGGACCGATGATGGTGGTGTCGTGCATGACACCGGTGGCCGACGGTCAAGTGGTGCGCACCGACACACCGCAGGTGAAGCGTGCGCACGAGGGCATTCTCGAGTTGCTGCTGGCGAACCATCCGCTCGATTGTCCGGTGTGTGACAAGGGTGGTGAGTGCCCGCTCCAGGACCAGGCGTTCAGCCACGGTCCGGGTGAGAGCCGCTTCGTCGAGGAGAAGCGCCACTACGAGAAGCCGATTCCGATCAGCGACATCGTCCTGCTCGATCGCGAGCGGTGCATCCTGTGCGATCGCTGCACGCGGTTCGCCGACGAAGTGGCGGGCGACGCGCTCATTCACTTCACGTCGCGCGGCAACAACACACAGGTGCTCACGTTCCCGGACGAGCCGTTCAGCAGCTACTTCTCGGGCAACACGGTGCAGATCTGCCCGGTCGGCGCGCTCACGGCGAAGCCGTATCGATTCAAGGCTCGCCCTTGGGATCTCGAGAAGGTCGAGAGCACCTGCACCACTTGCTCGGTCGGTTGTCGCATCACGGTCGAGTCGAGCCGCGATCAGTTGCTGCGATACCAGGGTGTCGACAGCGATCCGGTCAACTGGAGCTGGCTGTGCGACAAGGGACGTTTCAACTTCGAGGCGGTCGCGTCCGACTCGCGTCTCGATCAGCCGCTCATCAAGCGTGATGGCAAGTTCGTCGAGACCGATTGGTCCTCGGCGTTGCGCGCCACCGCCGCGCTCGTCTCGTCGGCCCTCCGTGATGGTGGCGCCGGAAGCGTGGCCATTTTCGGCGGTGCCCGTGGCACCAACGAAGATGCTTACGCGTGGTCGCGCCTGGCGCGAGCGCTCGGAACGTCGAATGTCGACGCCCAGCTCGGTGACGGTCTGCCCTCCACGGTGTTCGCGTATCCGCAGGCGACCATCGACGAAGCGGCCAATGCCGCGACCGTCATTCTTCTCGGACCCGATCTGAAGGAAGAGCTGCCGGTCCTGCACCTGCGTTTGCGCGATGCATCCGAGAAGAAGCGCTCGAAGATCGTCGAGTTCGGTTCGAAGGAATCGGGCCTCACGCGGTACGCCTGGAAGCACGCCGGTCACGAGCCGGGTCAGCAAGTCGCCGCCGTGCGCTCGACTCTCACCGAGACGGCGGTCGTCAGCCAACTCGGCAAGGGTTCCGTTGTCGTCGTGGTGGGACGCGCCAATCTCGCCGAATCGCCCGAGTTCACCATGTCGGCGCTGGCCGCCGTGATGGAACTCGTCCCGAACGCCAAGGTGCTGCCGGTGCTCCGTCGCGGCAACGTGCGCGGCGCACTGTCGGCCGGAATGGGCGCGGGTTCGGCGGTCGAGATCCTCGAGCGCGCCGCGGCCGGCAAGATCAACTGTCTCGTGTTGGTGGGCGCCGATCCGCTGGCCGACTTCCCCGACGCCGATCTCGCGCGCCGTGCGCTCACGAGCGTTCCGAACATCGTCAGCCTCGACACCTTCATGACCACCTCGTCGAGTCAGGCGCAGATCGTGCTTCCCGCGGCGGCGTTCGGCGAGAAGGATGGCACCACCACCAATCTCGAAGGCCGCGTTTCTCAGTTGTCGCGCAAGGTCACCACGCGGGGCACCTCGCGTCCCGACTGGATGGTCGCGGTCGAACTGGCCGACCTCCTCGACATCGATCTCGGTGTCGGATCGGTTCACGACGTCTTCGATCAGATGGTCAACTCTCAGTCGGCGTTTCGACCCATCGACCGGGCGGCCATCAAGGCATCGCCCGACGGTGTGCTGCTCGCCCATGTGGGCTCGGCGCCGATCGCGTCGCCGGTGCCCGAAGTCCCCGAGCGGGCCGGCTTCTCGTATCGCCTCGTCGTGAGCCGCAAGTTGTACGACGCGGGTCAGAACGTGGCGAACTCGCCGTCGCTGGCTTCGTTGGCTCCCGGCTCGGCCATCTATCTGCATCCTCTCGATCTCGATCGACTCGGCGCACCGGCCGGTTCGAACGTGAAGGCCATCGGTGCGCGCACGAGCGTCGTGATGCGCGTCGAGGCCGATGCGTCGGTGCATCGTGGCACGGCGTGGGTTCCCTGGAACCAGCCCGGCGGCAAGGTGGGCGAACTCATCGACGCCTTCGCGCTCGTGAACGACGTGCGACTGGAGAACATCTGATGGCTCGCCTGCTCGCCCTCGATCCGGTGGCCATCGGAGATCTTCTGTGGACGCCGCTGCTCATCATCATCTTGAAGGTCGTTGCGATCTTCGCGATCGGTCTTCTGGTCACCATGTTCATGGTGTGGTTCGAGCGCAAGGCCATCGCCGGCATGCAGAACCGCATCGGTCCGAACAAGGCGGGCCCGTGGGGCCTTCTGCAAACGCTCGCCGACGGCATCAAGTTGTTCTTCAAGGAAGACTTGCTGCCCGATCGCGCCGATCGCTTCGTTTTCAAGTTGGCCCCGTATCTGGCCTTCGTCCCGGCGTTCCTCGTGTGGTCGGTCATTCCGTTGGGGGGCGACTTCAGCGATGGCAAGAACGGCATCGTCACCTGGTTCGGCGAGCAGACGCGAGTCCAGCTGGCCGATCCGCCGGTGGGCATCTTGTTGGTCCTCGCGCTGTCGTCGATCGCGGTGTACGGCATCATGCTCGCTGGTTGGTCCAGTGGCTCGAAGTATCCGCTGCTCGGTTCGGTTCGCGCGTCGGCCCAGATGGTGTCGTACGAAGCGGCCCTCGGTCTCAGCATCGCGACCGTTCTCCTGTTGGCCGGCACTTTGTCCACCAGCGGCATCGTTGCCAATCAGGACGGTTTCGCCAACTGGCACGTCGTCTCCACCGGTGTCGTGCCGTTCATCATCTTCTTGCTCGCCGCCACGGCCGAACTCAATCGGCCGCCTTTCGACCTCGTCGAGGCCGAACAGGAACTCGTGGGCGGTTTCAACACCGAGTACTCCAGCATCCGATTCGGCCTCTTCTTCCTCGCCGAGTTCATGAACACCGTCACCATGAGCGGCATCATCGTCACTCTCTTCTGGGGTGGCCCGCAGGGATTGTTCGACATTCCGGTCGTTCCGGGGGCGATCGAGGGAACCATCTGGTTCATCGCCAAGGTGTTGTTGTTCCTCTACGTGTACGTGTGGTTCCGCGCCACGTTGCCGCGGTTCCGCTACGACCAGCTCATGGACCTGGGTTGGAAGATTCTGATCCCGATGTCGCTCGGCTGGTTCATGTTGATGGCGGCGTTGCGCCTCGGCCGCGATCAGGACTGGAACCAGGCGGTCGTCGCCATCGTGAGCGCCGTCGTTCTCATCGTGTGCGCGGGTCTCATCTCCATGGCGATGAAGGTCAGCCGGGCCAATCGTGAACGAGAGGGGGCCACGTTCTGATGGGTTACCTCGGTGGATTCCTCATCACTCTTCGTCAGGTGGGCCGACGCAACCGCGTGACCCTCGAGTACTCGGGTGGTCGCGAACTCAAGCGCGGCAAGCCGAAGCGCGACGAGAAGGCCCCCAAACCCGAGCGCCTGCACGGCCGCCACGTCCTCAACCGTTACGAGGACGGAATGGAGAAGTGCATCGGCTGCGAGTTGTGCGCGGGGGTGTGTCCGGCGAAGTGCATCTACGTCCGCGGTGCCGACAATGATCCCGACAACCCCACGTCACCGGGCGAGCGCTTCGGTTTCGTCTACGAGATCAACTACCTGCGGTGCATCCATTGCGATCTCTGCGTGGAGGCTTGCCCCACCGAGGCCATCACCGAGACCAAGTTGTTCGAGTTCTCGTTCACCAATCGCCGCGACGCCATCTACACGAAGTCCGAACTTCTCGTCGGCGACGACGGCAAGCCGCAGCACATGCCGTGGGAGGACTGGCGCGAAGGCGAAGATCTACTGACATCGGGATGGGTGCGGGCCACCGCGCCATCCGGTGATGCCACTTTCGAAGGCGTGGTGGGTTGGAGCGGCGAGCTCGGCTACGGCGTCCGGGCGCCCGAACCCGATCAGGCCCGACGTGACGCCAGCGAGTCAGCGAAGAAGGCCGAGCACTGATGGAACTCGTGGTCTTCGTGATCGCGGCGGCGATGGTGATCGTGGGTGCGCTGGGCGTGATCCTGCGCCCCAACCCGGTGCACGCGGCCCTCAGCCTCGTACTCACTCTGTTCGGTGTCGCCGTTCATTTCGTCGCGCTGGAAGCGCACTTCCTCGCCGCCGTCCAGGTGATCGTCTACGCCGGTGCGATCGTCGTGCTGTTCTTGTTCGTGATCATGCTCCTCGGCGTCGATCGCACCGAGGACATCTCCATCGAACCATTCAAGGTTCAGCGTCCGATGGCCCTGGTGGTCGGCATCGGCGTGATCGGTCTGGTCACCGCGGCCGTGTCGTCGTCGCGTGATGCGATCGGTCGCGGCAACGGTCTCGAGATCCCCACGGTCACCGGCGACAACGACTCGAACGTCCGCCAGATCGCGCGCAGCGTGTTCGGCGACTACGTGGTCGCGTTCGAACTCACCTCGGTTCTTCTGGTGGTCGCCGTCGTCGGCACCGTCATGCTGACGCGCCGGATCAAGACCGGAAAGGGCGAGTCGTGAGTCTTCTGGCCGCCACTCCCACCACCACTTGGTATCTGGTTCTCGGAGCCGTGTTGTTCGGCATCGGTGCCGTCGGTGTGCTGGTTCGCCGCAATCCGCTCGTCATGTTCATGTGCATCGAACTGATGCTCAACGCCGTCAACCTCAGTTTCGTGGCCCTCGCCAAGCGCCTGGGTGACATCGGTGGTCAGACCACGGTGTTCTTCGTGATGGTGGTGGCGGCGGCCGAAGTCGTGGTGGGTCTCGGAATCATCGTGTCGATCATGCGCCGTCGCCCCGGCGCCACGGCTGACGACATCGCGGAGTTGAAGGGCTGACCATGCTCGATCTGCTGTGGCTCATCCCTGCTCTGCCGCTGGCCGGGTTCCTCATCATCCTCGTGTTCGGCCGACTGCTCGGTGAACCGAAGGCCGGCTATCTCGCGACCGCCATGGTGGCCGGGTCGTTCGTGGTGGCGGCGGGAGTGTTCTTCGACCTGCTCAACAATCCCGAAGAAGAGCGGCACCACGTGCAATCTCTCTTCTCGTGGGTGCCCGTCGGGTCGTTGAAGGTCGACCTGGCCTTCCTCGCCGATCCGCTCAGCATCACGATGGTGCTCTTCGTGACCGGTATCGGCTCGCTCATTCACTTGTACGCCACCGGCTACATGCATGGCGATCCGAAATTCTCGAAGTTCTTCCTGTATCTGAATCTCTTCGTGTTCTCGATGCTCATGCTCGTGATGGGCGAGAACCTGCTCGTCACCTTCCTCGGGTGGGAAGGCGTGGGCACCTGCTCGTACTTCCTCATCTCGTTCTGGCACACCCGCGAGAGTGCGGCCACCGCCGGTAAGAAGGCCTTCGTCACCAACCGCGTCGGCGACTGGGGCGTGATGATGGGAATGTTCCTCGCCTTCGGTGCCGCCGGCACTCTCAGCTACGAGGGCATCAATCACGCGGCTGAAGAGGGAATCATCTCCGGCGTGACCGCCACCGCCATCGCCCTCATGCTGTTCATCGGGGCCTGTGGCAAGAGCGCGCAGCTTCCGCTGTACATCTGGTTGCCCGACGCCATGGAAGGTCCGACTCCGGTCTCGGCCCTCATCCATGCCGCGACCATGGTGACCGCCGGCGTGTTCCTCATGACCCGCGTGAATCCGGTGATCGAGGTGGCCTACGACTGGGCCCCGACGCTCATCGCGATCGTCGGCGTGGCCACCGCTCTTTTCGCCGCCACCATCGCCGTCGCACAGAACGACATCAAGAAGGTCCTCGCGTATTCCACGGTGAGCCAATTGGGGTTCATGTTCCTGGCCGTCGGCTCGGGTGCTTATGTGGCCGCGATCTTCCACATGGTCACCCACGCTTTCTTCAAGGCGCTGTTGTTCCTCGGCTCGGGTTCGGTCATCCATGGCATGCACCACGAACAGGACATGCGCAAGATGGGTGCTCTCCGAATGCTCATGCCCATCACGGCGTTCACGTTCATCATCGGCTGGCTCGCCATCGCCGGTGTGCCGCCGTTCGCCGGCTTCTGGAGCAAGGACGAGATCCTGCTCTATGCATTCGCCAAGAGCCCCATTCTCTACGTGGTCGGAATGATCACCGCCCTGCTCACCGCGTATTACATGACCCGACAGGTGATCATGGTGTTCTTCGGTGAAGCTCGTTGGCACGACCACAGCGACGAACACGGCGCGCACGGCGACTTCAAGCCGCACGAGAGCCCCGCCGCCATGTGGATTCCCCTCGTGGTTCTGGCCGGACTCTCGGTCGTGGGCGGCGCGATGCAGTTGCCGTTCTCGAAGGATCTCCACTTCCTCGAGAAGTGGTTGCATCCCGTCGTCGAGTTCGGTGAAGCCAAGATCAAGGGAACCTGGGCGTACGACAACAAGTACGTCCTGCTGGGTATCGCGGTCGTGGTGGCGTTGAGCGGAATCGCGGCGTCGGTGCTGGTGTACGGCAAGAAGAAGATCGCCGCCGTCGAACCGCAGGTGCTCGCCAACGGCTGGCACTACGACTCGGCGATCTCCAACTTCATGGGTGGGCCCGGACGCAAGTCGTTCGACGCGGTTGCCTGGACTGATCGCGTGGTGGTCGACGGTGCCGTGAACGGCGTCGGTCGTGTCGTGCGCACCGCCGGTTCGTTCGTGCGTCGTGCGCAGACCGGTGCGGTGCGCCACTACGCCGCGGGCATCGGCCTCGGAGTCGTCGCCCTCCTCGTGTGGTTCTTCCTTCGCGGGGTGGTGCTCTGATGTCTCTGTTCGCCGCGTCGGCTCCGGCCGCCCCGTTCCCGGTTCTCACCGCCTTGGTGCTGGTGCCGCTCATCGGTGCCGTTCTCACGGCTCTCGGCTCGCGCCATCGCCCCGAGATCACCAAGTTGGTCGCGCTGGTGTCGTCGGTCGCGACGGCCGGAATGAGTTTGTGGCTGCTCGCCGAATTCGACTCGCACGAGGGCGGATTCCAGCTGGTGTCACAGCATTCGTGGATCGATTCATGGGGGATCGGCTGGCACCTGGGTGTCGACGGCATCTCGCTCTTCCTCGTCGTGCTCACCGGTGTGCTCTTCCCGCTGGTGATCGTCGGTTGCGATCCGCATCACGACGAGAAGCCCTACCTCGCCTGGTTGCTCCTGCTCGAAGCCGGCGTGATGGGTTCGTTCCTCAGTCTCGATCTCGTCTTGTTCTTCTTGTTCTTCGAGATCGTGCTCGTGCCGATGTATTTCTTGATCGGTGGTTGGGGCTACGACCAGCGCGTGTACGCGGCCACCAAGTTCTTCCTGTACACGATGGTCGGCTCGGCGCTCATGCTGGTGGGCATCGTCACCACGGCACTCCTCGCCCGCGACGATCTCGGCCGACTCACTTTCGATCTCGTGGAGATCGCCGAGGGGTCCGACTTCGCGGCGAGCACGGGGCGGTGGCTGTTCTTCGCCTTCGCGATCGCGTTTGCGGTGAAGGTTCCGCTGTTCCCGCTCCACACGTGGTTGCCCGACGCGCACACCCAGGCACCCACCGCCGGTTCGGTCATCCTGGCCGGTGTCCTGTTGAAGCTCGGCACGTACGGTCTGCTGCGGTTCGGTGTGTACCTCTTCCCCGAGGCGGCGGTCTGGAGTCGCGAAGTCTTCCTCACTCTCGCGGTCATCGGCATCATCTGGGGTGCCATCGCCGCCACTATGCAGTCCGATCTCAAGCGTCTCGTCGCGTATTCGTCGGTGGCCCACCTCGGGTTCATCGTGCTCGGCACGTTCGCCTTCACCTCGGAAGCCATCAGCGGTGGTGTGATGCAGATGGTCAACCACGGCGTCTCCACCGGTGCGCTCTTCCTTCTCGTCGGCATGATCTACGAGCGTCGTCACACACGTCAGATCGCCGAGTTGAAGGGTTTGCAGAAGGTCGCGCCCATTTTCGCGGCGGCATTCATGGTGGTCATGCTCTCGAGCATCGGTGTGCCGGGGCTCAACGGATTCGTGGGCGAGTTCCTCGTTCTCATCGGATCGTTCTCCACCGCTCGTTGGTGGGTCGTGATCGGTGCGACCGGTGTGATCCTCGCCGCGCTCTATCTGCTCTGGGCCTACCAGCGTGTGTTCCACGGCGAGCCCGACGAGGCCAACTCGTCGTTCCGCGAGCTGCGCCTGCGCGAGGGGGCCGTGCTGCTCCCGTTCATCGCTCTCATCGTGTTCTGCGGCGTGTACCCGAAGCCGATGCTCGACCGCATCGAGCCGAGCGTCAAGGTTCTGCTCGAGCGAGTCGAGGAGAAGACCGACTTCGTGGTTCCGGTGGCCGATCAGGCCGGGCACGGCGAGGGAGGTGAGGGCTGATGGTGCAGTACCCCTCGATCGACTGGTTGGCGATCTCGCCCCTGATCATCCTGTTGGGCGGCACGCTCCTCGTGCTCGTGACCGGTTCGCTCACCAAGGTGTGGCCGCGCGGCCTCTACGCGGTCTCCACCGCCCTGTTGAGTGCGGCTGCTCTTGTCGTCGAGATGGTGCTCTGGAATCGAGTCGGCCACGAAGGGCCGGTCTCGATCATCAACGACGCCTTGGCCATCGACCGCTTCACGCTGTTCGTCTGGATCGGCGTCACCATCGCGACGGGCTTGGTTTCGCTGTCCACCTCCGAGTACCTCCGACGCGAGCAACTCGAAGGCCCCGAGACGTACACCATGTACGTGTGCGCCGCGATCGGCGCGATGATCATGGCGGCGTCCAACGACATGGTCGTGTTGTTCCTCGGCCTCGAAACACTCTCCATTGCTTTGTACGTGTTGGCCGCCAGCCACCGCCGCCGAGTCGACAGCCAGGAAAGCGGTCTCAAGTACTTCGTCCTCGGCGGGTTCGCCTCGGCTTTCTTCCTCTACGGCATCGCCCTCGTCTACGGCGCGGTCGGGACCACCAACATCGCCCGCTCGGGCCAGCTGCTGTCGCAGCAGGTGTTCGTCGACGGCGACGACGCGTTGCTCCTGGCGGGTGTCGCCCTCCTCATGGTGGGTCTGGCGTTCAAGGTCGCGGCCGTTCCGTTCCACTTCTGGACACCCGACGTGTATCAAGGAGCGCCGACGCCGAGCACGTCGTTCATGGCCTCGGTCGGCAAGTTCGCCGCTTTCGCCGCCATGTTGCGCGTCCTCACCACCGCGCTCGGTGCGCGGGCGGACGACTGGCGTCCGGTGGTGTGGGTACTGGCCATCGCATCAGTGGTGGTCGGTTCGGTCCTCGCCGTCGTTCAGTCGGACGTGAAGCGCATGCTCGCGTACTCGTCGATCGGACACGCCGGTTTCATCCTCATCGGAGTCGAAGCGGCCGGCCACGCGGGCGACCAGGACGGCATTCCGTCGTCGTTGCTCTACTTGCTCCTGTACTCGGTCCTCGTGATCGGAACGTTCACCGTCGTGTCGCTCGTGACGCGGTCGGGAGATCGGGCCAGCGACATCGGTTCGTTCCGCGGGTTGGGCAAGGAGCGTCCGTTGCTCGCTCTGGCGATGACGGTGTTCCTGCTGGCTCAGGCGGGTATGCCGGTCACATCGGGCTTCATCGCCAAGTTCAGTGTGATCAAGGCGGCCGCCGACAATGAGAGCTACGCGGTGGCGATCGTCGCCATGGTGGCCTCGGTGGTCTCGGCGTTCTTGTACCTGCGGATCATGATCAGCATGTGGATGTCGGATCCCGAGTCGGGTGACGAGGCCCGCGAGAAGGTCACCGTTCCGTGGACGGCCGGCGTGGTGGTTCTCGCTTCGGTGGTCTTCACCCTCGTGGCCGGTGTGTTCCCGGGCTGGCTGATCGACGCCACCCGCGACGCGCTGGTCGTCGTTCGCTGACTTCCACACCTCTGACACACCGCCGTGTCAGACTGATCATGTGTTGAAGGCCCCCGACTACCTCTCGCCGTCGTCCATCAGCACGTACCGCGACTGTCCGCAGAAGTTCAAGTTCTCGCGGATCGACGGCCTCAAGGAGCCGCCGTCGTGGGCCACGCACCTCGGAACTTTCGTGCACGAGGTTCTCGAGCACTTGTACCAACTCGACGCCGACGAGCGCACCCTCGACACGGTCAAGCTGTTGGCCGGGGAGCGTTGGCAGGTCAGCGAATGGGAGAAGGCGGTGAACGCTCTCGACAAGAAGCAGGGTGAGATCCGCGACTTCAAGATCCAGGCGTTCGAGTGCCTGAAAAATCTCTGGAAGGTCGAAGAGCCGAGCGCGGTCGAACTCATGGGGATGGAGCACGAAGTCCTGAGCGAGATCGACGGTGTGGCGATGAAGGGATACATCGACCGTTTCCACATCGATGATTCGGGTCTGGTGGTCATCGGCGATTACAAGACCGGCAAGATTCCCAATCCGCGGTTCAAGTCGGAAGACGACAAGTTCTTCCAGCTGTTCTCGTACGCACTCATGTTGCAGGAATCCGATCAGGAGGAGACGTCACGCGTCGAACTTCTCTACCTGAAGGACGGCGTCCGGCACGATGTCACCGTCACTCCGGTGAAGTTGGCGATTGCGCGCGGCACGATCGTCGAGACCAAGGAAGCGGTCGACGCGGCCTGCGAGTCGGGCAGATTCGAGTGCAACGTCACCAAGTTGTGCGACTGGTGCTTCTTCAAGCCCCAGTGCCCCGCCCACACCTGACCGGGCGTTCGTTTCTCAGCAGCGATCGATGAGGGTGTCGAAGAGGGCTTGTTGTTCGGGATCGACCGCAGCCGAATCCTCCGGATGCCATTGCACGCCAACCGTCCAACGGTGTCCATCGACTTCGACGGCTTCGATGGTCCCGTCGGCATGACGACCCACCACGGTCACTCCCGTCCCGAGTCGATCGAGCGCTTGATGGTGGTACGAATGGCAGGCGGCCGGAGTGTTGGTCCCCATGGCCAGAGCGGTGCGGCTGCCGTCGACGAGTGACACCGGATGGAACCGGCGCGTGTGGTCGTCGTGGGTTGCGATGTGCTGAACGAGTGTTCCCCCCAGCGCCACGTTCATGATTTGCACTCCGCGGCAGATCGCGAGCGTGGGCAGATCGGCGGCCAACGCCGCGTGCACGACCGCGAGTTCGACGTCGTCATGTCGAGCATTGATGCCGTACAACTCGGGAGCAGTGGGTTCCTGGCCGTAGCGGGCCGGATCGACGTCGCCACCTCCGTGCAGAACGAGGGCTTGGCAACGCGAGATCAACGAAGAAATCGCGGCGGTGTCGAGGTCGACCGGCGGCACGATCACCGGAACTCCGCCGGCGCGAGTGATGGCGTCGGAGTAGAGGCGTCCGGCTCCGTAGGCCTCTCCGCGCACACCTTTCGCTTCGGTGATCTCGCGTCCGACGATGGCGACGATGGGCTTCATTCGATCGACTCGCAACGATCCCGTGCCGTCACGGTGCGGAGACCGCGTACCCCGCGGCGCGAACGGCCTCGACCACCGACTCGCTGTGTTCGTGACCGCGCACTTCGAGGACGGCGTTCACGCCCGTCTCGCGAACCTGCAGATCGACACCTTCGCGGACGTGTTCGATGTCGATCACACTGGCACCCTGCTCGGCGAAGATCGCGAGCAACTGAGCCAGGCCACCGGGACGATCGCTGACGCGAACGAACAGAATGAGACGTCGACCGGCTTGTGTCTCGTGTCGACGAATGAGTCCGGGCACGACGCCGAGGTCGACGTTGCCGCCCGATAGCACGACGCAGGTGACGCCATGCCGAGCGGGAGCGACGTGCTCGCTGAGCAACGCCGCCACACCGACCGCGCCGGCACCTTCCACGTACAACTTCGAACGCTCCATGAGCAGAACCATCGAATCGGCGACGGCGTTCTCGTCGACCACCACCACGTCGTCGAGCCACTTCTCCACCAGCGGACGCGTGACCTCTCCCGGCTTCTTGACCGCGATGCCGTCGGCGAGCGTGATGACCGGACCACTCGGTGGCTGCTCGTTCGCGTACGGCGCGCACGCTTCCACTTGCACACCGATCACCTTCACGTGGGGGAGTTGTCGCTTGACCGCGATGGCCACACCGGACGCGAGCCCGCCGCCGCCCAACGGGATGATCACGCGTTGCAGATCTTTCACGTCGTCGAGGAGTTCGAATCCGAGCGTCGCTTGTCCGGCCACCACGACCGGATCGTCGTACGGATGGCAGAACGCCATTCCGGTTTCGGCGGCGCGGGCGCGGGCGCGAACCACGGCATCGTCGAGCGAGTCGCCACCCTCGATGACGGTGGCACCGTACGAACGACAGGCCGCCATCTTCGCGATCGGTGCGTTCTTCGGTACGTAGATCTCGCAGGGCACTCCGTGTGATCGCGCGGCGAAGGCCAGGGCCTGAGCGTGATTCCCGGCGCTCCCAGCGGTGACACCGGCCGCAGCACCCGAACCGAGTGTGGCCAACTTGTTCATCGCCCCGCGGATCTTGAACGAACCCGTGCGCTGCAAGTTCTCGGCCTTCAACACGATCTGGCCGCCGGTGCGCTCGGACAGGGCGAACGACGAGGTGACCGGGGTGTGCTTCACGACCCCGGAACCGGCCTCCCGAGCCCGCCGGATGTCGTCGTCACTGATCTCGATCGCCACGTTCGCCACTTCCCGGTCCGACTTGGTCGAGACCGCCCGACCTACCGTACTGGTGTGCGCGCACTCGTGATCGCCAATGCCGATGACGCCGACCCCGGCTTCGTCGGCCACCATCTGCGGACGAAGGGGTACGCGTTCTCCGAATGCCACCGCGAGCGGCCCGGCGAGTGGCCCGATCTGGCCGGGGCCGACCTGGTCCTGCTCCTGGGGTCGGAGTGGAGTGTGTACTGGCCGAGCGTGGCCGACTCGGTCGGGGCCGAATGTGCTCTTGTGAAAAGTGCCCATGAGCAGGGGATTCCCGTCCTGGGGATCTGTTTCGGGGCCCAGATCGTGGCCCGTTCCCTGGGTGGGGCGGTCGAGCGGGCGGCTCGGCCCGAGGTCGGTTGGCACCGGGTCGATTCCGACGTTCCCGAGGTGGTGGCCCCCGGCCCGTGGTTGCAGTGGCACTTCGACGTCTGCCGGGTGCCGCCGACCTTCACCGAAGTGGCGCGGAGCGAGTCGGGTCCGCAGGTCTTCACCGCCGGACGGACTTTGGCCACCCAATTCCACCCCGAGGCCACCGAGTCGATGTTGGCCCGCTGGACCGGAGGGTCGCCCGACGATCTGGCCCGGTTGGGCCTCAGCCCCGACGGCATCATGGCCGACACCCGTCGGTTCGTGGGGCAGAGTCGGCCCGCCGCCGAGCGTCTGGTCGATTGGTTCTGCGAGGCGATTGCGAACTCGTGAATGTGGTCCCCACGCTGGGGCGAAGTTGGGTCCGTTCGGCGGCCCCGTAGTAGCGTTTCGCTCCGATGTCGGACTTTCTGAGGTCGTACCTCACCGTGTTCTGGTTCGGGCTGGCGGCCCTCTTGTTGGCCTCCCTCCTGCTCGGCATCGCCGTCCTCGTCCGGCCCTCGCGCCCGAACCGCGAGAAGCTGCTCACCTACGAGAGCGGCGTCGATCCGGTGGGCGACGGTTGGTCTCAGAGCCAGATTCGCTACTACGTGTTCGCCCTGCTCTTCGTCATCTTCGACGTCGAAGCAGTGTTCATCTTCCCTTGGGCCACCCAACTCGAGCGGTACGGAACTTTCGGCCTGGTGGAGATGGGTGTGTTCGTGGGTGTCCTTCTGCTCGGTCTCGTCTACGCCTGGCGCAAGGGCGTCCTTCGCTGGGTGTAATCACACAAGGAGTCACATGGGTCTCGTCGACCGCGGGCGGCTCCCCAAGCCGCTGAATTCACTACTCAATCTGGGCCGCTCGTACAGCCTCTGGGTGTACCAGTGGGGCCTGGCCTGCTGCGCCATCGAGATGGGCGCTGCTTTCGGCTCTCCGCGCTACGACGTCATGCGCCTCGGGGTCATTCCGTTGCCGGCGAGTCCGCGCCAAGCCGACCTCGTGGTGATTTCCGGAACGGTCACCGACAAGATGGCCCCGGCCATTCGCCGTCTCTACGAGCAGATGCCCGATCCGAAGTACGTGATCTCGATGGGCTCGTGCGCCAACTGCGGCGGTCCCTACTGGGATTCGTACTCGGTCACCAAGGGTGTCGATCAGATCATTCCGGTCGACGTGTACATCCCCGGATGCCCCCCGCGGCCCGAGGCATTGCTCGAAGGTGTCGTGCTGCTCCAGCAACGCATCCGCAACGAAGACATGGGCGCACGTTGGCGCGGTGAGGGCAGCAAGCCGATCATCGTGCAGGACAAGTCGGGCCGGTCCTCGAACAGGAACGGTGAGCCCAGTGTCGTCTGACGCTCCCGTGGCCGAGATTCCGGGCGACACGTTGCGCCAGCGCATCGTCGACGACCTGCGTTCGCACATCGGCGCCGACTTGATCGACAGCGTGGTCAAGCCGGGCGACGACGTCTGGGTGCGTGTGTCGACGTCGGCGTGGCGTGAAACCGCGCGCGTGCTGCGGCACGAAATGGGCTTCGATTACTTCTGCTTCTTGTCGGCCATCGACTGGATGCCCTCGCCCTACGGCAAGGGTGAAGACGATCCCACCGCACCCCCGCCCGAGCGCGACGACACCATCCGCCAGGGTTACACCGGTGGCGACACGCGTCTGCAGATGCTCGCCCGGGTCACGAGCAGCGTCCTGCACGTGGGCGTCAACATCAAGTGCGACGTTCCCGACTCCGATGCGACGGTCGATTCGTGGATCCCGGTCTTCGCCGGGGCCAACTGGCACGAGCGCGAGACGCACGAGATGTTCGGCATCGCGTTCGCGGGCCATCCCGATCTCCGCAACATGTATCTGCCCACCGACTTCGAAGGTCACCCGCTGCGCAAGGACTTCCCGTTGCTCGCGCGCATGGTGAAGCCCTGGCCGGGCATCGTCGACGTCGAACCGCTTCCCGGGGGCGACAACGACGAGGAAGGTGATGCCGAATGACGTCCACCGAATCGCTCATCGATCGCCGGCAGATGGCGTATATCGCGGCTCAGGCGTCCGATGCCCGTGTCAACGTCGAACTCGAGACCGAGGGCATGACCCTCAACATCGGACCGCAGCACCCGGCCACGCACGGAACTCTGCGCATCATCGCTCGTCTCGACGGCGAGCAAGTGGTGTGGGCCGAACCGTCGTGCGGCTACATGCACCGCGGTTACGAGAAGCTCACCGAAGTGCGCACCTATCCGCAGGTGACCGCGCTCATCAACCGCATCGACTGGCTCGGCAGTTTCGCCAACGAGGTGCCGTTCATCCTCGCCGCCGAGAAGCTGATGGAGATCGAAGCGCCGCCGCGCGCGCAGTGGATCCGCACGATCCTGTTCGAACTGTCGCGCATCGCCAACGTCTCGCTCTTCCTCGGCGACCTCGGTGTGCAGTTGGGTGCGGTCACGCCGGTGTTCATGGCGTTCCGCGATCGCGAGTACGTGCTCAACCTCATCGAAGCGGCCACCGGTGGTCGCTTCCACCCCAACTTCGACCGCATCGGCGGCCTGAAGGACGATCTGCCGGCCGGCTTCGTCGACGAGACCCGAGTCGTCATGAAGAAGCTCCGCAACTTCTGCGACGAGATCGAGAACTTGCTCTTCGGCAACGAGATCTTCCAGAGCCGTACACGCGGCATCGGCGTGATCCCCAAGGACATCGCCCTGCAGTACGGACTCTCGGGTGCCAACCTGCGCGCGAGCGGCGTCGACTGGGATCTCCGTCGCGATCAGAGTCTGCCGATGGCCTGGAACAAGGTCGACTGGAAGGTCTGGACCCACCCCGACGGCGACTCGTTCGCACGTTGCTGGATCCGTCTGCAGGAAGTGCGCGAGTCCACGCGCATCGTCGATCAATTGCTCGACTCCATTCCGTCCGGACCGGTGATGGCCAAGGTGCCGCGCATCATCAAGGTGCCCGAGGGCGAAGCCTGGGTGTCCACCGAGAACCCGCTCGGCGAGATGGGCTACTACGTCGTGAGCAAGGGCGACCTCGGGCCCTTCCGCACCAAGATCCGCTCGGCGAGTTTCAACAACATCTCGGTGGTGCCATGGGTGCTGAAGGGCGTGTACGTGCCCGACATCATCACGATCCTCGCCTCGCTGTACTTCATCCTCGGAGACATCGACCGCTGATGAACGCTCTTCTCGCTGCCGACCTCCCGTACTGGGCGCAGTCGCTTCTGCGCGTCCTGGGTGGCATCGTCGCCGTCCTGCTCCCGGCCGGAACGATCGTCTACGTGTTCTTGTTCAAGATGATGTCGTTCATGCAGAGCCGTCTCGGTCCCATGGAGGCCGGCCCGTACGGTTCGCTGCAGCTGGTTGCCGAGGTGGGCAAGTGGCTGCAGAAGGAAGACATCACACCCGAGCGCGCCGATCGGTTCATCTTCAAGATCGCTCCGCTCGTCGTGCTGGTGTCCACGTTCCTCCTTGTGGCCGTGGTTCCGTTCGGCCCCGATGCCTGGTTCACCAACTTCGAGGCGGGCGTCTTCTACATGCTCGCGGTGTCGTCGGTGAGCGTGCTCGGCATCCTCATCGCCGGTTGGGCCAGCGCCAACAAGTACTCGTTGCTCGGTGGTCTGCGCGCGGCCGGTCAGCTCATCGCGTACGAACTGCCCATGGTGCTCGCCGTGGTCGGAGTGATCATCCAGGCCGGGACCATGAACCTGCAGCAGATCGTGGTGGCGCAGAACGCCGGCTCCATCTTCGGCTGGGACGGCTTGGGCAACCCGTACATCCTCACGCAGTTCGTCGGATTCATCATCTTCATGATCGCGGTGCAGGCCGAACTCACGCAGACTCCGTTCGACATGCCGATCGCCGAATCCGAACTCGTGTCGGGTTACATGACCGAGTACTCCGGCTTCCGGTTCCTCACGTTCTTCATCGCCGAGTTCGCGACCGCGGGTGTGTTCGCGCTCATCGCCTCGGTGCTGTTCCTCGGCGGATGGGGCATCCCGTTCGCCTGGTTCGACTGGAGCACCGTCGACTCGGTCGACGACTGGATGAACGTGGTGGGTCCGCTCATCATGGTCACCAAGATGATGCTGCTCGCCTTCATCATCATGTGGGTGCGCTTCAGCTACCCGCGATTCCGCGAAGATCAGCTCCAGCGCTTCGCCTGGAAGGTTCTCGTTCCCGTCTCGCTCGTCAACATCATGGTGACGGCGATCCTGAAGGTGGCGTTCTGATGCCCAAGCTTCCCGGTCTGGTCAAAGGTCTCGGCGTCACGCTGAACACCCTGGTGCGCACCACCACCAAGGGATCCAACACCATTCAGTACCCGCACGAGAAGGAGGCGCCGCCCATCCGGGCCCGTGGTGTCATCGCTCTGCGCGAGGACAACTGCACGTCGTGCATGCTGTGCGCACGGTCGTGCCCCGACTGGTGCATCTACATCGAGGGTCACAAGGAGCTCGCCCCGCCGCGTCGTGCTGGCGGCAAGCCCCGTCAGGTCAACAAGCTCGACCGCTTCGACATCGACTACGCGCTCTGCATGTACTGCGGCATCTGCGTCGAGGTGTGTCCTTTCGATGCGCTCTTCTGGAGCCCCGAATACGAGTACTCCGAGCCGCACATCGCCGATCTCCTCCACGACAAGAACAAGTTGGGCGAGTGGATGGAGACGGTTCCCGAGGCCCCGGCCCTCGAAGCGGGCGCCGAGAAGAAGGGCAAGAAGTGATGGTCGCCGCGGACCTTCTCGTGGCTCAGAACATCGGGTTCGGCATCATCGCCCTGTTGATGATCGTCGCCGCGCTGCGGGTGGTCACGGTGAAGAACGTGGTGCACGCCGCGCTCTGGCTCGTGGTCGTCCTGTCGGGCGCGGCCGCGCAGTATCTGTTGCTGTCGGCCGAGTTCGTGGCCATCACTCAAGTGCTCGTGTACGTGGGTGCGGTCATGGTGTTGTTCTTGTTCGGAACCATGCTCACCCGGGCCAAGATCGGCGCGGAAGCCGATCTCAACAACAAGAACTGGGGGATCGCCGTTCCGGTCTCCCTTCTCATGTTCGGTGTCATCACCTGGGTTCTCATCGACGGATTCGGCGACGAGCGTCTGCCCAACCCCGACGAGCAGACGCAGGTTCCGATTCAGGTCCTGTCCGACGACATCTTCGGCCCGTACCTCCTGCCCTTCTGGGCGCTGTCTTTCGTCCTCCTCGTCGCCGTGATCGGCGCGATCGTCCTGGCGCGCAAGGACTGAAGGGGCTCGCATGCTGACCGTTCAATTCCTTCTGCTCGGCGCCGTCCTGTTCTGCATCGGCGTGTACGGCGTGCTCGCGCGCAAGAACGCCGTGATGGTTCTCATGTCGATCGAGCTCATCCTCAACTCGGTCAATCTCAACCTGCTCGCCTTCTCGTCGCGCCTCGGATCGATCGACGGCAACACGTTCGCGCTCTACGTCATCGCGGTGGCCGCTGCCGAAGTCGGCGTGGGTCTGGCCATGGTGCTCCTCATCTATCGCAACCGGCGCACGATCGCGCTCGACGAGCTGTCGGACATGAAGGGCTGATCGATGCTGGCTGCTGAAACCTCGCAGGCCATGAGCCACTCGGCGGGCTGGTTCCTCGAACACGCCTGGGTCATTCCGATCATCCCGGCCGTCGCCTTCGCACTCATCATCTTCTTCGGCAAGCGCCTGCCCATGAAGGGGAGCGAGCTCGGTGTCGCGTCGATGGTGGCATCACTCGTGCTGTCGGTCGGCGCGGCCTGGCAGTGGATCCAGAAGATCAACGACGCGTCCGAAGGCGGCGTCTCGCATCTCACCCGCGCGGCCGGCGAGAAGACCCCGTTCGTCGGACCGATCGTCCGCGAATGGACCTGGTGGCAGAGCGGCGGCTTCGAATTCGGAATCGGCCAGCACATCGACGGCTTGGCGCTCACGTTGCTCGTGGTCGTGGCGTTCATCTCGACGCTCGTGCAGATCTACTCGCTCGAATATTTGAAGGGCGATCGCCGCTACACGCACTTCTTCGCGGCCCTCACGTTGTTCTCGGCCGGAATGCTCAGCATGGTGCTCGCACCCAACATGGTGCAGCTCATCCTCGGCTGGGAGATCATGGGCCTCTGCTCGTTCATGCTGATCGGCCACTGGTGGGAAGACCAGGCCAACGCGCGCGCGGCCCTCAAGGCCTTCTTCACCGTGCGTGTCGGCGACATGGGACTGCTCATCGGCACGGGTGCCCTGTTCTTCGCCGCCAACAACTGGACGCAAGCCAATCTCGGCGTGAGCGGCTTCAACATCAGCGGTTTGTCGGCCTGGGCCATGTCGGGCGAGGCGAGCAAGAGCGTGCTCACGTGGGGCGCGGTCGCCCTGTTCATCGCCTGCATCGGCAAGTCGGGCCAGTTCCCGTTGCACACCTGGTTGCCCGACGCCATGGCCGGTCCCACGCCGGTGAGTTCGCTGTTGCACTCCAGCACCATGGTGGTGGCCGGCGTGTTCCTCGTCGCGCGTCTCTACCCGGTGTTCTGGGAGGGTTTGCGCATCGGCGACACCGACATCAACTTCATCGTGTTGATCGGTGGTGTCACCATCGTGATCGCCGCTCTGCTCGCCTTCGTGCAAAGCGACATCAAGAAGGTTCTCGCCTACTCGACCGTGTCGCAGTTGGGCTACATGATGATGGGACTCGGTGCCGGCGCTTGGCTCCCGGCGGTGTTCCACATCTTCACGCACGCGTTCTTCAAGGCCTGTCTCTTCTTGGCGGCCGGGTCGGTGAGCCACTCCGGTTCGCATCACTCCTTCGACATGAAGAAGGACATGGGCGGATTGGCCAAGAAGATGCCCATCACCGCCTCCACCTGGATCATCTCCACGCTGGCCCTGGCCGGAGTGTTCCCGCTGGCCGGCTTCTTCTCCAAGGACGAGATCATCGACAACGTGGGCCACAACGGCTACCAGGCGTTCATGATCGTCGGCCTGGGTGGTGCGTTCCTGACCGCCGCGTACATGACTCGGGCCACGTACCTCACCTTCTTCGGCGAGGCGCGCGGTGCCGCCGCCGGCGAGCACCACGACGAAGGCCACGCGACCGACCACGGTCATGATGCGCACGACGATCACGACTCCCACGGTGCCCACGACTCGCACGATGATCACGGTGCGCACGGCCCGCACGAGAGCCCCAAGCTCATCACCATTCCGCTGGTGATCCTCGCGTTCCTCGCGCTCACCGCCGGATTCACCAACGCGGTGCCGTTCGGCGCGAGCTGGGAGCGGTTCAAGAAGTACGTCGAACCCAGTCCGGCCTTCGTGATGGCCGAACCGGTGAAGGCATCGGGCCCGGGTGAAGCCATCGTCGTGCTCGATTCGACACGTGCCTCCGAAGGCGAAGAGGGCGAGGCCAAGTCGGGCTGTTCGTACCAGGCGCCCGCCGAAGGCGAGGTCTGCTACTTCCCGGCCGTGAGCCACGCGAAGTTCAAGTGGAGCAAGGCCGCCCTCTCGCTCGCGATCGTGGCGGTGGGTCTCGTCTCCAGCTGGCTGTTCTGCGTGCAGTTCTACACGCGTCGCAATCGCCGCTTGGTCGGCCTCACGCAGCGCAGTTCGGTTCTGCGTGGTGGCTACACCTTCCTCGCCAACAAGTACTACCTCGACGCTCTCTACGAGAAGGTCATCGTCCGCGCGGTCGCACATCCGATCGCTCGGGCCGCCTACTGGTTCAATCAGAACGTCATCGACGGCATCGTGAACGGTGCCGGCAAGATCTCACGCCGCACTGCCGGCTGGGTATACCGAAACATCGATCAGCGCGTCGTCGACGGCGCGGTGAACGGCTCGGGCGCCGCGGCCCGAGGCACGGGTGGGGCGTTGCGCCCCGTCCAGTCGGGCAAGGTCAATCAATACGGAGCGCTGCTGTTCGCTGCGGCCGCCATCGGCGCTCTCATACTCGTCATCATCAACACCTGAGGAGAAACACGGCATGGATGTACTCCGTGATCAAAACTGGGTGCTCAGCGTAGGCACGTTCTTGCCGCTCGTCGGCGTGATCGTGATGCTGTTCATTCCCAAAGCGGAAGAGGAGCTGCACAAGCTCGTGGCTCTCGTCACCGCGCTCGCGACCTTGGGTGTGGGCGTCTACACGCTGACCCAGTTCGACTTCGACCAGGCGGGAACCCTTCAGTTCTTCGCCGACACCGAATGGATCAAGGTCATCTCGAGCAACTACACGATCGGTCTCGACGGAATGAGCTTGCCGCTCTACTTCCTCTCGATGGTCGTGACCGTGTTGGTGATGATCTATTCCTGGAATCACATTCCGTCACCGGGTAATCCGAAGGCGTTCCTCATCCTGATGCTCATCCTGCAGACGGGTATGGCCGGAACCTTCGTGGCGCAGGACCTCATCCTCTTTTTCGTGTTCTTCGAAGTGGTGCTGCTGCCGATGTACTTC
>JBEAXP010000164.1:0-2767 GCA_041159745.1 Actinomycetota bacterium | reverse complement strand
TTCGAGGCAGACGATGCCAGAACTCGTGTCGACGCGCTCGGTCGCATCGGTCACGAGAATCACCTTGCCAACTCCGAGCGATTCACGTCGAACATCCGGACGGTCGCGCCCGGAGTGTGGTGCGTCACCGGGAACGGTCTCTCGAATCAGACGTTCATCGATGCCCCCGACGGAATCATCGCCGTCGACACGGGAGAGTCCATCGAGGAGATGACGGCGGCGTTGCGGTATCTGCGCACCGTCACCTCGCGGCCGATCGCCGCCGTTGTCTACACACACTTCCACTACGTCGGGGGAACCCAGGCGGTGTTGACCGAGCTCGGTCGCGACCTACCGATCTACGCACATGCCCGAGTCGACATCAACCGCAGGCGGACCGGCGGTGAGATATCGCCGACGTACGGTCGAGGACTGGTCGAGCAATTCGGTATCAGCCTTCCCCCTGACGGACCTGATGGTCTCATCAACATCGGACTCGGACTGACGTACCGGAATGCGGAACACTCCCCGCACTCACCCGGCTACGTTCGGCCCACTCACACCTTCGCCGAATCCTGCGAACTGAACATCGCCGGACTCAAGGTGTTCGTTCACCCCGCACCTTCGGATGCCGACGACTCCGCGACGTTCTGGTTCCCGGATCTGAACACCGCGATTCACAATCTGGTGTGGCCGGTTCTGTTCAACGTCTTCGCCATCAGAGGCGAGGAATATCGGGACCCGCGGACGTTGATCGCGGGCGTCGACCACCTCATTTCGCTGAACGCCGACCACCTCGTGCCGACCCACGGAGCGCCGATGAGCGGTGCCGCCGACATCAGGCGCCGGGCGACGAAGTACCGCGACTCGATTCAGTTCATGTGGGATCAGACGGTCCGCTTGACGAATCGCGGCTACAGCGGCGAGGAGATCGCCGCGGCGATACGACTCCCCAACTGCTACGCCGATGACTTCATCACCACCGAGCTCTACGGCGTCGTCGAGCATCATGTTCGCCAGATTCGGTGCGGCCTCTTCGGATTCTTCGACGGCGACGAAGCGAAACTGTTTCCCCTCGACCGGCGCGATCGCTCCAACCGAATGATCGATGCGATGGGTGGGCGAGATCGGGTCCGAGACATGGTGCGCGCGTCTCGTGATCGCGACACCAGATGGTCGCTCGAATTGGCATCGATGCTCGTGCACAGCGACGAGGCTGCCGATTCGGACAGAGCGCTCCTGGCCGAAGTGTTGCGAACGATCGCGCACCGCACCTCGGCCGCGAACATCCGCAACTGGTGCCTCACCCGTGCGCGGCATTACGACGGCACTTCCGACATGGCTCGACACAATCAGCACCGCCTCAACACACGAGCACTGGAGAACGACACTCCGGAGGCCGCCGTGCACATCCTGCGGGTGCTCCTCGATCCCGAACTGCTCGGCGACACCGATCTGCACATCGGCTGGAGATTCACCGAGGGTGCGGTCACGGGCCTGCACCTGCGCCACGGCGTCGCCTGCTGCACCGACGGCCAGGCGGCCGACTCAACGATCACGTGCACTCGGGGAACCTGGGCGGCGATCCTCGGAAATCGAACGAGCCTGGCGGCAGAAATTCGGTCCGGTTCACTGACGATCTCGCATCGGGTCGACGAAGTGGTGCGAAGTCTCGCCGCGTTCGATGTCGATGGACTCAGACAATGAGTCCGTCACGACTACCGCGGCCCACTCCCTCGTTCACGGGTGAGGTGCGGCGAGTCATCAACGACTCGACGCCTCGGCGTCTCGCTACCGATCGCGCACCGGAGAACGCGCCGAACATCGTGCTGATCATGCTCGACGACGTCGGGTTCGGCACCTTCGGCACCTTCGGTGGACCGATTCCCACGCCAGGGCTCGACCGCGTGTCGCAACGGGGCTTGAGGTACAACCAGTTCCACACGACGGCACTGTGTTCACCCACTCGTGCCTCTCTTCTCACCGGCCGGAACCATCATTCGGTTCACATGGGAGGCATCACGGAGATCGCGAACTCGTTCCCCGGCTACGACAGTGCGATACCGCCGGAGTCGGCGACGGTTGCGCAGGTTCTTCGAATGTCCGGTTACAGCACGGCGTGTTTCGGCAAGTGGCATCTCACGCCTTCGTGGGAGCAGAGCCCTGCCGGACCCTTCGATCGCTGGCCGACCGGTATGGGGTTCGATCGGTTCTACGGGATCATGGGGGCCGAGGCATCGCAATGGGAACCGCCGGTCTACGACCAGACCACTCCCATCTCGCCGCACGTGGGGCGCCCCGGATACCACCTCACCGAAGATCTGGCCGACAAGGCGATCGACTGGATGCAACTGCAACGGTCGTCGGCCCCGCACAAGCCCTTCTTCTGCTACTTCTCGACTCCGGCGGTGCACGCACCTCACCATGTCTCCAAGGAATGGATCGACAAGTTCGCAGGACGATTCGACGAGGGCTGGGACGTGTTGCGCTCGAGTATCTACGAGCGACAGCTCGCACTCGGTGTGATTCCGCCGGGGACACAACTCACGAAACGGCCAGATCAGATACCGGCGTGGGACGACTATCCCGACCGCTACAAGCCCGTGGCGCGACGCTTGATGGAAGTGTTCGCCGGTTTCCTGGCCCACACCGACGCTCAGATCCTGAGGATCATCGAATCGATCGAGCAGATGGGCATCGCCGACAACACGATGATCATCTACATCACGGGCGACAACGGTGCCTCCGCAGAGGGAACCGTTCACGGCGCTTGGAGCGCACCTTCTTT
>JBEAXP010000099.1:0-32425 GCA_041159745.1 Actinomycetota bacterium | reverse complement strand
TCGTCACCCGGATCGCTCGCCTGCAATCGCAGACCGTCGACTTCGCCACGTCGAACGTGAAGGGGACGCCGATTCCGGTGTACGTGGCCGGCTCGGAGATCGTGGCCAACTACCCCCTCGGGCCGTTGGGCGGGGTGGCGTTCAACCTCACCTTGCTCTCGCACGTCGGCAGCCTCGACATGGGCCTGCACATGGACGCCGGAGCGATCGCCGAAACCGAGTTGATGCGCGAGTGTCTGCGCGCGTCGTTCGACGAATTCGTGAAAGTCAGTGGCGCGCCGAAGTCAAGAGGTTCCGGACGTCGAGCAGCAGATCGCTGACCTCGCCGGCCGACACCAACTCACGCTTGATCATCTGCGACAGTGCGCGATCGATGACCTCGATTGCCTCGGCGACCACGGTTGCGTCGACAACGTTGGTGGTCATCGGCTCGGCAATCTGCGTGGTGGGCATTCGAATCTCCTGTTGGCTCTCCCGGCGACCTGGCCCTCGCGGACCCGACCCCCGGTCGTTTCTCCGACCGTAACGCACGATGTCGTCGCGGGAGTGCATGGTACGCCCGCTGATCGCGGATTCTCAGGCGGGACGAGAGCCGTGCGCCACACCCGAACTACGATTCGACCGTGGAATTCGCCGGTGCCGGAGTCGTGGTCACGGGAGCCGCCGGTGGCATCGGCGAAGCCCTGGCCCGCCGTTTTCACGCGCTCGGCTCCACCGTCGTGGTGGCCGACGTGCTGGAAAAAGGTGTGCGGAGCGTGGCCGACGACCTCGAGGCCATTCGTCCCGAATCTGCTCTCGCCGTCGTCGCCGATCTGCGCTCGGAAGAAGGAAATCGCCGACTGGTTGAGACGGCGCACGAATTTCTGTCTCAACGCGGTCACAACGACGGCGACGCGAATTCGGGAATCGATCTCTTCTTTGCCAACGCGGGCGTCGGCACCGGAAGCTTCGTCGAGACCACTCCCGAGGAAGACTGGGACCTCGCCTTCGACGTCAACATTCACGCCCATCGCTGGGCCGCGAAGTATCTGTTGCCGCGGTGGCTCGAGCGGGGAAATGGTTACTTCTGTTCCACCGCGTCGGCGGCCGGTTTGTTGGCTCAGATCGGATCGGCGCCCTACTCGGTCACCAAGCACGCGGCTGTCGCGTTCGCCGAGTGGATGTCGCTCACCTATGGCGATCGCGGTGTGCGAGTGAGTTGCTTGTGTCCGCAAGGGGTCAACACGCGCATGCTCAGTGGCGGCGACATCGGCGATTCGCGGGCCGGTGACGTGGTTCGCTCGGCGGGTGTGGTGCTCGAGCCCGAACAGGTCGCACACATCGTGGCCGAGGCCATCACGGCCGAACGCTTCTTGATCCTCCCCCACCCCGAGGTTCACGACTTCGAGACCAAGAAGACCGCCGATCGCGATCGCTGGTTGGCCGGCATGCGCAAGTTGCAGCGTCGCGTCTTCGGCGATCTCTGAACGACGACGTCGTGGCCCCCAAACCGTCCGCCGAACAGATCGAGGTCTTGCGCCAGATCGGTCTGCGCGCCGGCGAGGAGGTGCGCTTCCGGCGAGCCGATCGAGGTCGCTGGCAGGAAGGGCGCATCTCGTGGGTCGAGCGCGACGGGAGCATCACGGTGCACGATTCGCACGGCGCGGCCCGCTCGTTGCGGCCCGAGAGGCTCGAGGTGAAACGCCCCGGACGGCGCGGTCGCCTCGTTTGGCAGCCCGTCACCGACGTGGCGGTCACCTGGGAGCAACTCACGCTGTTCTGAGCGGCTACGGTCGCCCGCATGGGAGTACGCCTCGAACCATCCGACGAATACATGCACGAACTCGGCCCCGAGTCGAATTTCAACGAGAGCATGTACATCAACTGCTTCGACCCGCAGCACAAGGTGGGCGGCTGGTTCCGCATGGGCAACCGCGCCAACGAGGGCTACGCCGAGATGACGGTGTGCCTGTATCTGCCCGACGGGTCGGTGGGATTCATGTTCAAGCGGCCCACGATCGAGAACAACGACAAACTCGATGCCGCCGGACTCACCTGGACGATGGTGAAGCCGTTCGAAGAACTGCGTATCGACTACGTGGGCAAGGTTGTGGTGTTGGCCGAGCCCGAGCAGATGGTCGATCCGAAGAAGGCGTTCACCAACAATCCGTACAGCGAGTGCGAAGTGCACATCACGTTCTCGGGGCAGGGTCGCCCGAGCATGTTCGGCGGCGAGCCCGATACTCCGCACGAGGCGCCGGGTGAGGAATTCGCCAAGGGCCACTACGAGCAGCTGGTGGAGGCGCGGGGGTCGATTCGCGTGGGTGATCGCGAGTGGGAGATCAACGGGTTCGGCCTGCGCGACCATTCGTGGGGACCGCGCTACTGGCAGGCACCGTGGTACTACCGCTGGCTCACGGCCAACTTCGATCGCGATCTCGGGTTCATGCTGTCGCGAGTCGCCAAGAAGGACGGCCCGGGAACCCGCGGCGGATTCGTGTGGGAGAACGGCCAGATCCATCTGTGCGATCAGGCCGAGATCTCCACGGAGTTCCGCGGCGAAGACACGTATCACCAGAAGATCGAGGCGGTCCTGAAGTCGTCGCGCAGCGGACGCGAGTGGAAGTTCACGGGTGATGTGATGAGCCTCATCCCGTTGCGCAATCGGCGTCAGGCGCCCGATGGCGAGTGGTTGACGACGCGCATCAGCGAGGGCATGACCCGGTGGGAGATGCAGTCGGAGGAGCACAAGGGCAAGGTGGGGTACGGCCTGAGCGAGTATCTCGACCAGATCATCGACGGCCAGCCCGTCGGCACCGCCGAATAATTGGGCGCGAAACCGTGCCACTTTTGGCATGTCTGACGCCCAACTAAACCGTCCGCATCGCCAGGATTCCACGAAGTTCGTCGATGACAATCGCCACGCCGTCTCGAACGTCGTCTTCCGTCAAGCGGACCGTGAGCCAACCCATCAGTGCCAGCTGACGGTCGCGCGATTTGTCCTTCCGCGATTCAGCCGATCCGGCGTGCCAGAACGAGTGGTCGACTTCAAGGGCCACCCGCTCGTCCAGCCACGCGAAGTCCAGGCGCACGAGCCGTCCATCGGGACACTCCAAGTTGTGCTGAAGCTTCGGGGTTCGAACACCCCCGAGGCGGATCGCTTCGAGAACGCGATGTTCGAGGTCTGACTGCACGGCGGCCGACCACTCACTTCGTTGAGAAAGAACCGCTCGAATCTCCCTCGAACCCGGTCGGCGCCGGTGGTACAGACGAGTGGTGGTGGCGGCCAGGTCGGCAAGCGAGACAATTCCGGTGTCGAGCGCGTTTTCGAGCGCCGAGGAAACGCGTCGATATCCAATGACGCCGCCCACGTCGAAGAGCGTTCGCGGCACCGAGGTGACCCTCAGTCCATCCCCGCACGTGACGAGATCTTCGTCATCGATGCGCCGACAGCGGTGAACGACCACTCCTTCGAGTTCGGGACTCGATCCGTGCGGGACGAGAACATGAACTCGAGGATCGGACATCTTGCGTAGCCCGTGAATCTGTCCCGCCGTCGTGAAGCCGATGGCAACCCGAGGATTCCGGAGACAGGCCGCATGCATCAGCTGCTCACGGCTCGTCGGCCAAGCCGTCGATCGGAATACTCCCGGCAGAAGGATCTCCACTTCCCGGCGGGAGACCATCCGGCGTATCGATCGCTCACTCACCCCGATGGCACGCAACTGCGACAGCGACACCACCCCGTGCTGCCGCGCGAACAATTCGTTGACTTCCGGTCGCCACACTTCTCTCTCCCTCTGCCACGAGGAAGGTGGGAACTGCGCATGGGCGTGAGGCATGCCAAAAGTGACACGGTTTCGCGCCCATGAAGGGAAGGTCAGAGGAGGGTGGCGAGGGCGGTGAGGAATGGGGTCGGGTCCTCCCCCACGGCCTCGCCGTACAGCTTCACTTTCGGTTCGGTCCCGCTCGGTCTCACCTGCAACCGCACGCGTTCCCCGCCCACGCCCTCCAGCCACAGGCGCAACAGCGTCGCTTCCGGGTGATCCACGACCTCCACGACACGCCGGCCCGCGATCTCAGCGGGCGGATTCGACCTCAGTCGCTCGACCGCGGCCACGCCTTCGGACGGCGCCCGCCGCACACTCGTCTCGGCCGTCACGTGACGCCCGAACCGGGTCGCGATCTCGTCGAGTCGGTCTTCGAGAGTCTTGCCCTCGCGCGCCGCCACACTCGCCACTTCGAGCATCAGCACCGCCGCCGTGATGCCGTCCTTGTCGAGCGGACGATCGGTCACCAAATACCCGAGCGCCTGCTCGTACGCGAACACCAACCGCTTGTCGGGATTCCTGATCGCCGCGTCGGCGATCCACTTGAACCCGGTGAACGTCTCGGCGTACGAAACGCCGTTCGCCGCCGCCATCTTGCCCACGAGCGACGACGAAACGAGCGTGCTCACCATCAGCCGGTCGCTCCCCGCCGTGAACCGCAACACGTGATCGGCGAGCAGCCATCCGATCTCGTCACCGCGCAGGAGGCGCCAACCTCCGTCGCGGGCCGGAATCGCCACACCGAGACGATCGGCGTCGGGATCGTTCGCGATCGCGATCGATGCACCCGACGCTCGCGCGGCGTCCACCACCAGATCCATCGCCCCCGGCTCCTCCGGATTGGGGAACGACACGGTGGGAAACGATCCGTCCGGCTCGTGCTGCGAAGCCACGACGATCGGCGCGCCCACACCCGCGCGCTCGAACACTCGCGTGGCGACCGCACCACCCACGCCGTGGAGAGCCGTGTACGCGAAGCGAATCGGCGGCGAGTCGCGTACCAGCCGAACCGACGGCGCCCACTCGACATACGAATCGATCACCTCGTCACCGAGGTTCACGATCAGCGGATGATCACCGTCGCTCAACGGCACCGTCGTCGGATCGAGACGGCCGATCGCCTCGGCGATCAACACGTCATGCGGAGGCACGATCTGCGCTCCCGAGCCCAAATACACCTTGTATCCGTTGTCGGCCGGCGGATTGTGGCTCGCGGTCACCATCACACCCGCCGCACACCCGAGGCGCGTGATGTTCCACGCGAGCACCGGCGTCGGAACCACCCGCGGCATCACGAAGGCTTTCACTCCGCGGGCCGCCGCCACACGCGCGGTATCGAGAGCGAACGCGTCGCTCTTGCGTCGCGCATCCCAGCCGATCACGACTCCGCGTTCGGCGGCGTCGGGAAGCGTGGCCAGGAGATGATCGATCAATCCGGCCGCCGCTTGTCGAACGACCAGTCGATTCATTCGCAACGGCCCGGCCCCGACGGCCGCGCGCAGACCCGCGGTGCCAAAAGCGAGACGACCGTCGAATCGGTCGGCCAGGGTCGCGTCGTCGCCGTCGATCAGTGCCCGCAGTTCGTCGCGCAGATCGTCGTCGGGTTCGGCCGAGAGCCACGCGCGAGCCACCGAGCGAACGTCGCCCGACATGTTCAGCCCCACGGGATGAGGGTGCGCAACTCGACCAGCGGTCGTGGTCCGACGTGCGAGATCACTTCGGCCGCGGCGATCGAACCGAGTCGCCCGCACTCGGCCAGCGAGTACCCGTTCGTGAGTCCGAACAGGAATCCGGCCGCGAAGAGATCGCCCGCGCCCGTGGTGTCGAGGACGTGGCCCACTTCCTCGGCGGTCACGTCGACGATCTCGCTCTCGGTGATGACGGCGGCTCCTTGCGGACCGCGCGTGATCACGGCCAGCGCGCTGTCGCGCCGCACCGCCGCCACCGCCGCCTCGAAACTGTCGAGTTCGTACAACGACATGAGTTCGTGTTCGTTGCCGAACAGGATGTCGACCTCGTCCTCCACCAGGGCGCGGAAATCGTCGCGATGGCGATCGACGCAGAAACTGTCGGACAACGTGAGCGACACCTGGCGGCCGGCCCGGTGGGCCACCTGGGCCGCGTGCCGGAACGCTTGCTTGGCGTCGTCGCGGTCGAAGAGATAGCCCTCCATGTACAGCACGCGACCCGCCGCCACCACGCGTTCGTCGATGTCGGTCGGGCACAAGTACGACGACACGCCGAGATACGTGTTCATGGTGCGCTGCGCGTCGGGCGTGACCACGATGATGCACCGCCCCGTCGGCATGCCATCCATGTGATCGCCCGGAGCGAAGTGAACGCCGACCGCACGCAGGTCGTGGCCGAACACCTCGCCCAGATCGTCGGCGCTCACCTTTCCGATGTACGCGGCGCTGCCCCCGAAACTCGACACGCCGCACACGGTGTTGGCGGCCGATCCACCGCTCATCTCGACCGCCGAACCCAGCGCCCTGTACAGATGCAGAGCCCGATCGGTGTCGATGAGGGTCATCGAACCCTTGGTGAGAGCCTCGCGATGGATGAAATCGTCATCGGCCTGAGCGATCACGTCGACGAGCGAGTTGCCGATACCGACGACGTCGTAACGGGTTCCGTCGGAACGAGTCGCTCGCGAAGGTGCGGTGGTGGGCACGGCCTCCCACGCTAGTTCGCAAGTACGCTCGCCCGGTGACCGTTCCCGCCCCTCGCGACGCTTCCGAACTCGATCCGCACCGCCTCCCCCGGCACGTTCTCCCCCGCCGCTACGACCTGGTGCTCACTCCCGATCTGGCCGGTGCCTCGTTCACCGGAAACGTGGTCATCACGGCCGATGTCGTCTCCACCACTCGTCTCATCGCCCTGAACGCGGCCGAACTCGACGTCGAATCGGTGTTCATCGACGGACAGCCCGCACCGTTCTCACTCGACGACGAGCGCGAACGCCTGCTCATCGGCGCGCTGTCCGACATCGGGCCCGGTTCCACGACCATCGACATCACGTTCCGCGGAACACTCAACGACAAGTTGCGCGGCTTCTACCGCAGCACCTACCGCGACGAGCACGGCATCGAGCACGTGATCGCGTGCTCGCAGATGCAGTCCACCGACTGCCGTCGCGCATTCCCCTGTTTCGACGAGCCCGATTTCAAGGCCGTCTTCGGTGTCACTCTGATGGTCGACGACGGGATCATGGCCGTGAGCAACGGCCCCGAAGTCTCGCGCACCCGCGACGAGGCGTCGGGCAAGGACGCGGTGCGATTCGCCGACACGATGATCATGAGCACGTACCTTGTCGCCTTCGTGGTGGGTCGACTCGAAGCCACCGCGGCCGTCGATGTGCGCGGCGTCCCGTTGCGCATCGTGCACGTACCGGGCAAGGGCCATCTCACCGACTTCGGACTCGATGTCGGAGCCAAGAGCCTGGCCTGGTTCACCGACTACTACGGCATTCCCTACGCCGACGCCAAGATCGACATGATCGCGCTCCCCGACTTCGCCGCCGGTGCCATGGAGAACGTGGGCTGCATCACCTATCGCGAGAACCTCCTCCTGGTCGATCCCGAGACCAGTACACAGATCGAGAAGGAACTCGTGGCCGATGTCGTGAGCCACGAACTCGCCCACATGTGGTTCGGCGATCTCGTGACCATGAAGTGGTGGAACGGCATCTGGCTGAACGAAGCCTTCGCCACGTTCATGGAAATCGCCGCGGTCGACGCCTACCGCCCCGACTGGGATCGTTGGACGAGCTTCTCGCTCGAGCGGTCGGTCGCTTTCGAAACCGACTCGCTCGCCGCGACGCGTTCGGTCGAATACGAAGTGCGGTCGCCGCAGGACTGCGAGGGCATGTTCGACGTGCTCACGTACCAGAAGGGTGGATCGCTGCTTCGCATGCTCGAGCAGTACCTGACCACACCGCGCTTCCGCGCCGGCGTTCGCCATTATCTCAACGCCCACTCCTACAAGAACACCGAGACCTCCGACCTGTGGGACTCGATCGAGAGCGCGGTGTCGGCTGATGGCGGCGAACCGGTGCGGGCACTCATGGATTCGTGGATCTGGCAGCCCGGCTATCCGCTCGTGACGGCCGCGCTGCGCAACGGAAGGCTCCATCTCACGCAACAGCGTTTCTCGTTCGACGCCGAGACGATCACTGATCCGCAGACCTGGTACGTCCCGGTGCACCTGCGCGTCGGAACCAGCGAACAGGTCGTGCTGCTCACCGAGTCGTCCATCGACATCGATCTCGCCGACGCGTCCGCGCCCATCGTGGTGAACGCCGGCGGATCGGGCTTCTACCGCGTCGCCTACTCGGCCGAACTTCTCGGTCGGATCGACCGCGCGGTTCTTCGCTCGCTCACCACCATCGAGCGCTACAACCTCGTGGACGACGCGTGGAACGCGGTGGTGGCCGGGCGCCTGGCCGCCGCCGACTACCTCGCCTTCGTGGAAGGTTTCGTCGACGAGCGCGAACTCTCGGTGTGGCAGGCCATCGTCAACGGCCTGCGCTCGATCGGTCGTCTGGTCGCCGACGATGCCTACGCTTCGTTCCGTCGGCGAGTGGCGGCGATGGCGAGTCCGGTCCTGGCCGATCTGGGCTGGCAACCCGCACCCGACGAGAGCGAACTTCGCTCCAAACTGCGCGGCCTGCTCGTCACGCTCCTCGCCGTCACCGGCGACGACGTCGAAGCACAACAGCGATGCCGCGAACTCCTGGCCGCGGCGCAGCGCGACGCCACCTCGGTCGATCCCGAACTCACGGCCGCCGCCACGACGGTCGTGGCCGCCACCGGTGGTGAAGCCGAGTACTCGGACATGCAGCGGCGTTTCCTCGATTCCGACACGCCGCAGGAGCAGCTCCGATATCTCTACGCGTTGGCCGACTTCGACTCGGCCGAACTCATCGCCCGCACGTGCGAATTCGCACTGAGCGGCCAGGTCAAGACGCAGAACGCTCCGTTCGTCCTGGCTCGCTGCATCGCCAATCGCAACCACGGAATGGTCGCGTGGGAGTTCGTCCGCCGCCACTGGCAACGGGCCAACGACGAGTTCCCCACCAACACGATCGTGCGCATGATCGATCCGGTGAAGCTTCTCAACACGCCGCAACTCGAGGCCGACGTGCAGTCGTTCTTCGCCGAGCACCCGATCCCGCAGGCCGTGAAGACTCTCGAACAGGTGCTCGAGCGCCAGCGGGTCAACGTCGCGTTGCGCCAGCGCGAAGAAGGCCCTCTCTCGGCCGCCCTCGGATCCTGAGCGATCGCTCGGCTACGGTCGGTCCCACCTCGGCCGAACCACTCCGCGACGAAGGGGAACCATGTCCGATCTCGAGCCCTACCGAGCGTTTCCTCATCTCACTTTCTCGCGTCCGGCCGCCGGCGTTCTGCAGATCACTCTCGACGGCCCCAACCTGAACGCCGTCGGACCCGACGCGCACCGCGAACTGGCCGACGTGTGGGTCGCCGTCGATCGCGACCCGGCCACCAACGTGGCGCTTCTCACCGGAGCCGGCAAGGCGTTCTCAGCCGGTGGAAGTTTCGACCTCATCGACGGCATCATCGGCGATTACGCCTTCCGCAGCCGCGTGCTGAAGGAAGCACGTGATCTCGTGCGGAACGTCATCGAATGTTCCAAGCCCATCGTGTCGGCCATCCACGGCCCGGCCGTGGGTGCCGGCTTGGTCGCCGCCGTTCTCGCCGACGTGTCGGTGGCCGGACGCACCGCCCGCATCATCGATGGCCACACCCGACTCGGAGTGGCCGCCGGCGATCACGCCGCCGTGTGCTGGCCGTTGCTCGCCGGCATGGCCAAGGCGAAGTACTACCTCCTCACCTGCCGCACCCTGACCGGCGAGGAAGCCGAGCGCATCGGACTGGTGTCGCTGTGCGTCGACGATGACGAGGTGTACGCCACGGCTCTCGACGTGGCGACCGAACTCGCCGGCGGCGCCCAAGCCGCGCTGCGCTTCACCAAGCACACGCTCAATCACTGGTACCGGTCGATGATTCCCGCATTCGACGCATCGTTGGCCTACGAGTTCTTCGGCTTCGGCGGCCCCGACGCCGCCGAGGGCGTGGCATCCCATCGCGAGAAGCGCGCACCGCGCTTCACCGGACCGGCAGGAGACTGACATGGCCGACCTTCCCGCACTCTTCGATCTCACCGGGCGCACCGCGCTCATCACCGGCGGCAGTCGTGGCCTCGGTCGTGAAATGGCTCTGGCCTTCGCCGCCGCCGGTGCCGACGTGATGATCGCCAGCCGGTCGCTCGAATCGTGCGAAGAGGCCGCGCGCGAGGTCGAGGCGGCCACCGGTCGCCGGGCCATCCCCTACGCGTGCCACATCGGACGCTGGAACGAACTCGACGGACTCGCCGAAGCGGCCTGGTCGCAATTGGGCGGCGTCGACATCCTCGTGAACAACGCCGGCAAGTCGCCGTTGTACGACCATGTCGTCAACGTGAACGAACAACTCTGGGATTCGGTTCTCGGCCTCAACTTGAAGGGACCGTTCCGGCTCTCGGCGCTTCTCGGCACCCGCATGGTCGAACGGGCCAAGGAAACCGGGCGATCCGGTTCCATCATCAACATCTCGAGCATCGCGGCCATTCATCCCACACCCGACGTGATCCCGTACACCGCGGCCAAGGCCGGTCTCAACGCCATCACCATCGGTTTCGCCCAGACCTTCGGTCCGCACGTGCGCGTGAACTGCATCATGCCGGGCTCGTTCCGCACCGACATCTCCAAGGCCTGGGACTGGAAGATGGTCGACCAGCAGATGAAGCGCGTCGCCCTGCGCCGCGTGGGCGAACCGCACGAGATCGTCGGCGCGGCCATGTTTCTCGCGAGCGACGCCGGCAGCTACACCACCGGCGCGGTGTTCACCGTCGACGGTGGCGTTCCCACCTGATTCGCGCGTGACGTCACTTCTCGTCATCTGCACCGGCAACGCCGCACGTTCGGTGATGGCCGGCGCGGCCCTCGCGGCCCGCGAGCCCGCCCTCCACATCGTCACCGCCGGAACGTTCAGCGTCGACGGCCAGCCGATCAGTTGGCGCACGCGCGAAGCCCTGCAGCGAGTCGACCTGAGCGCACGTCACCATCGCAGTCAGCAGATCACTCCCGAACACGTCGACGCGGCCGATCTGGTGCTGGCCATGGCGCCCGAACACGTCGAGTGGATCCGACGGGAGCACCCGCACGCCGCTCATCGCACCGCCACGCTCAAGCGCTTGGTCCGCGATCTGTCCACCGAGGGCCCGATCGCCGAACGTCTGAACGCTCTCGCCCTCCACACAGTCGTGCTCGAACCATGGGAGGAGATCGTCGATCCCGGCGGCGGCGAAGTCGACGACTTCATCGCTTGCGCCCACGAAGTGGTGACGTTGATCGACCGGATCGTCGATCGCCTGCGCTGACGATCAGCCGTCGACGACGATCACGCCGGCCGCGGCCAACGCGTCGATGTCGGCGTCCGAACGACCCAGTCCGCGCAGGATGTCGCGCGTGTGCTCACCGATGCGCGGCGCGATCGAACGCTGCTGGCCCGGAGTGCCGTGGAAATCGGCCGGCGACGCGATCATCGGCACCGCACCGTCACCGTGGGGCACGTCGACGATGCCCCCGGCGGCCCGGGTCTGCGGATCGGCCAACACCTCCTCGGGTGTGGCGACCGGCGCCCAGAACATGTCGGGCTCGGCCGCGAAGATCGCCGCCCATTCGTCGAACGTCTTCGACGCGAACACGGCGTCGAGCAGGCCGATGAGTTCGCGGGCGTTCACCGTCCGATCGCGGGCGGTCGCGAACCGGGGATCGTCGATCCATTCCGGATGGCCGGCCACCCGCGCCAGCGGCGGCCAGTGCCGATCGGCTTCCACGCCCACCACCCAGAATCGACGGCCGTCGGCGGTGCGGTAGTTGTTGGCGGTGGGGCTCGGTGCATCGGCCCGCCGCGTCACGGGCGGATACCGGCCCCAACTCAGCGCGAGGCTCAAGTCGTACCCGAGCGTGTACACGCCTTGGCGGAAGAGCGAGGTCGACACCATCTGGCCCTCTCCGGTTCGCTCGCGATGGAAGAGCGCGGCGGCGATCGCGCCGGCGAACGCGACACCGGTGGAATGATCGCCCACGCCTCCGCGCAGAATCGGCGGTTCACCGTCCTCGGGTGTGTGCAGATGAGCCAGACCCGACCGGGCCCAATACGCGGCGATGTCGAAGCCCGGACGATCGGCTTCGGGCCCCTCCATGCCGTAGCCGGTGATCTGTCCGTACACGATGCGCGAGTTGACCGCGCGCAGCGATTCGTAATCGAGGCCGGCCCGGGCCACCGACTGGGCCCGCGCGTTGGTGACGAACACATCGGCCTCGCGCACCAGATCGAGGACGATCGACCGACCCTCGGCGGTCGACACGTCGACGGCGATGCCGCGCTTGTTGCGGTTGTCGAGTTCGAAGATCGGATTGTCGTCGCGCGTGAGGCTCAACATGCGCCTGAACAAGCGCGATGGATCACCCGACAACGGTTCGATCTTGACGATGTCGGCGCCCCAGTCGCCGAGAACTCCGGACGCGGCCGGGCCGGCGATCCAGACTCCGAGTTCGACGACGCGAACTCCTTCCAACGGCCCGGGCATGGCGCGAACCTAGCCGTGAAACACGAAACCCGAGCGCCCGATGGGTCGCCCGGGTTCTCGGGTGGAGGTGAGGGGAATTGAACCCCTGGCCTCAACAGTGCGATTGTTGCGCTCTGCCAACTGAGCTACACCCCCGAGGGTGATCGCCGGCGAGCCGACGACGGACTCCGACTCTACCTGCGGGTGCGCCAGCCGACTCAGGCGGCGCGGATCCAGTCGCGGCGGTACGCCTGCGTGGCGCTCTGGAAGCGGCGGATCTGCGACAACTTGTAGCAGTAGCCGACGAGCGACATGGCCGAGAGCACGAACACGTAGATGAAGAGATCGCTCTTGGTGGTGAAGGCGATGAACGCCGAACCGAGCGTCACGAGCGTGAGCGTGAGCACCACGTTCTGACGACGCTGGCGGATCATCTGCTGACGGGTCATGCCGCGCACCGGAGCGCGCATCGAACGGGTGGGGGCGGCGGCCGACCGCGCCATCACCGGACGGACCGGCGCCTGAGCAAGGGGGCGGGCCATCCGCATCGGGCTGGCACCACGCACCGGGGTGGAGCGCTGCAGAGTGGAGAGCTGGCGACGGAAGTCGACGACCGACGAGTTGGGACGGTTCTCGTAGCGACCACGCACGAGCGGAGGAATGAGCACCGCGGCCCACGCGGCTCCGACGACCAACAAGATGATCTGGCTCACCGCTCTCCTTTCTCGCTTCTCACGACCGCTGGTCGTGTCGCCCGGGGCGAATTGTGTCGATTCGATATCGGTCGTCGGCCCGGGTTCCCTGAGGAATCCGAACGGACCGTAACAATTTAGCAACATTTGCCCCGGTCCCAGCGGGATGGACCCACCCCGGATGGCCCCCTGTGACGTGCTCCACACGTGTACGGGCCCGTGGGCGGACCGAAGCGGCTGGTCAGGCGGGTGTCTCGGCGTCCCGGCGATAGGTGCCCGAGCGCCCGCCGGTCTTCTCCCAGAGGGTCAATTCGCCGATCACCATGGCCCGGTCGGCCGACTTGCACATGTCGTAGATGGTCAGGGCGGCCACCGAGCAGGCGTGCAGGGCCTCCATCTCCACCCCGGTGCGCTCGACCGTTTCCACCTGGGCCTCCACCGACACGTGGTCGTCGCCGATCTCGAAGTTCACGGTGACCGCACCCACGAGGAGCGGGTGGCAGAGCGGGATCATGTCGCTGGTGCGCTTGGCGGCCTGGATACCGGCCACGCGCGCCACGGCCAGCACGTCACCCTTCTTGACCTCGCGGTTGGCGATGGCGGCCGTGGTCTCGGGGGTCATGAACACCTTGCAGCGCGCCACGGCGCGGCGATACGTGGGCTCCTTCGGAGTCACGTCCACCATGCGGGCCCGGCCGAGCGGGTCGAGGTGGGTGAAGGGGTGGTCGTTCGTCGCCACGCACATGAGGGTACCGCCCCTCGTCCACAATGGACTCGTGCGCGTGATGACCCAGCGGTGGCAGAACCTGGCCTTCCTGCATTGGGCGTACGAGCCCGACCAGGTGGCCCGACTCCTGCCCGACGACGTCGAACTCGACACGTTCGACGGCCGGGCGTACGTCGCCCTCGTTCCGTTCCAGATGCGCGACCTTCAAGTCACTCGCCTGCCGAAGATTCCCGGCACGAGCGATTTCCCCGAGATCAACGTGCGCACCTACGTGCGTTCACGCGGTCGACCCGCGGTGTGGTTCTTCTCCCTCGACACGCCCAAGTTGCTGCCCACCATCGGAGCCCGCGTCGCATTTCGTCTTCCGTACTGCTTCGGACCGAGTTCGGTCACACTCGCGGGTGAAGGCGAAGGTGCGGTGCTCACGAGCGAGGTGTCCCGCCGCTGGCCCGATCGAGCCGGAACTTCACTCGCACTGCGCATCGGAGCCCCACTGCGCGAAGTCGGAGATTTCGAGCACTTCCTCACCGATCGCTGGGGGCTCATCGCTCCGCGTTACGGCGGCGGATTCAACTACGGCGCCGTCGAACACGGCCCGTGGCCCCTGCACACCGGTGAAGTGCTGCACCTCAGCGATTCACTCGTGACCGCGGCCGGACTCCCGGCTCCGCAGGGCGATCCGCACGTGCTGTTCAGTCCGGGTGTCGACGTCGGTATTCAGTGGTTGCAACGCGCATGATCGACCGCTGATCGGCGTCAGCCGCCGATCTGGCTCATGGTGCGCTTCGGGCGGATGAAGTTCACCTGATTGATCTGATGACCCGCCCACTTGGTGCCCACCGCGCGTTCGATCTCGGCCGCGACCACATCGTCACTCGAACCGTCGCGCAGAAGCGTGCGCAGATCGAACTCGGTGGTGGCGAAGAGACACGTGCGGAACTGGCCGTCGGCGGTGAGACGCACACGATCGCAGTCGCCGCAGAACGGCTTGGTGACACTCGGGATCACACCCACCGTGCCGCGACCGTCGAGATAACGCCAGCGATCGGCCGGCGCCGCTCCGCGGGCCGGCACCGGTTCGAGCGGATGCACCGCGGCGATGCGGGCCACGATCTCGTCCTGGCTCACGACCTTGTCGTTGACCCAATGACCCTCGGCGTCGAGAGGCATGAACTCGATGAAGCGGACTTCCACACCCTTCGCCCGACCGAACTCGGCCAGATCGAGGATCTCGTCGTCGTTGGCCCCGCGCTCGATCACCGCGTTGATCTTGACGCTCGAGAAACCGGCGCCGCGGGCGGCGTCGATACCGGCCAGCACGCGCTCGAGTTCGTCGCGCCGAGTCATGCGCTCGAACTTCTCGCGGTCGAGCGTGTCGAGGCTGATGTTGATACGACCCAGCCCGGCTTCGCGCAGCTCGTCGACGCAGTTGACCAGCGTTGCACCGTTGGTGGTGAGAGCGAGATCGATCGGCTGGCCGGCCAGCGGTGATGCCGAATCGGCCGGAACGACCAACTTCGCCAACTTGGCCACCAACACCGGCAGGTGCGCGCGGACCGTGGGCTCACCACCGGTGAGGCGAATACCGTCCACGCCGTAACGTTCGACGAACAGCCGGGCCACTCGCTCGATCTCCTCGAATGACAGGATCTCCGACTTGGGCAGCCACACCATCCCTTCGGCGGGCATGCAGTAGGTGCAGCGAAAGTTGCAGCGATCGGTGACCGAGATGCGCAGATCGCGAATCGTGCGACCGAACGGGTCGACCAGATCGTGCGCCGTCATGGGGTCAGGATACGAGGAGGATCGCGTCCACTTCGCCCCCGACCGGCACACCCGGGCCGTCGGGTACGGCCACGATGGCCGTGGCCAGCGCGGTCGCGGCCAACTGGTGGCTGCCCTGCGCCGACACCGGCGTCACGTGCACACGGCCGTCCTCGGCGAAACGGGCCACCGCGCGCTGATAGTGCACTTTGCCGTCGGGCGAACGCTTCAGTTCGGCATCGCACACCGCACGCACGCGGGGCCGATCCCAGACCTCGGGCCGATGGCCGGCCATCTTGCGAAGGGCCGGTCGTGCGATGAGTTCGAAACTCACGAGCGAGCTCACCGGATTGCCGGGCAGTCCGAACACCGGGACCGAACCTCCGGCGCGCCGGGCCAGCAATCCGAAGGCGAACGGCTTGGCGGGTTTGATGGCGATCTGCATCCACGACATGTCGGCGATACGCGAGAGCACGGCCTTCACGACGTCGTAGTCGCCCATGCTCACACCGCCGCTCGTGACGATGGCATCGCATTCGGCCGCGGCCAGACGCAAGGTTTGCTCGAGCGCCGCTTCGTCGTCGCGCACGATGCCGTAGTCGACGGCGATCGCACCGCTCGCGTCCACCGCGCCGATGAGCATCGTCTTGTTGCTCTCGCGAATCTGGCCCGGTGCGAGCGGCGATCCGTCGTCGACGAGTTCGTCGCCGGTGGACAGCACCGCCACCCGCGGACGTTTCACCACGCGAGGTTCGCGCACGTTGATGGAGGCCAGCACACCGGCGACCGCCGGAGTGATCTCCGTTCCGGCGGTGAACACGGTCGCACCGGCGCGAACGTCGTCACCCGCGCCGCGAACTCCCGAACCCGGCGCAACCTCGCGGCGGATCTCCACCGACTGCGAGCCGTCGAACTGAGCACGGTCGCCTTCGAACGCGGTGTCTTCCACCATGACCACGGCGTCGGCTCCGTGCGGCATGGGTGCACCGGTCATGATGCGCACCGCGCATCCGGGCTCCACCGTCATGTCGCCAGCGGCGCCGGCGGCGATTTCACCGGTCACGCGGAGGCGAATCGGCGCGCGCGCGGCACCGGCGGTGTCGGCGGCCCGCACCGCATAACCGTCGACCGCGGTGTTGGCGAACGGAGGAACATCCTCGGCGGCGACGGCATCGGCCGCGAGAACCGATCGCGTGGCGTCGTGGACATGAATCGACACCGTGGGAAGAACGGCGCACCGGTCGAAGACGTGAAGGCGAGCCTCTTCGATCGGCAACATGCCCGAGACGGTACCGGTACGGCCCGTTTGCTGGCACACTCGAACCGTGACCCGCGACGACCGTTTGGAGTATTCGCGACTGCCGCTCGAGGGCATGACCGCGGCCTGGGTCACCGACGACGGCCAGTTCCGCGAAACCCTCACCTTGCGATTCGAGAACGAGGCGTGGACCGCCGAAGGACTGGTCCAAGGAGCCGACATCCAGTACGTGTTCCGCTTCACGGCGTCGTGGCAACTCCAGCAGATGCTCTTGTTCCGCGACATGGACGATCCCGATCTGTGGCTCGCCAACGACGGCCGCGGACGATGGGGCGAGGTGAACGGCGCTCAACGACGCGACCTCGGCGGCTGCCAGGACATCGACCTGTTGTGCAGTCCGTTCACGCGCACGATGGCCATTCGTCGACTGCATCTGCCCGTCGGTCAATCGGCCGATGTCGAGTCGATCACCGTCGACACCGAGACCCTGTCGATTCAGCGCGCGCGCCTCGACTACACCCGGCTCGATGTCGGCCTCTGGGTGGTCCACCGCGACGACGACGCGGCGTCACACGAGTTCGAGGTCGATCAGTACGGTTTGGTGCTCGATCTGCCCGGACACTTCCGTCGTACGGCCTAGCGCACGACCGGATTTGCGGCCCGACGGCCGCTTCAGAGTTTCGTCAACCACGCCTTGAACGCCGGGCCGTACTCGGCGTGCTCGAGGCCGGCTTCGACCACCGCTTGCAGCCAACCCACCGGATTGCCGATGTCGCGGCGGCTCACGTTCGACATCACGCCGTTGAGCGGACGACGCGATGCCTGCACCGACAACGCATCACTGAGCTGGATCTCACCCGACGCCGCCGGCCCGAGAGCGGCCAGGTCGTCGAAGACATCGGGCAGCAGCGCGTAGCGGCCGATGATCACGAGGTCGCTCGGAGCGTCGCCACTCGGCTTCTCGATCACCGACGCGAACGGAACCACGTCGGCTCCGGCCACCGAGCGCTCGTCGCCGACCGGATCCACGACTCCGTAGCGGAACAGTTCGTGGCGTTCCATGCGCTTGAGGGCGATCGCCGGAACACCGGTGGACTCGACGACCGCACCCAGATCGGTGAGCAAGGACGAATCGCCCATCAATTCGTCGGGCAGCAACACGAAGAACGGCTCGTCCCCCACCGCGGGCCGGGCGCAGGCCACGGCGTGGCCGAGTCCGCGTGGCTCGTCCTGGTACACGAACGACACGCGCACGTCCGATCCGTAGCGACGAAGACGATCGGCGAGCCCGCCGCGACCCTGCTTCTCCAGAATGCTCTCGACCAACGGATTGCGTTCGAAGTAGGCCTCGATCGCGGGCTTGGCGCGACTGGTGACGATCACCACGTGGTCGACCCCCGCCCCCACCGCTTCGTCGACGATGAACTGGAGCGCGGGCAGCTCGAGGATCGGGAGCAACTCCTTCGGCACGGCCTTGGTGGCCGGAAGCATGCGTGTTCCCTGCCCGGCGGCGGGCACGACGGCGGTGCGGATGGCGCTCGGCACGAGCCAACCCTAGACTTCCGCACCTGGAGAGAACCCCCATGCCGACTTACGTGTACAAGTTCATCGACACCGGTGAGACCATCGAGATCCAACAGGCGTTCTCCGACGACGCGCTCACCGAAGCCCCGCATCCGGCCGACGGAAAGTTGCGCCCGGTGAAGAAGGTGTTCCAGCCGGTGGGCGTCACCTTCAAGGGTGGTGGCTTCTACAAGACCGATTCGCGCGGTTCGTCCAGTTCGTCGTCGAGTTCGTCGAGCGGTTCGTCCAGTTCGTCGAGCGACTCGTCATCGAGCAGTTCGTCGACCGACTCGTCATCGAGTTCAACCTCGTCGACCACGTCGTCGAGCACGAGTTCAGCGGCGTCGACCCCGGCCTGACCGGGCGCGACCGATCAGCGCCAACCGGCCGCGGCCACCAGCACGATCAGACCGGCCAGCGCCACGCGATACATCACGAACGGATCGAAGTTGCGCGTGCGCACGAGCCGTAGCAGCCCCCACACCGCGAACCACCCCGAGATGCCGGCGGTGACCACGCCGACGATCATCGGTGTGAGCAGGCCATCGGGAATCCCGTCGGCCACCAGGCCCCCCACCTTCACGACAACCGCACCGAGGATGACCGGAAGGCTCATGAGAAAGGACAGGCGCACCGCGGCATCTCGCTCGTAGCCCAGTGCGCGGGCGGCCGACATGGTGATACCCGATCGCGACGTTCCCGGATTGAGTGCGAGCACTTGGGCCGCGCCCACCAGGACCGAATCACGAAGGTTCAGCGAGTCGAGCGAACGCGAACCCGAACGGCGGTCGGCCCAGGCGAGGACGAGTCCGAACAAAACGAGCGACACCGCGATGACGATCGGCCCGCCGAGAGTGTCGTCGATCCACGTCTCGAACAGTGCGCCGACGAGCGCGGCCGGCACGCAGGACAGCACGAGCAACCAGGCCAGCCGGCCTTCGGGATTCGCTCGTGCCGACGGCACGAAGACGGCGCGCAGACCGTTGCGAACCAGGGACACGACGTCGTTGCGAAAGTACGCGACGACCGCGATGAGCGTTCCGAAGTGCAGAGCGACGTCGAAGGCTTTCTTGATTCCCTCGTCCGACAGGTCGTCCCATCCGAAGAGCCACGGCACCACGATCAGGTGACCACTCGACGAGATGGGGAGGAACTCGGTGAGCCCCTGCACGATGCCGAGAACGATGGCGTGCAGGATCGGCATCAGTTCAGCCTGACAGGTCAGGCACCGCTCATGGTGACATCGTGGATCACGAGCGAAACCCCGGTGGCTCGCATGGGCAGCCATTCGAGGTCGCCACCCACCTCGGCGATGTCGAGCAGCATCTTCTGGAGAGTGGATGCGATCGTGAACTCACGGACCGGCGCACCGAGTGTGCCGTTGGCGATCGTGATACCGGCCGCGCCGGTGCTGAAGTCACCCGACACCGGGTTCACACCCGAGTGCAGACCCTGCACCTGCTGAATGAGGATGCCGTCGTCGATACCGGCCACGATCTCGGCCTGCGATCGCGTTCCGGGCACCACCTGCAGGGCGAGGCAACCGGCGCCGGGCGAGCCGGCGTAGCCGCCTCGTGTGCCGTTGCCCGTGGTGGCCACACCCATGCGGCGCGCCGAGTACGACGACTGCACGAACATGCCGAGCGTTCCGCGATCGATGAGGACGTTGCGCCGGGCGGCCAGGCCTTCGCCGTCGATGTCGGTGGCGGTGTACGCGAGTGGATTGGTCGGGTCGTCCACCAATGTGACGAGCGGACTGGCCACCTGGTCGCCCAGACGATTGGCGAAGAGACTGCGACCCTTCACCACGCTGTCGCCGTTGAGCGTGCCGCCGATGATGCCGAGGAACTGCGCGGTCACGAACGGATCGAGCACCACGGTCACGCGTCGACTGGCCGGTTTGGTGGCACCGAGCAGCCGTGTCGCGCGATCGGCCGCCTCGCGAGCCGCCTTCTCGATGTCGAGTTCGTCGACGTCGCGTCCGACCGAGAAGCCGAATCCGGTCTGGGTCTCGTCACCATCGTCGGCGAGTGTGCCGACGCTCAAGTAGCAGCCGTTCTCGCGACCGCTCACCCGGATGCCGGTCGTGGTGGCCACGGCGGCCTCGCCGAAGGAATCGGAGTAGTTCGAGTCGTCGACGCGCACGCGCGAGTCGGCCGCGCGCGCGAGTCGTTCGAGTTCCTTGGCCAGTTCGATCTTGCGCGCCGTCGGAACGCCTTCCAAGCGATCGCTCCAGAGAACTTGGGGTGTGACGGCCACGCCGTCGGGTTCGGCCAAGCCCGACCATTGATCGACCTCGCCGTAACCCAGGTTGTCGCGCGCCTCGGCCAGGACGTCGGCGATCACCGCCGGGTCGAGGGTCCCGGCGTACGACGTGCCGGTGCGGCCGTCGCGGATCACGCGAATGCCGATGCCCTCGCTCTGCGCCGAAACGAAATGCTCGACTTCGCCCTCGTACACGCGAACGTCGGTCGACAGGCTGCGGCTCACGTAGGCCTCGACCTGCTCGCCCGACTGCGCCAGTGCCACCACTCGATCGGCGATGGCGAGCAATTCGCCGCTGCGATCGGTCATGACGCCGTTCCGCCGATGGTGAGGGCCTTCACGCGCAGCGTGGGCTGGCCGTCACCCACCGGAACTCCTTGTCCGTCCTTGCCGCACGTACCCGGGTTGCCCATGGCGAAGTCGTTGCCCAGGCGGTCGATGTCTCGCAACACCTGCGGGCCGTTCCCGATGAGGTTGCCCTCGCGGAGCGGTTCGGTGATCTCGCCGTTCTCGATGAGATACGCCTCGGTCATGCCGAACACGAAGTCGCCGGTGGCCGTGTTGACGCTTCCGCCGCCGAGATGCGCCACGTACACACCCGACTCGGTGTCGCGAATGATGTCGTCGGGTGCTTCGGATCCGTTGAGCACGTAGGTGTTGGTCATGCGCACCATCGGGAGGTCCTTGTACGACTGGCGACGGCCGTTGCCGCTCTGACGACGTCCCTCTTTGCGCGCTCGCAGGTAATCCCACATGTAGTCGGTGAGCACGCCGTTCTCGATGAGCACGTTGTACTGCGACGGATGGCCCTCGTCGTCGATGGCGATGGCACCCCACTCGTGGGTCATCGTGCCGTCGTCCACCAACGTGACGAGCGGAGACGCCACCAACTCGCCCACTTTTCCGCGATAGACGCTGGCACCCTTGGCAACCAGATCGGCTTCGAGACCGTGCCCGCAGGCTTCGTGGAACAGGACGCCGCCGCTGCCGGCCTTGATGACCACCGGCATCGAGCCCGAGGGCGCCGGTCGCGCCTTCAACTTGGTGAGCGCTCGCGTGGCCGCGGTGCGCGCCACGTCCTCGACCCGAACCTTGTCGAACAGTTCGAATCCCATGGTGTGCCCCACCGAATCGAATCCGGTCTGCATTCCGGTGTCGCCGTTCGCGACCGCGCTCACGCGCAACAGCGTGCGAATGCGCTCGTCGCGCGCGACCAAGCCGTCGGAGTTGGCCACCACGATGAGCGTGCGACCATCCGAGTAGCCCGCCGACACCTGGGTGATGGCTCCGCCGGCCGAGCGCGCGGCGTCATCGACGCGGCGAAGAAGTTCGACCTTGGCCGCTTTGGCCACCGTCGACGGATCGACGTCGATCGGACTCACGGTGCGCGATGGCTGCGCGGTCAACGCGACGACACGAGTTCCGCCACCACCCTGACGCGCGGCGTCGGCGGCTACTCGCGCGGCGGCGAGAAGTCCGGATTCGGTCAGGTCGGCCGTGTGCGCGAAGCCGGTGGTCTCACCGCTGATGACACGAATACCGGCGCCGCGGTTGCGCCCCGTCGACAACTGTTCGATGCGCCCGTCGTCGAGACCCACTCCGGTCCCGCGCCAGTCGCTGGCGAAGATTTCGGCGAAGTCGGCACCCGTGCGCAGGGCCGCGGACAGGACTCGTTCGAGGACGTCGTTGTCGATCACGGGCCGAGTCTAGGAATGAGCGGCCGAACGGATGCCGCGCCCGAAGAACGACCGGAAGGTTCTCGTGATGGATCGCCGATGCCTCATGGGGCCGCCCGGCCGGTCCACGACCTAGATTCCAGGCGTGGAAACCGCGGCGACCGAGGCCGTCCCGGCACGTGTTCACCGCACGTACTGGTGGAAAGAGGCGCTCATCATGGGCGCCTTCTACGTCGTGTACTCCTGGACCCGGAACCTGTTCGGCTCGTCGTACATCGCGGCCGACGGCGTTCCCGAGCAAGCCTTCAACAACGCCGAGCGACTCATCCGACTCGAACGCTTCATCGGCCTCTATCACGAGGAGAGCGTCCAGGACTGGTTCCTCGGTTGGGACTGGTTCATCCGCTTCTGGAACGTGTACTACGGCACGGCCCACTTCGTGGTCACCCTCGCGGTGTTCTGGATCCTGTTCTTCAAGCGACCCGGAGTGTTCCCGCAGTGGCGCAACACTCTCGCCATCACCACCGCTCTCGGCATCCTCGGGTTCTCGCTGTTTCCGGTGATGCCACCACGTTTGCTCGACGCGCCGTGTCCCGACCCGGTTCGCGGCGGTTACGGCGGAGCCTGCATCGAAAGCCCGCTTCGCGACAAGGGTGCCGACGGTCTCGTGGGCACCGAGGACGACGGAACGTTCGGATTCGTCGACACGCTGCCCGAGTACGGAGCGGCGCTGTGGACCTTCGACTCCGACACCATGAAGTCGATCTCCAATCAGTACGCCGCCATGCCGAGCATGCACATCGGATGGGCCAGCTGGTGCGCGTTCGCCATGTGGCCGCTGCTGCGACGACGCTGGACCAAGATCGCCATGCTCTTGTATCCGGCCGCGACGCTCTTCTGCATCGTGGTCACGGGCAACCACTACTGGATCGACGGGGTCGGCGGTCAGCTCGCTCTCGGTGTGGGTGCCTTGCTCGGTTGGGGGCTCCATCGTTGGAACCAGAACCGCCTCGACCGCAAGCACGAGGCCCAGTTCGCGAACACCTGACCAGCCAGCGGTCACACGCCCGATTCGGGCCGGGCACTCCCTCGGAACCAGGGCTAGCGTGACTTCACCATGTCCTTGGAATCGATCCGCCAGCCGAGCGATCTGCGTCGGATGTCGTACCCCGAACTCGATGAGCTCGCCGGCGAGATCCGCGACTTCATCGTGCGGGCGGTGGCCGACAACGGCGGCCACCTCGGATCGAACCTCGGCGCGGTCGAACTGACTCTCGCTCTCCACCGCGTGTTCGACTCACCGCGCGACGCCATTCTCTGGGACACCGGCCACCAGGCCTACGTGCACAAGATCGTCACCGGCCGGGCCGACCGGTTCGCGTCGCTGCGCCAGGCCGACGGCCTCTCGGGTTATCCGAGCCGCGAAGAGAGCCGGCACGACTACATCGAGAACAGCCACGCCTCCACCGTTCTCTCGTACGCGTACGGGCTCGCCGTCGCACGCGACGCCGGAGTCGACCAGCATCGCCACGTCGTGGCCGTGATCGGCGATGGCTCCATGACCGGCGGCATGGCGTACGAGGCCCTCAACAACCTCGGCCACAGCAAGCGTCGCGTGATCGTCGTCCTCAACGACAACGGCCGCAGCTACGCGCCCACCATCTCGAATCTCACGCAGCAGTTGTCGCCCGACGAACCCGACACGGCCACACTCGAGCGCGCCGCCCTCCCCGACCGCATCACCGAGAAGTTGTCGGCCGGTCTCACCCGTATCCGAATGAACCCGGTGTACGTGCAACGTCAGCGCCGCATCGAGGCGTGGCTCCAGAACCTGCCGGTCGTGGGCCAGCAGGCCGAGAAGGGCGTCGAAGCGGTCAAGGCCGCCGTCCGCGAGTTCCTGCAGCCGCCGTCGTTCTTCGAAGCGCTCGGAGTTCGCTACATCGGTCCGATCGACGGCCACAACGTGCGCGAACTCGAGAACGCGCTGCGCAACGCCGAAGACCTCTCGGGCGAGGGTCCGATCGTGGTTCACGTTCTCACCCAGAAGGGCAAGGGCTATTCGCCGGCCGAGGACGACGACGAGAAGCATTTGCACGACGCTCCGGTGTTCGATCCGGCCGTCGGCCCTCCGAAGGCCGTGCCGACCGGATACACCCAGGCTTTCGCCGATTCGATCATCAAGGAAGCCGAAGCCGATCCGCGCATCGTCGCGATCACCGCGGCCATGCCCGGACCCACCGGTCTGCTTCCGTTCCAATCCCGTTTCCCCGACCGCTTCTTCGACGTCGGTATCGCCGAGCAGCACGCGGTCACCGGCGCCGCTGGCATGGCCATGGGCGGACTTCGTCCGGTCGTCGCCATCTACTCCACGTTCTTGTCACGCGGCTGGGATCAAGTGGTGTACGACGTCGCGCTGCATCGCCTGCCCGTGGTGTTCTGCCTCGATCGCGCCGGCATCACCGGCGACGACGGTCCGAGCCATCACGGCGTGTACGACATGGCGTTGCTCGCCAAGGTGCCGGGCATGCGCGTGCTCGCGCCCTCCAGCGCCCAGGAACTGCAGCAGATGCTGCACGACGCGTTGCGACTGGCCGATGCCGGCCCGGTGGTCATCCGCTATCCGAAGGGCGCCGCGCGGCAGGTGGCGGCCGACGACGTCGGCTCGGGTCTCGAGGCTCGCAAGTTGCAGCAAGGTGACGGCGGTGTGGCCATTCTCGCCGTGGGCAAGATGGTGGCCGCCGCGTCGAAGGCCGCCGAGCAGTTGGGCGCGAACGGCACCCCGGTCACCGTGTGGGACGTGCGCTCGTGCGCACCGCTCGACCCGACCATGATCGACGATGCGGCATCGCACCGATACGTCATCACGGTCGAAGACGGCATCCGCGAGGGCGGCATCGGAACGTCGATCGCCGGCCAGATCGCCGAACGGCGCACCGACACGCGCGTCACGGTTCTCGGCGTACCCACCAAGTTCCTGCCGCACGCCAAACCCGATCGTCTGCTGAGCCAACTCGGACTCGACGCCGACGGCATCGTCGCGGCCGTCGAAGCCGCTCGTTCATGAGCGAACTCGCCGGCGAGCTGAGCCTGGGTCTCGCTCTCGCCGATCTGGCCGACGCGATCACTCTCCCGGCCTTCGAGGCTCGGGCGTTCTCGGTGTCGCGCAAGGCCGACAAATCGGAGGTGACCGAGATCGATCGTGGCGCCGAAGCCGCGATCGTCGACCGCCTCGTGGCCGATCGCCCCGATCATGCGGTGTTCGGCGAGGAGCACGGCACTCGTGGCTCGTCCACTTCGCCGTGGCGTTGGGTCATCGATCCGATCGACGGGACGTCGAACTTCGTACGCGGTGTTCCGGTGTGGGCCACCCTCATCGCACTCACGCACGTCGATCGCGGACCGGTGGTGGGTGTGGTGTCGGCGCCGGCACTCGGCCGTCGCTGGTGGGCCAGTGCCGACGAGGGCGCCTTCGCCAACGGCCACCCCATCCGTGTGGCCGACACCGCGAACATCGCCGACGCACAAGTGAGCGTCACGTTCAACGCCGGCTGGGATCGCCTCGGTCTCACTCCGCGATTGGTCGAGTTGCAGCAGCAGTCGTACCGCGCCCGCGGATACGGCGACTTCTGGCAGCACATGCTCGTGGCCGAAGGTGCGATCGACGTCGCGATCGATGCGATCGGTCTCGCTCCGTACGACATCGCCGCGGTGCAAGCGGTGGTCGAGGCGGCTGGTGGACGACTCACCGATCGCACCGGAGTTCGCACGTTCGAGAACGATTCGGCCGTCTCCACCAACGGCCGACTGCACGACGAGGTCATCGCGCGCCTCTGTTAGGGTCCGGTCTCGCATGGCCGACCTCGCGATCACCAATGCCCGTCTCGTCGACGGCTCGGGCGCACCCGCACGCATGGCCGACATCACCATCGATGACGGTCGCATCACTGACGTGACCGAACCGGGTCGCGCCGGTCGCGCCTCTCGAACCGTCGACGCCGCCGGTCGCCTCGTCACACCGGGATTCGTCGATGTGCACACGCACTACGACGCGCAGGTCTCGTGGGACCCGTGGCTCACTCCGAGTTCGTGGCACGGCGTCACCACCGCGGTGATGGGCAACTGCGGCGTGGGTTTCGCCCCGGCTCACCCCGATCGCCATCAGTGGTTGATCGAACTCATGGAGGGTGTCGAGGACATTCCCGGCTCGGCCATGAGCGACGGCATCGACTGGCAGTGGGAAACGTTCGGCGAATACCTCGACGTCGTGGGTCGTCGCGAGTACGTGCTCGACATCGGCACGCAGATCGCGCACGGGCCATTGCGCGCGTACGTGATGGGCCAGCGCGGCGCCGACAACCAACCGGCCACCGCCGACGACTCCCTGCGCATGGCTCACCTCGTGGAGGAAGCGCTGCGCGCCGGTGCGCTCGGGTTCTCCACCAGCCGGACTCCGTTGCACAAGTCGAAGAGCGGCGAGCTCGTGCCCGGCACCATGGTCGCCTCCGACGAGCTGTTCGCGATCGCCGACGCCATGGCCCGCGTCGGTCACGGCAACTTCCAGTTCTCCCCCGAACACGTCCGCGTCCCGTTCGAGGAGTGGGACTGGATGCGCGAGTTGGTGCGCCGCACCGGCCGACCGATCAGCGTGAATCTCAGCCAGACCGATCAATCACCCGATCTGTGGCGCGAGGTTCTCCGACTGCTCCACGAGGCTCACGCCGACGGCATTCCGATCTACACGCAGGTGGCCGGACGTTCCATCGGGATCATGTACTGCCTCCACGGGAGCGTGCACCCGCTCCTCTTCCATCCGGCCTACGCCGAGGTTCAGCACCTGCCCATGCCCGAGCGACTGATCGCGCTGGCCGAGCCCGAACGGCGTCGCCGCATCATCCACGACATACCGGCCGACGGCGGATTGTTCGCCAAGCTCGTGCTCGAGAAGGCCGACGGCATGTGGCTCGTGAACGGCGCCGACATCGACTACGAACCGCGCCGCGAGGATTCGGTCGCCGGAATCGCGGCCCGCACCGGGCGCCCCACTCAGGAGATCATCCTCGATCAACTCACCTCCGACGACGGCAACGGAATGATCTACGCGCCGTTCTTCAACTACTCGTACGGCGATCTCTCCATGACCTACGAAGCCCACCTGCATCCTCACACTCGCATGGGGCTCTCGGACGCCGGCGCGCATTGCGGCGCGATCTGCGACGGCGGTATGCCCACGTTCATGCTCACCCACTGGACGCGCGATCGTTCTCGGGGTCCGAAGCTTCCACTCGAGTACGTCGTGCATCGCCAGACGCGTCAGACGGCCGAGTTCTACGGCCTGCGCGATCGCGGCCTGGTGGCACCGGGTCTGCGCGCCGACATCAACATCATCGACTACGAATCACTGGGCTTCGACGTGCCGAGAATGGCGTTCGATCTGCCCTCGGGTGCGCGTCGCCTCGTGCAACACGGACGCGGCTACGTGGCCACGTTCGTGAACGGTGTGCAGACGATCGACCACGACGAGTTCACGGGCGAACTTCCGGGCCGTCTGGTTCGCGGCCCTCGGCGCTGAGGCGAGGCTGGCGAAAGTTCAGCGGTAGTACGGGTTCTCGCCCGACGTGTGGTCGGTGAGGTCGCGCACCCGCGAGATGGCCGGAATCTTCTCGACCACGGTGGTCTGCACACCTTCGAGCATCGTCATTCGGCTCATGGAACAGCCGTGGCAGCCCCCGCCCATCGTGAGGAACGCGGTGCCTTCGCCGTCGTGACCCACGTAGGTGACGAAGCCACCGTGCGCGGCCAGAGCCGGGTTCACCTCGACGGCGATGACCGACTCGATCTCGGCCGACAATTCGTCGTCCTTCACGAGCCCTTCCACCACGGGCGCCTGCGGGCGATTGGGATTGCGGATCACGAGTCCACCCGAGGAGGTGAAATCGAGAACCGCTCCCTGCAACAACTCGACGTCCTTGGCCGGCACGATCACCTTGAGGCCGTCGTGAGTGCGCACCTCGTCGCTGAACGCCGCCTTGCGGAACTCGTCGAGCGACAGGTCGTACTTGAACTCCTCGCCGGGCCCGCTGACGATCTCGAGACGCAGGCCGAGCGACGCGGCGTCCTCTTCGGCGTCGCGCAACTTGATGAGTTCGGCGTGCGCGGTGGGAGTGATCTCGATGATCGGCTCGGAAACCGGTGCCGACGAAGCGAGGGGGCTCTGAGCGGGACTCACGACGTCAGGCTACCGCTCGATCGCGCGAGCCTTTCGGGTCAGCGGGGACCGCCTCCGTCACACTCGATGCGCTGGCCGGTCACGTACGACGCACCCTCGCTGCACAGCCACAGCACCACGTTGGCCACGTCGAGCGGCTGGCACACCCGGCCGAATGGCGACGCCGCGTCGAGACTGCGCAAGTCGGCCAGGTCGCGCCGACCCGTCATGGCGCGGGCCAACCGCACTCCCATGTCGGTTTCCACCAATCCGGGTGCCACCACGTTGACGTGGATGCCGAACGGCCGCTCCTCTTTCGCGAGCGTCGAGGCGAGCGCTTCCATCGCCGCCTTGCCCATGTTGTACGGCGCACCGTTGGCCGACATGTGCGACGTGGCCACCGACGAGATCATCACGATGTCGCCGCGCCCGCGAGCGCGCATCGACGGCAGGACGCCGCGCGACAAGTAATGCGGACCGAGCGCGTGCGTGGCGATCACCGACGCGAGTTCGCTCGGCTCGGTGTCGGCTACCGCGCGACCACGCGATGCGATACCGGCGTTGCACACCAGGATGTCGACGAATCCGAAGTCGGACACCACTCGTTCGACCATGGCCGCCACCGCGTCGGGATCGTCGACCGAACCCTCGTACGCGCGGGCGCTTCCACCGGCGGCAGTGATGGCCGCGACCGTCTCGTCGGCGGCCTCGCGATCACGCCGATAGTTCACCGCCACACTGGCGCCGTTGGCGGCGAGCAGTTCGCTGATACCGCGGCCGATTCCGCGGCCTCCTCCCGTCACGAGCGCCACCCGGCCCGTCAGTTGATCCGTCTCTTGACTCGACATGACTCCCCCGATCCCATCAGTGCCGGTTCGACACATTTGTTCTAGTCGGTCGTTCCGGTCGCGCGTTCGGCCCGAGCGTTGGGTAGCGTCCACGTCGACGGGGAGCTCGCTGGATCGGCGGGCTGAGAGGGTGGTCGCCGCCACCGACCCGAGAACCTGATCTGGGTAATTCCAGCGGAGGGAATCGGATGGCACAACGACACGCACTTCTCGTCATCGGCGGCGATGCCCCGCGTCGCCACGCACTCGACGTCATCGAACCCGTCGACGTCGTCATCTGCGCCGACTCCGGTTTCGACCATGCCCTGGCTCTCGATCTCGTTCCGAACGTGGTGATCGGCGACATGGATTCGATCGCCGACGTCGATCGGGCCCGCACCCACGGAGCGCGCGTCGTCGAGGCCCACCCCGACAAGGACTTCACCGACACCGAACTCGCTCTCGCCCACGCACTCGCCGACGGGGCCACCGCGCTCACGGTTCTGTGGGGTGGCGGCGATCGCTTCGATCACGTCCTCGGCGTTCTCGCCGCCCTGGCCGCTCCCGACCTGGGCCGCCTCGATCGCCTCACGGCCTGGGTCGGCGACGATCGCATGCACATCGTGCACGGCGGCCGACACGTGCGGTTCGCCACCGAGATCGGACGCACCGTGAGCCTCGTTCCCTTGGCCGGTTCGGCCCTGGGCGTGACCACCACGGGTCTGCGCTGGACCCTCGACAACGCATCGCTCGAAGGAAGTCGCGCTCGCGGTGTGAGCAACCTCGCCGTCGAACCCTTGGTGAGCGTGTCGGTCGGGTCGGGCTGCCTCGGCGTCGTTCTACCGAAAGGATCCCGATGAGGTTCTCACGAACTCGTTTCGTTCTCGCCACGGGAGTCGTGATCGCGTCGCTCGCGGCGTGCGGCGAGGATTCGTCGTCCAAGCCCGAACGTCTCGTCCTGATCGCGTACGACTCGTTCACTCCGCCCGAAGGCGCCTTCGACGCGTTCACCGCCGCCACCGGGATCGACGTGGAGGTGGCGGTCGGCGGAGATGCCGGCGAACTCGTGGCCAAGGCCGCACTCACCGCCGGCAATCCCGAAGGCGACGTGCTGTGGGGTGTCGACAACACGCTGCTGTCGCGCGCACTCGACGCCGAGGTGTTCGACCCCTACGTGTCGAACGAGCATCCGTTGAACGCGTCACTCGTCGCCGCCGGGGCCGACACCGTGACCCCGGTCGATTTCGGCGATGTGTGCGTCAACTACGACATCGCGGCTCTCGAAGCACTCGGATTACCGGCTCCCGCGTCGTTCGACGATCTGATCGATCCGGCTTACTCCGGATTGCTCGTGGTCCCGAGTGCGACCTCGTCGTCGCCGGGTCTGGCGTTCCTGCTCGCCACGGTCGCGCAGTTCGACGACGAGTGGCCCGACTACTGGTCGCGACTGGTCGCGAACGACCTCCTCGTCGTCGATGGTTGGAGCGACGCGTACTACACGGCATTCAGCCGCTACGGCGGCGACCGGCCGCTCGTGCTGAGTTACGCGTCCAGCCCGCCGGCCGAAGTGCTGTTCGCCGATCCACCGCTTCCGGCCGATGCCGACGCCCCCACGGGTGTGGTGACCTCCACGTGTTTCCGGCAGATCGAGTTCGCCGGCGTCCTCCGCGGCACCGATCACGTGGAAGCCGCGCGCCTTCTGATCGATTATCTCGTGAGCGATGAGTTCCAGTCGCTGCTGCCCGAGAGCCTCTTCGTGTATCCGGCCAACACCACGACGGCCCTGCCGGAGTCGTTCATCCGCCACGCCCCCGCCGTTGCGTCACCGTTGGTTCTCGACTCGGACGTGATCGCCGCCAATCGCACGGCCTGGCTCGAGAAGTGGTCGGAGATCGTTCTTCCGTGATCTCCCGACTGCGCTGGGTCGGCGCCACCACCCTCGTGGCGGTGGCCGTGGTGATACCGATCGTCGGTCTGGCCGTCGACTCGTTGCGCGGATCGGACATCGCCGCGGTGTGGTCGCGCGCCGGCGTGCGCGAGGCCGTGTGGTTCTCGCTCTGGCAGGGCGCGGTGTCGACGATCGCCGCTGTCGTCGTGGGTCTGGCCCCGGCCTGGGCCCTGTCGCGATTCGATCTCCCGGGCCGCCGCATCGCGCTCACCGCTCTCACCGTGCCCTTCGTTCTGCCCACGGTCGTCGTCGGCGCCGCGTTCCTGGCCGCTCTACCGGATCGTTTCGACCGCTCGGTACTCGCGATCGTTCTCGCTCACGTGTTCTTCAACGTGTCGGTCGTGGTGCGCACAGTCGTCCCCGCCTGGACCGCCATCGACGAACGCCTGCTCGACGCCGCGCGAACACTCGGTGCGTCGCCTCTCACCGTCGCGCGCACCATCGTGTGGCCACTGCTGCGTCCGGCCGTGGCCGGTGCGGCCGGCTTGGTGTTCGTGATGTGCGCGACGTCGTACGGAGTCGTTCGACTTCTCGGCGGTCCGGGCCGCTCGACTCTCGACGTCGAGATCTACCGGCGCGCCGTCGACCTGGCCGACGTGTCGGGGGCGACGGTGTTGGCCGTGGCTCAGACCTTGGTGATCGTCGCGCTCTTCGCGCTGTGGTCGCGTTCGGCCGCACGACGCGCGAGCATCGCCACCACTCGCCGGCGTCGCGCCCCCGTCGCCGTGAGCGTCGCCGTGTGGACTCTCGTCGCGTCGTTCGCGGTCGTGCCGGGCGCGCTGGTCGTGGCCTCGTTCCGCTCGGCATCGGGTTGGTCGACCGCCGGCTGGCGCGCTGTGTTCACGGGCGGCGACGGGTTACGAGTGCCCGTCGACGTCGGAGATGCGATCGTCAACTCGGTCGTGTTCGCTGTCCTCGCCGCAGTGGTGGCAGTTCCGCTCGGCGTCGCGCTCGCGCGGGCCGCCGTCTCGTCGTCGTCGCGTGCGGCCGACTTCGTCGCGTCGCTCCCGCTCGGTTCGTCGGCGGTGGTCGTGGGTCTCGGCATCATCGTCACCTA
>JBEAXP010000061.1:0-2612 GCA_041159745.1 Actinomycetota bacterium | reverse complement strand
GGGCGTACGCGGTGCCGTGCAAGAAGAACGCGAAGTGGATGAAGGACGGCGATTTCGGGCGGCTGCACCACGACCGGGAGAGCGAGTTCGGCGGAGCGATCAGTCGTCTGTATGCGACGGTGACCGAACGCGGCCTGGTGCACCCGGGCGACCCCGTCACCCTCGAACCCTGACTCGCTAAATCTTTTCCCTTGGGCGCGAAACCATGCGACTTGTGGCATGTCTGACGCCCATGCGGAGCTATCCAGCCAACAGTTCGTGGAGGGGGAGGCGGAAGTCGCGCAACGGTTCGTACCCCGCATCGCGCCACGCCTTGTTCTCCAACACGCTGTTCGCCGGACGCTTTGCCGGGCGCGGCGGCACGAGCTCGGCCGTCGAAATCGCCCGCACCGCATCGGGATCGCCGCCCAACTCGCGCACGATCTCGCGCACGAATCCGTGCCAACTCACCGCACCTTGGTTCGTGAGGTGGAAAACGCCGCTCTGCCGATCGTCGACGAGCGTGAACAGCGCTGGTGCCAAGTCGGCCGTGAACGTCGGACAACCCACTTGGTCGTTGACGAACGCCAAAGGCTTGCCCTCACCAACCAGCCGTTGCACCGTGCGCACCATGTTCGAACCGTTCGCTCCGCACACCCACGCCGTACGCACGACCACCGCGTTCGACCCGAGTTCGAGAGCCGCCTTCTCCCCCGCCAACTTCGAAGCGCCGTACACGCTCTGCGGATTCGGCGCGTCGGTCTCCACGTACGGCCCGGTCTTCGTGCCGTCGAACACGTAGTCGGTACTGAGGTGCACCAGCCGCGCGTCGATCGCGTCGCAGGCCTCGGCGATCCACCGCACCGCGTGCTCGTTCACTGCGAACGCCTTCTCCGGTTCCGACTCGCACAAATCGACCGCGGTCATCGCGGCGCAGTTGATGATCACATCGGGCCGCCACTCGGCAATCGCTTCGTGCACTTGCTCGCGGTGCGTGATGTCGAGGTCGACCTGATCGACCGCCAGCACGGTGTCGCCCCGCTTCAATGCGACCGCCACCACGTCGTGACCCAGTTGACCGGCCGTCCCGGTGACGAGAACGCGGTTCACAGTCCGGCGCGCACCTTGAGGGGCTCCCACCACGCGCGATTGCTGCGGTACCAATCGACCGTTTCGGCGAGCGACTCCTCGAACGACCGCTGCATCTTCCAGCCCAACGCGCTGATCTTGTCGATGGTCACCGAATAACGACGGTCGTGACCGAGACGATCGGCCACCGGCTGCACGAACGATTCGTCGCGTCCGCACAACTCGAGCAAGCGGTAGGTGATCTCACGGTTGGTGATCTCGTTGTGCGCACCGATGTTGTAGATCTCGCCGACTTCGCCCTTCTGCAGAACCAAGTGAGCCGCGCGATTGTGGTCCTCGACGTGGATCCAGTCGCGCACGTTTCCCCCGTCGCCGTAGAGCGGAACCTTCTTGCCGTCGAGCAGATTGGTGGTGAACAGCGGAATGAGCTTCTCGGGGAACTGATACGGGCCGAAATTGTTGGAGCACCGCGTGACGACCACCGGCATGCCATACGTGGTGACGTACGACAGTGCGATGAGATCGCTGCTCGCCTTCGAAGCCGCGTACGGCGAACGAGGTCCGAGCCGATCGGTCTCGGTGAACGACCCCACCTCGATCGAGCCGTACACCTCGTCGGTGCTGATGTGCAGGAAACGCTGCACGCCAACTTGGCGAGCGACATCGCACATCACGTTGGTGCCGAACGCATTGGTTCGCACGAAGGCGTAGGGATCGACGATGCTGCGATCGACATGGCTCTCGGCGGCGAAATGCACGACCGCGTCGTGCCCCTTCATCGCGTCGAGAACCGCATCGGCCTCGCAGATGTCGCCCTGCACGAAGCGACAGCGGCGATCGTCGACGAGGTCGCGGATGCTCTCGAGATTTCCGGCGTACGTGAGCTTGTCGAAGATGGTCACCTGGTCGTCTGAGTTGGCGAGCAGCCAACGCACGTAGTTCGACCCGATGAATCCGGCCGCACCGGTCACGAACAGCTTCATGATCGCCTCAGGTGCGCAGCGGCCAGCGCGGCCGCTGATGATCGGGAATGTCGGTCCGACGCGGATTGTTGGCGTCGCGCGCCGACATCACCGGAGACGCCACGCCCCAATCGGCACCGATAGCCGGATCGTCCCACGCCACACCCAGTTCGTCGGACGGGTTGTAGTACCCGTCGACGAGATACGTCATCACGAGATCGGTGTGCGCGGCGAAACCGTGCGCGACTCCGGGCGGAATGAACACTCCCTTGTGAACGTCGCCGCGCAGATCGATCGTCTGCGTCGCACCGTCGGTGGGGCTGCCCACGCGCAGATCGTGCAGAACCACGCGCATCGAACCGCTGATCACGTACCAGTAGTCGGCCTGATGCAGGTGATAGTGCAGACCGACCAGTGCGCCGGCCTGCTTGTTCGAGCGATTGGTCTGGATCATCTCGCGCGCGCCCGGAATCCACTCGCGGCGATACGACTCGACGAACAATCCGCGCTCGTCGCCGTGCACCTTGGGCTCGGCGATCCAGACGCCGGTGATCAGATCGCTTTCGTAGACGCGTTCGGCTT
>JBEAXP010000207.1:0-8635 GCA_041159745.1 Actinomycetota bacterium | reverse complement strand
CCAGAAGGCCAGGTGGAAGAAGAGGAAACCGACACTGGCGCGAATGAGACCCTGAGCGGTGGAGGCCACGATCACGCCCGCTTGGCGAAGCTCCACGATCTCGAGTTCGGCCGGCTCGTCGCGGGCAACCGAGCGCTTGGGCAGGCGAAGCGCCTGGGTGGTGGCCAGTACGAACACGATGGCACCGAAGATCAGCGTGGTCTGGGGCGAGATCAGACTGAGCACACCGGCCGGAACGGCGGCGAGGAACCCCACGATGCCGGCCGTGACGCCCAACTTGGCGTTGGCTTCCACGAGATCGGCTTCGCTGCGGGTCAGCGACGGAAGCATGGCCGACTTCGACACGCCGTACGTCTTGTTGAGCACCATGGCGAGGAAGGCCAGCGGGAACAAGAACAGCGAGTCGAGCTGCCACACCATGAGCACCATCACCACGGCTCGCAGTGCGGCGATGAGCGTCACCAGGAGCCGTCGACCGCCGGGCATCCGATCGATCACCGGGCCGATGAACCGACCGAGCACCACGAACGGGGCGAACGAGACGGCGAGGAAGAGGATGACCCGACTGCGGGCCTCGCCCGGCGTGATCGACAAGAAGAGCGAATCGGCGAGCGCGACGGCCATGGACGCCTCGCCGGCGGCCATCAGCGCATGCACTCTCACCAGTCGAGTGAACGGAGAACCCACCACCCGATGCTGATGCTTGGGCGGAACGTACGACTTGCCACGCCCTCGACCGGGAAGCAGCGGCTCGTCACTCACGGCACGATGTTAGGTTCCGGGCCCGAAGCACCCGGGGACACGTCACCGCGGCTTGTCGAACTTGTAGCCGAGGCCGCGGATGGTGACGATGCGCGTGGGGTTCGACGGATCGGACTCGATCTTCGAACGTAGACGCTTGATGTGGACGTCGAGTGTCTTGGTGTCGCCGACGTAGTCGATGCCCCACACCCGATCGATGAGTGTTTCACGGGACACGACACGACCGGCGTTGACGAGGAGCATGTGGAGCAACTCGAACTCCTTCAGCGGCATCGTGACCTCGGCTCCGCGTACCCGAACGAGATGCTGTTCGGGGTCGAGCGTGACGTCGCCCACGGTCGTCGCACCCCAGGGTTCAACCTCTCCATTCGCCGCACCCTCTTCGGGGAACCGACGCATGACGGCACGCATACGGGCGACGAGTTCGCGCATGCGATACGGCTTGGTGACATAGTCGTCGGCTCCCACTTCGAGGCCGACCACGGTGTCGATCTCGGCTCCCTTGGCCGTCACCATGATGATCGGTACACGCGTTTTCTTGCGGAGTTGCCGGCACACGTCGATGCCCGACATCTTCGGCAACATGACGTCGAGCAGAACCACATCGGGCTGGGTTTCATCGAACTTCGAGAGAGCTTCCAGTCCATCGCGAGCCACCTCGACTCGGAATCCTTCACGCTTCAGCCCAACCGTCAGGGCCTCCACGAAACTCTCCTCGTCCTCCACCAGGAGCACCGTTTGCGTCGCCATCGTCAGATTCCTTCTCAGCCGGCTTCCGGCAATGGGGTCGCCGCGGCGAGACCGGGCGCCGTCGGGATTCGCAGCGTGAACGTGGAGCCCTCGCCCTCGGTGCTGGAGACAACGACGTCACCACCGTGGTTGTTCGCGACGTGCCGGACGATCGCCAGACCCAGCCCGGTGCCGCCCGTCTCGCGCGAGCGAGCTCGATCGACTCGATAGAAGCGCTCGAAGATTCGGTCGAGATCGCGACTCGGAATTCCGATGCCCTCATCGCGAACACGGATATCGATCGACAAACCGTCGGTGCTCGCCGACACCTCGACCGCGCGGCCGGGCTCGGAGTACTTGATTCCGTTCTCGACGAGATTGCTGAGTGCCGACACCAGTTGGCGGCGATCCCCGAGCACTCGAAGACGGTCGCTCGGCTCGACGACTCGAACCATCACGTTGCGGCGATCGCCCAACGGTCTGACCCTCTCCACGGCCTCGGCCAGCACCAAGCCCACTGGCACAGCTTCCTTGATCGCCTCGCCACCCAACTCGATGCGCGAAAGTTCGAGAAGGTCGTCGATCGTCCGACCGACGCGGATCGCCTCGTCGACCATCTTGAGAGCGAGTCGGCGGACGACTTCGGGCTCGGTTTCGTCGGCGAGGGCCTCGGCCAGCACCGCCAGGGCACCCACGGGCGTCTTCAGCTCGTGACTGATGTTGGCGACGAAGTCGGTGCGCACGGCGTCGAGTCGCGCGCGTTCGGTGATGTCTTCGATCGTCGCCATGGCACCGCCGTTCTCGATGGGATAGGCGGCTACCAGAACGACTCGACTCGGTGGCCCGAACAACTCGATGACTTGACTGCGAGACTCACCCTGCAAAGCACCCCGCAAGTGCACGTCGATGGCCTCATCGACGAGAACATCGGCGTGCAGCGCACCCGTCATTCCCGATGCCACGCGGTTGCGGAACAGCACGTCTCCCTGCCGTGAGACGACCACGACTCCGACGGCGAGAGAATCGAGCGAGGTTCGGATGATCTCCGATGCACTCGACAGCTCGGCGATTCGCGCATCGGCTCGAGAGGACGCTTCGCGCTCGATCCGCATCGATTCCTTGGCGAACGAGCGACGGAAGACCGCCATGGCGACGACGACGGTCACCGACGCCCCAATGATCAGACCAACGAGACCGGACACGTCAGGCTCCACCGACCCCGGCCGATTCGCCGAGTTGACGCGGGCGAGCCGGTGGCTTCACGCCAGTGACCTGGAACTCGACGAGATCGGCGATGTTCACCGCGTGATCGCCGATTCGCTCGTAAAAGCGGGCGGTCACCGCCATCTGGATGGCCACCGGAAGATCGAGGGTTCCGCCGGAGCTGCACTCGAAGATGCACTGCATGAATTCTCGTTGCAGATCGTCCAATCGGTCGTCGAGAACTCGCACCGATGCCGCCCTCGGCGCGTCGTCGTTCGCGAACGCCTCGATCGCCGCCTGCATCTGAATCCGGGCGTGCCGACCCATGGCGTCGATGATCGCCTTGAGGCGCGGATCGAGGACATGGCCATAGATGCGGCGGGCAACTTTGCAGAGATTGGCGACCAAGTCGGCTGTGCGCTCGAGCTCGGCTGACATCTTCATGATGACCACCGCCCGACGAAGGTCGGTGGCGACTGGTGCCTGCAAGGCCATGAGGACGATGCTGTGCTCCTCGAGGTCGAGAGTCCGCGCGTCGAACTCGTCATCGGAGAGAATCTGGTACTCGGCCCCCTCGAGGTCCTGTTCGAGAAGGACGTTCGTGGCGCGAGGGATCGACTCGATGACCCGGGCACCGAGTTGCAAGGTCTCACGGCGAAGTTCGGCCAGCTGCTCCGAGGCCAACTTGGTCATGACGGATCTGCTCCCTCCACCATCTTCGAGGTGTCCGCTCGGTGAACGACACGGGCGAAATTAGAGGAGCCCTGTGTACGGAGGGTCGAACACGAGTGAACGAGAGGTGAACGCTCGCTCAACAGTGTCACTCGCCGTCCGATCCCGGAAGATTCCGCTCGATTCCACCCACCGGCGTCGGGTCGACGAGACGACGCCGATGCCGCTCGGCACCGGACTGCTCGGGCACCCATCCGGTGGCCTCGTAACGAACCTTCTCGCCCATGTTCACGGCATGGTCGCCGATGCGTTCGTAGAAGCGAGCCACGACCGCCAACTGGATGGCCACTTGCAGGTCGATTCGTCCGGCGGCATGTGACTCGAGGATTGCCTGGATGAACTGCCGTTGAAGGCCGTCGAGGAAAGTATCCATGTCATCGATCGCGGCCGCCCGAGCGGCATCGACGGCTGCATAAGCACTGGTTGCCTCGCTGAAGAGCAGACGGGCCTGGTCGGACATCTTCAGCACCAGCCCGCGCAGACGAGGGTCGAACTCGTGACCGTGGATCCGGCGCGCGGCCTTGCAGATGTTGACGACGAGATCCGCCGAACGCTCGAGCTCGGCACAAATCTTGAGTGCGGCGACCACGCGCCGGAGCTCCCCGGCGACCGGCGCTTGCAGGGCCAGGATCTGAATCGACCGCTCCTCGAGTTCGAGGGTGCGCGCATCCACTTCGTCGTCGGCGAGGATCATGCGCTCGGCTTCGGCGAGGTCCTGCTCGAGAAGCGTGGCGGTCGCGCGGGGGATGCTCTCGACGATCGACGCGGATATGCGAACGAGTTCCTGACGGACCTCGTCGAGTTCGCGGTGAAAATTCTTGCGGGCTTCCTCGGTGGGCATGCGGATCACCCGAACCGACCGGTGACGTACGCTTCCGTCCGCTCGTCGGCCGGACGGGAGAAGATTTTCTGGGTCATGTCGAACTCGACCAGAACTCCGGTTCGGCGGTCGCTCTCAGGGTTGACCTCGGTGGTGAAGAACGCGGTGCGGTCGGACACTCGAGCGGCCTGCTGCATGTTGTGAGTCACGATGATGATCGTGAAATCCCGCTTGATCTCCTGCATGAGATCTTCGATGCGGGCGGTGGCGATCGGGTCGAGGGCCGAACAGGGCTCGTCCATGAGGATCACGTCGGGTTCGACCGCGATGCACCGCGCGATGCACAGACGCTGCTGCTGGCCGCCCGACAGGCCCATGGCCGAGGCCTTCAACCGATCCTTGACTTCGTCCCACAGTGCCGCGCGCTTCAGCGACGACTCGACGATCTCGTCGAGTTCATTCTTCTTCTTCACACCGTTGAGACGCGGACCGAAGGCCAAGTTGTCGTAGATGCTCTTCGGAAACGGGTTCGGCTTCTGGAACACCATTCCAACCCTTCGCCGAACCTCGACCGCGTCGACCGCCCGGTCGTACAGATCGATTCCGTGGTACTCGACCGACCCTTCGACACGAGCCGAGGGAATCAGATCGTTCATACGATCGAAGCAGCGAAGAACGGTCGACTTGCCGCACCCCGACGGTCCGATGAACGCCGTGATCTCCTGGCCGCGGACGTCGAGGTTCACGTCACGGACGGCGCGAAAGTCTCCGTAATAGACAGCAAGGTTTCTGGTCCTGAACACCGGCACCTGTTCGGTCTCGGTTGTTTCGGTCATGTCCACCTTTTTATCCCTTTCGGTTGCACCTACACGCAGTTCTTGCACGATCACCATCTCCTCTCGAAGCGGTTGCGAAGCCAGATCGCCAACCCGTTGATGACGATCACCAGGATCAGAAGGATCAGCGAAGCGGCCCCGGTGACGGCCTGGAAATCGGTACCGGTCTGGCGGGCGTACGAGAAGATCGCGACCGGCATGGATGTGAAGCCGCCCTCGGTGATCTGTTCCCAGAGGCTCAGATTGCCGGTACGAAGCAGTCCGGTGATCCCACCGACGAGAAGAAGGGGTGCCGCCTCTCCCGCTGCACGCGACAAGGCGAGGACGGTACCGGTGAGGATTCCCGGAGCGGCCGACGGAAGCACGTGCGAGCGAACCGTCTCCCATTTGGTCGCTCCGACGCCGAGTGCGCCCTCCCGAATGGACTGGGGAACGGCGCGCAACGCTTCGGATGCGGTGATGATCACGACCGGCAACACGAGAGTGGCCAGGGTCAGACCGCCGGCGATCACCGTTCGGCCACCGGTCAGTCCACCGGCGAACTTCACGAAGATCGTGAGACCGAGAATTCCGTACACGATCGACGGAACACCGGCGAGATTTCGAACGTTGATGCGAATGAGTCGAGCCACCCGCGAACGTCCGGCGTACTCCTCGAGGTAAACGGCACACGCGATCCCGAGGGGGAACGCGATCACGGCGACGATGATCGCGAGGGTGAGCGTGCCTCGTATGGCCTGCCACACGCCGGCTTCCGCCGCATTCGAGGCATCCAGGCCCGAGCTCAGGAAGTCGCCGAGGCGACCGTCGAGAATCGGCCAAGCGCGATCGACGAGGTTGACGATCAGCGCCACGAGAATCATCAGCGACAGACCAAGCGTCGTGAGAAGAATCCACTCGACGATTCGTCCGCGCACGTCACGCCGGGCGCCGGTTAGTTGCTTGGTCAGGGCGGCGGCACTCGGCGCACCGAAACGGTCAGGAGTTGTGATGCTCATGTCAGTACTCCTCGCGAACCTTGCGCACGAGTCGATCGCCGACCATGTTGAGAACCAGGGTGATCACGAACAGCAAGAAGCCGACGAAGAAGAGACTCTGGAACGCGAGACCGCTTCCAGCGACCTGATCGCTCCCGAAGCCGAGTGCCGCCATGGCTGCGGTCATCGTCTGACCCGGTTGGAACGGGTCCGTGGAGAAGAGACCACCCCCAACCGCACCGGCGGCAATGGCAACGACCATCGTCTCGCCGATCGCGCGAGAGATGCCGAGGATCAACGCAGCGACGATTCCGGAGACTGCCGCCGGAAACACCACACGAAAAGTGGTGGGGACGCGTCGCGCACCCAAACCGTACGAGGCTTCGCGAAGCGCCATCGGAACGGCGCGAAGGGCGTCCTCGGCCACCGATGCGATGATGGGGATGGTGAGAATGCCGACCGCCACGCCCGCCGCGGCGATGTTGAATGCCTTGTTCGAGCCGCCCACCAGAGCCGTGATGAGGTTGGGGTTGATGAACGAGATGGCGAAGTAGCCGAGGACCACGCTCGGAATACCGGCGAGCACCTCGATGATGGGCTTGAGGATTCTCCGGACCCGAGGGGCGGCGAACTCGGACAGGTAGATCGCGACTCCAAGACCCAGTGGCATCGCGATGATCATCGCGATGCCCGTCACCATGAGGGTTCCGAGGACCAGAGTCTTGATGTCGAAGATGCCGCGGCGTGGGAACCAACCGATCGACCACAGGTCCTTCTTCGGCACGTCGATGAAGAAGCCCCACGCATCCTTGGCAAGCGTGTAGATGATGAGCACCGTCACCACCAACGTGGTGAGCGCGGCGAGCGAAAACACCGCTCGCATCCGGGTGTCGGCCCGGCGACGAGACGGCGCCAGCCGTAGATCCGCGACGTCCCACTGTTTCAACGATGAACTCACGATCCGGGCACCTCGCTTGCCGACGAGACGAGTCTTGCGAAAACTAGCCGACTACCGAAAAACGAACGTGTGCCGCCCCGCGAGGGGCGGCACACGTCCTGGTCACCAGATTCCGAGGGGGAGGAGGAATTCGGTGTCAACGATGCAACTGGTCAGCGGGCGGCCCAGGCCGCGCGGGTCTCTTCGAGATCCGCCGCCGCGAGCGGCACGTAAGGAACCTGACCCTCGCCGGTACCGATCACGGCCATTCCATCATCGGTCAGGTAGAACTCGACGAACGCCTCGAGGGCAGGGCTCTCGGCCAGTTTGTTCTTGCTGACGTAGATGTAAAGGCTGCGGGCGACGGGGTACTCGCCAGCGGCGATGGTCTCCGGTGTCGGCTCCACACACCCCTTGCCACCGTCGACCTGCAGGGGCTTGACGACGTCGAGGTTCTCCTCGACGAATGCGAAGCCCACCCAACCGAGCGACGTGTCATTGGCGGCGATGCCTTCGATGATCACGTTGTCGTTCGGGCTGGCGGTGTAGTCGGGGCGCGGAGCGTCATCCTCGACACCCAGCTCCTTGGCGACCTTGCCGAAGACGATCTCGACGAACGAGTCGAAGGTACCCGACTCCTCGCCCGGAGCGGTGACGGTCAGAGGTGCGTCGGGGTACGGAGCGTGGATCTTGCCGAACTTGCCGGCCAGGGTCGCGTCCACTTCAACGGCGGCGTCACTGGCGTCCTTCCAGTTGTTCCGGCCGGTCGCGTCGGGTCCGAGCAGGACCCACAGATCGGTGAAGCTGAGGCACTCAACGGCGGTGTTCTTGGCCGAAGTGATGACCGACAGGCCGTCGATGGCCACCTTCAACTCCACGTATTCGATGCCGGCATCGGCACACGTTGCCGCCTCTTCATCCTTGATCTTGCGCGAGGCGTTCGAGATGTCGGTCTCACCGGCGCAGAACTTGGCGAAGCCGTCACCGGTGCCGGGTCCTTCGACCTGGATGGCGACATTGGGGTTCGCGTCGCTGAACAACTTGGCGACAGCAGCTGAGATGGGTTCGACTGTCGACGAGCCCGAGATGAAGATCGAGCCCTCGAGGCCCGACTCCGGGGCGGCCGTCGTCTCACCGGCGGCGGTCGTTTCGGGAGCGGCGGTGGGAGCCGGCTCGCTCGAGTCGTCGCCTCCACAGGCGGCGAGGGGAAGGACGACGGCCAGGGCGGCCGCCACGGTCCAACGCTTACGGATCATGAACTCTCCTTGGTCAAGGGGGACGTCTCGGGTGTCGAGACGCAGTCACCGTAAGCAAGCAATCTTTCGTTCACCTTGGATTCTGGTGAACGAAAGGTGAACTCGGAGAAAAATCACGGGGCAGTTCAGGGGTGCCGTCGAAGTCGACGGGTCTGCTGGTGGGAAGCCCACTCGTACAGCCGTCGCTGGGGATGGGGTTCGAAATCGTCCGGGCCGACCCGTTTCCAGGAGCCATCGGGCTGCAGGTCGAACGCCGGTGCCCCGGGATCGAGCAGAACGTCGAGGGTGTGGTCGAGCCACTCCTGGTGACGCGGGTTGGTGAGCGGCGTCAACACTTCCACCCGACGGTCGAGGTTGCGTCCCATGAGGTCGGCCGACCCGAT
>JBEAXP010000032.1:0-4791 GCA_041159745.1 Actinomycetota bacterium | reverse complement strand
GACGAGACGGCTCGTCGTTCATCAATTCCGTGACTCGCCGCATGGGGTGGCTCACGCTCCGATCCTCGGAGAGCGGCTCCGATCCGCTGGTTCGCGGCGCAACCGATGGAGCGCTTCAGGGAGGGGAGTACCTCGGTCCGCGTTTCCTGGCTTTCGGCGCGACGGTGGTCGAGACGCCGTCGAGTCGCGCTCGGGCCGCGCGACTGGCCAACGACTTGTGGTCGTTGAGCGAACGAGCCACCGGACTCTCGTTCGGACTCTGAGACCCCGATGACGTCATTCGCGGTTCTCTCGCATCGTGACGTGGCGTCCGAACTCGGCCACATCGGCACGTGGCTCGAGTCGCGCGACGCGCGAGTGGCGCGGATCTTTCGCGAGGACTCTCCCGATCTTCCCGACGTCGACGCCCTCATCGTCCTGGGGTCGCCGACTTCGGTGGCCGATGGGCATTGTCGGGCTCCGGCCCGACGCGAGATCGAGTTGATCGCATCGTGGATCGCCTCCAATCGACCGTACTTGGGTGTCTGCTTCGGGGCCCAGGCGCTCGCCTGCGCGGCCGGTGGTTCGGTGCGGCGCATGAACGACACGTTTCGCGCCTACACCGAAGTGACCACCGAGCACGTGAACCTTGGCGGCCGTTGGGCGGTGTGGCACGAGGACGCGATCTCGGCACCTGGTGGGTCCATCGCCTCGCTTCCTCACGCCGACGCGGCCTTTCGGCTCGGTCGAGCCTGGGGTGTTCAGCCCCACATCGAATTCACGAGCGACATCGTCGAACGACTCGCCCGGGCCTTCGGAGTCGACGACGGTGCTTGGCGACCGATGTGGGAGGCGCTTCGCGACGACGAAGCGGGCCACGAGAGACGGACCCACCGATTGCTCGGCGAGATCTTCGCCGATTGATCGAATCAGCGGCCGATGTGCTCGCGCATGCGCTTCTGAATCAGATCGCGGCGGGCCTGGAGATCCTTGTACGTGAGACGGTCGACGTCGGCTTCGAGACCCAGTTGCGCCTTGACGCCGGTCATGTCGAACTCGACGGCGGTCGGGTCGATCCCGAGTTCGCGGCCCAGTCGTTCGCCGTGGCGCTCGGCGAACAGCAGCGAAATGTTCGCGATCTCGGCGAGGATGTCGAGATCGGGAGCCAGTCGAGCGATCGCCCCGTCGACGAACACCATGTTCTTCACGTACAGCATGAGTTCCTTGGGAAGACGGGCTCCGTATCCGAGCAACGCCTTCACAACCCGCTGAACTTCGGCGACCATCTGCTCGCCCGACAGCTTGGTGGGATCGAGCGCGGGCTGATCGAGACGCAGGTCGCGAATCACCGCGTCGAGGTCGGTGTCGCGCGGTAGAGCACCGAGGTCGCGCAACGCGGCGATCTGACCCTTGACGTCGTTGGTGGTGGCCGACAGCATCAACCGCAGGAACGCGAGCCGTCGCTCTTGCGACAGTCGAGCCACGATGCCGAAGTCGAGGAGCGCGGTGCGGCCGTCGGCGAGCACGAAAAGGTTTCCTCCGTGCAGGTCGCCGTGGAAGATGCCGTGGATCATGGCGCCTTCCATGAACGCGATCATCCCGGTTCGAATCACCGACTCGGTGTCGATGCCGGCGTTCTTCATGCCGGCGACGTCGTCGAAATTGAATCCCGAGACGCGTTCCATCACGAGAACGCGCGGAGTCACGAGTGTGGGGTGGGGGCGGGGAACCACGTAGCCGTCCTGGCCGAGCTCCTTGAGCATCGTCGCGACATCGAGCATGTTCGCTGCTTCGAGGCGGAAATCGAGTTCTTCCACGATCGTCTCGGCGAAGAGCTCGACGAGGGCCGGCGGATTGGCCAAAGCGGCGATCGGGATGCGACCGATCAGGTGCGGCGCGATCCACGACATGACGCGGAGGTCCTTGCGCACGAGTTCGGCAACTCGCGGGCGTTGCACTTTCACCACGACGTCCTCGCCGGTGCGCAGACGCGCGGCGTGGACCTGGGCGATCGAGGCGGCGGCGAGTGCGCGGGTGTCGAACCACTCGAACACGTCTTCGAGTCGCGCACCGAGATCTTGTTCGACGGTGAGGCGAACGGTGTCGAAGGGCTCGGCCGGAACCTGGTCGCGACACATCTTGAACTGCGCCACGAGTTCGGCGGGGAAGAGCCCTTCACCCGACGAGATGATCTGTCCCAACTTGATGTAGGTCGGACCCAGAGTCTCCACGGCGCGACGCAGACGCAGCGAGAGGTCGCCACGACTTTCGGCCGGATCGGCGTACCGGTTGCGCTTCTTGCGCCAGAACCACGGACCCAGCGCGCCACCCAAATGGCGAGCAACGGTGACCACGCGGGAACCCGGTGGCACCTTGGAGGGAGTGGTGAGGCGCGGAACTTCCGCTCGGGCGCGAGCCCGCAGTTCGGGGGCGAGCGGCAACCATGTCACGGTGTCGCGGTCGATCGTCCAGGGGGCCGATTCGGTGAAAGCGGCCCAGTCGCGATCGTTCGTCGTCACGTGGTGAGTCTGCCCGCGGTCGCCTTCGATGTCGCTTCGGAGTCGGTCGGGGTGGGGTGACTATTGTCCCTCACAGCATTCGATTGCCACACATGGGGGATGACATGACCGATTCTCGGATCAGCGACCGCTGGATCACCGACTGGCAGACGAGTGATCGCTTCCCGGTGTACACGCGGGCCAATGCCGGCGAAGTTCTGCCCGATCCCTGCAGCCCTCTCGGTTGGACGGTGTGCTGGGAACCCGGGGTCGTTCTCGGTTGGCGCGACTCGCAGGTCGGTGCCGGTACCTGCGACGAGCACGAGGTCGATCTCGTGCATCCCGAAGTGGTCGGATCGTTCGGCGGATACCTCTACATCAACGGTTCGATGGCGCGCCTGTTCGGGGCTCGTGGGCCCGGACTGTCACCCGAGATGATCGACGCCGTCTACTTCGGTGCGCATCCCGACGTCCCGCCGTATGTCGCCGAACCGTGGCACGACAGCCCATCCAACACGGCCAAGCTCGGCGAGTGGATGGTGGGTGTGATGACCGCCGACTCGTTGCCCCACCTCATGGCCGATCAAGCCGAGTCGAAGGCGGCCCGGGCGTCGCGGCCCGACCTCTCGACTCTCGATGAGGCGGCGCTGATCGCCCGGATGCGCTCGTTCATTCCGGCGATGCGGCGCATGTTCAAGCATCACCTCGACACCACCGCCGGGACCTCCATCGGACCCGGCGCATTGGGTCAGATCGCGGCGGCGCTCGGCGATCCGACCCTGGCTCTCACCCTGATCACGTCGATCGGCGACGTCGACTCGGCGGCGCCGAGCAACGCGATGTGGAAGTTGTCCCGGCTTCCCGCCGACTCGGCCGAGTACGCCGCGGGGTTCGCGGCGTTCATCGACGAGTTCGGAAGTCGTGGGCCCAACGAATGGGACATTCGATCCGACGTGTGGGAGACCAAGCCGGCGCTCGCAACCGCGTTGATCGACGCGATGCGAGCCGCACCCGACTCCGAGAGTCCCGCCATCCGCAACGAGCGGAACGCCGCCACCCGGCGGGCCGCCGAAGCCAAGGTGCGCGAAGCCTTGGCCGGCCAGCCCGAGGTTCTCGCCCAGTTTGAGATGGCACTGCGGTCGTCCCACGTCTTCTTGGCCGGACGCGAGCGAGCCAAGACCAACATCATCAAGGTGTTGCACGAGGTCCGTATGGCCGCCTTCGCCATGGCGGCGCGGACCGGTTACACGAACTCTCAGATCTGCATGCTGTTGAACGACGAACTCGACGCGTTCGCCAGCGATCCCGACGAGTTCCGGGCTCGCTTGGCCCAACGCGAACGCCAGTATCTCGAGCTGTTCCAACTCGAACCACCGTTCATCGTTCACCGATCGGTTCCGCCGCTGTCGGAGTGGTCGCGCAAGGGCGCTTCGAGGGCGGCCGTCGTCACCAAGGGTGAGGTGCTCACCGGTATGTCCGGTGCGCCCGGCACGTACACCGGCAAGGCTCGAGTGATTCTCGATCCGGCCGATCCGCTCGCGCTCGAGCCGGGTGAAGTTCTCGTCGCGCCCCTCACCGATCCGGCCTGGACGCCGTTGTTCGTGCCGGCCGGCGCGGTGGTGGTGAACGTCGGTGCGCTCGTGAGTCACGCGATCATCGTGAGTCGCGAGTTGGGAATCCCGTGCGTCGTGAGCGTCACCGATGCGACCGAGCGGATTCCCGACGGCGCGACCATCACGGTCGACGGCACGACGGGCACCGTCACGGTGGTGTCGTTGCCCTGACCCACCGGGCGAGTTCGATCAGGCGCCGGCGTGCGCGTGATCGCAGAGTTGTTCTTCGCCGGCGCGCACCTGGCCGGCCCCCACACCTTCGAGGGCGGCGAAAGGTCCGCACTTGTGCGGGACGATCCACACGTGGATCATGGGGTTCTCGCGCAACTTGATGCCGAACTGGCAGGGTCCGTTCTCCGAGGTCACGCCCACCACGCGGGTGGAACCGAACACGGCCGGATCGCGGCTGAAGCAGAGATTGTTGTGGATGTGCCACTGCGTCAAGGGGCCGCCGACGTTCGGAACGTTGTCGAGCGTGTACTCGTCGCCCATCATGAACATGGCCGACACGAGTTTCTTCTGACGCGTGGCCGGATCGATCTGATACACGAGGCTCTCGGGGAACTCGGGATTCAACTCGTGCTCGTCGTTGATGTACTTCCAGTTGATGTAGTGCTCGTAGCCCGTGGCGCCGTCGCCGATCGTCGAGAATCCCGCCGCCTCGGCCGTGGCCGGGTCGGAGAACTTCGGCAGCACCGTGC